>NZ_CALSOK010000014.1:0-164131 GCF_943787955.1 uncultured Paraglaciecola sp.
TTTTTATAAACGCACTGTCGTGTTGTCGTGATACATTGCTTAACCACAATACGTGGTTTTGCTGACAAGTATCTAACTCGCTAAAGTTAAAAGCGTGCGATAAACGAGAGAGTGGTATAAGAAACATGAAGCGTTTGATGAGTGACAAGTATTAAGACAAGATTATAGAGTAAGACTGGAGACATTCTTTAGCCTCGATTACGGCTTAACTTCTTAGGAAGTTGAGTATCAGCTTATACATATTGATTTATTGAGTGAAAACTTGATAGATAACAGTTTTTGTCTGGCGACAATAGCGATGTGGCACCACCTGATCCCATTCCGAACTCAGAAGTGAAACACATTAGCGGCGATGGTAGTTTGGGGTTTCCCCATGCGAGAGTAGCACATTGCCAGGCTCCCATTTAGAGAAAGGGCTATCCGTAAGGGTGGCCCTTTTTTATATCTGCATTTTAAAAAACGAGAGTAGACATATATACATCTCTGTTGAGATAGTCCCAAACTCATCACCTCGATAATCACATCTGCATCGTTCACCCTTTTACTATCCTTGATAGTCCCATACTGAATAGTTCAGGTTTCCCTATGTAAGAGTCTCATTCGGTAGCTGTTCTGTGCATTGCTGTACCTCTCACTTCGATGCGTTTATCTTGTCTGTGAACAGTAAATCAAAAACGTTTAAAATTAACTATTTAATAAGCTTAGCATTGGTAGTGAAGATGAATTGATGCGTGTTGTTACTGACTGACGACACTCACTGAAAGGCTTGAAATAAAGTTCGAAACAAGATACTGCAGGCGTTATTAATTCTATTATCTTCAGAAGTTTGATGAGTGGCTCATATTTTATTAAAAAAGCAGAAATATTACGGTTATGCCAAATGGTTCAATTTCCAGCGACCCTCTAATGTATTAACTAAGTGTGCTACCATAAATGCATCAATCAAATAGGTACATTGTGTGAACTTGCATGTACATAGAGAGCAGGTTCATTGGGCGTTATTCATTGCTTTGTGAGTACTTGATCGTTGTTACTAAGTGATATTTTTTAATTTAACACAGTATGAATAGCCAATCTTTCAGTTAGTAAATGTAAAATATGTTGTCCAAATTAGATAATGAATGATTTTCAAAGCTTGAACGAGATATTTTCTGGTATTAGCTTTTTTCTTGATTACACTAGAGTTTAAATTTCTCTTGGCATCTCTTGTGAACTCACTAGCGTCTCTACATTCTTTCGGCTTCCCTTTGTTAGCGCATGATGTCATGTCTGTTAATGTTGCAGCTGACCTGCAAGCTCAATTAAGTCAATTAAATAATACTGCCTTTTATATTCTTGGCGAGGGTAGCAATACGGTTTTTTTGGAAGACTACCAAGGAACCATCATCAAACCTGCTTTCATGGGGGTCGACCTTGTACATACAGATACGCACTATCTTCTTAAAGTAGGGGCTTCTGAAAATTGGCACAAACTGGTACTTTGGTGTATTCAACATCAAATTTATGGATTTGAAAACTTAGCTTTAATACCTGGCACTGTGGGGGCTGCACCGATCCAAAATATTGGTGCTTATGGCGTTGAGATAAAGCAATTTATTCATCAAGTTGATTATTATGATTTGAGTGAACAAACCCATAAAAGTCTGGATTCACTTAGTTGTGAATTTGCATACCGCGACAGTATTTTTAAGCAACGTTTAGCAGGCCAAATTGTAATTACTGGTGTTACTTTTATTATCCCTAAGCGTTGGGAGGCCGTTATGCATTACGGCGAGTTGAAAGAGTTAATAGAGCCTTGTGCTATTGATATCTTTAACAAAGTTGTTCAGGTGCGTCAGGATAAATTGCCAGACCCTTCAAAAATTGGGAATGCGGGCAGCTTTTTTAAAAACCCCGTTATAGCTATGGGTCAATATAATAAATTACAGCAAACTTGGCCGTCTATTCCTAGTTATTTTGTGGACAGCAATAACGTCAAAGTACCCGCCGCTTGGCTTATTGATCAGTTAGGTTTTAAAGGAAAAAAGATTGGTGGCATTGGCTGCCATCCGGATCAGGCTCTTGTATTAACCAATGATGGTTCAGGTACAGGTGAACAACTTTTACAGCTTGCCCGTAATATAAGAGACACTGTATTCAACGAGTTTTCCATCATAATAGAGAATGAAGTCAGACTAATAGGTAAAAATGGGCCAGTTGCTTTATGAGTCAATCATCAGAATTAGTGCGTGGTAACTTACTCTCGATTTTAAATGACAATACATTCCATTCAGGGGAAACACTAGGCGTAACATTAGGCATAAGTAGTGCTGAAATTTCTAATCACATCAAAGTGCTCACCACCTTAGGGCTCGATATCTTAAGTGTTAGAGGTAAAGGTTATTGTTTATCTCAACGGCTCATGCTATTAAATACCCAAAAGATAAGAGAGCAACTTGACTCCACTCACTCTGCTGATGTAGAAGTTTTGAATGTCATCGGTTCAACTAATCAATACTTAAAAGATAAGTCTATTGATGTCGAAAATGGTCACACTTGCCTAGCGGAAGCACAAACAGCAGGTAGAGGGCGTCATGGTCGAAAATGGGTTTCTCCATATGCAGCGAGCTTATATTTGTCAATGCATTGGTCTTTTTCTGGCGGATATTCTGTGCTGGGCGGATTGAGTTTGGCCATAGGAGTGGCTATTGTTGATGCGCTAAACCAGTGCGGTGTGCAAGGTATACAATTAAAATGGCCAAATGACATTTATGCCCAAGGTAAAAAGTTGGCTGGTGTGTTAATAGAAGTTGAAGGAAAAATTGGTTGTAACTGTAAAGCCATTATCGGTGTCGGACTTAATGTAGCGTTACCAAAAAATGTTCAAATAATAGACCAGCCATGGATTGATCTTGCGCAATTAACTGATCCATTAATTAACCGTAATTTTTTGGCTGGCACTTTGATAAATGAACTGGCTAGAAGCCTCACATTGTTTGAAAGAGACGGACTTAAACCATTTATTAGCAAATGGCGAGCGTTAGATATTTACGCAAACAAAGCCGTAAAACTCATTATTGGTACACAATCAATAACTGGTATTAACCAAGGAATCGATGAAAATGGTGCTATTCTGCTAGAAACAGAGCAAGGCGTAAAAGCTTATCATGGAGGTGAAATCAGTGTCAGACCCATTTAAAGCTCTTTTAGTTGATGTTGGTAATACCCAAATTAAATATGTCATGGTGAATGATATCTCGGACTTATCCGATATTAAGTGCTGCCAAGATATTGCCGGTTTATCTTCCTATATTAGTTCAGCGTGTGAGGTCCTTGTTTCATCTGTGGGACATTTGTCTTTATTGGCAGAGCTAGAGCGCTTGTGTGAAGATTTTAATAAGCCTTACAAAATCATACACACCGAAGCGGAAACTTTAGGCATACAATGCGCCTATGAAAAATTCAAAACCTTAGGGGTGGATAGATGGTTAGCCATTTTGGCTGCACGTGAAATCACCAGATTGCCTGTGGCTGTGATAGATTTAGGCACAGCTAATACTTGTGACATTGTCGTAAAAAACAAACATCTGGGCGGATGGATTGCTCCGGGTTTTTCGATAATGCGTGAAACTTTACTCAGTAACACGCAACAAGTTTTTGCTGACAACAATATGCCTGCAATTTTGGACATAGGGAATACGACTGAAAACTGTGTCAGTTATGGTTGTCTTGCATCACAAGCTGGATTTGTCACAATGGCACAGCAGTATTTAAATAATAAATATGAAGATTATTTTGTTTTAGTGACAGGTGGTGGTCAAAATTCACTCATTTTAAAAGAAGATAAAAAAATATTATCTTTTCCCAATCTGGTTTTGAGAGGACTTTTTCGTTTAATTTGATTTTTCTTACAAAAAAACACCGGTGAATTTATGTACGTAAAGCGTGAAAACTGCACATTAAGTCGTTAAATTAAACAAACAACATAAAAAAAGCAATTTTTTGTAAATTCCCTCTTGCACGACCCCAATCATTACTCTAATATCCGCATCCACTTGATGTAGCCGACTTAGCTCAGTAGGTAGAGCAACTGACTTGTAATCAGTAGGTCACCAGTTCGACTCCGGTAGTCGGCACCATCAATCTGGAGGGGTACCCAAGCGGTCAACGGGATCAGACTGTAAATCTGACGGCTCAGCCTTCGCAGGTTCGAATCCTGCCCCCTCCACCACTTTTTGCTTGATATGGTATGAGAGTAGATTGTGCGGACGTCGTATAGTGGTAATACCTTAGCCTTCCAAGCTAAAGCTGCGAGTTCGATTCTCGCCGTCCGCTCCAATTTTGTGAGATGCTGATATGGCTCAGTTGGTAGAGCGCACCCTTGGTAAGGGTGAGGTCGGCAGTTCGAATCTGCCTATCAGCACCATCATTCTCTCCCCCATCTCAATTAAAAACTATATTTTTAATGTATATTGCTGGGGAATAGACAATGGCAAAAGCAAAATTTGAAAGAACTAAACCGCATGTAAACGTCGGTACTATCGGCCACGTTGACCACGGTAAAACAACTCTTACAGCGGCAATCACTACGGTATTAGCAAAGACTTACGGCGGTCTGCATCAAGCATTCGATCAAATCGATAATGCTCCAGAAGAGCGCGAGCGTGGTATCACTATTTCTACGTCTCACGTTGAATATGATACTCCATCACGTCACTATGCACACGTTGATTGTCCAGGACACGCCGATTATGTTAAAAACATGATCACTGGTGCTGCTCAAATGGATGGTGGTATCTTAGTTGTTGCTGCTACTGATGGTCCTATGCCACAAACACGTGAGCACATCTTGTTAGGTCGCCAAGTTGGTATCCCTTACATGATCGTTTTCATGAACAAATGTGACATGGTTGATGATGAAGAATTACTAGAATTAGTAGAAATGGAAGTTCGTGAACTTCTTACAGAATACGAATTCCCAGGTGATGATTTACCAGTAATCCAAGGTTCTGCACTTAAAAGCGCTTGAGGGTGACCCGGTATGGGAAGCTAAAATCATTGAGCTAGCTGAAGCACTTGATAACTACATCCCAGAGCCAGAGCGTGATGTAGACAAGCCTTTCATTCTTCCAATCGAAGATGTTTTCTCAATCTCAGGTCGTGGTACAGTTGTTACCGGTCGTGTTGAGCAAGGTATCGTTAAAGTTGGTGAAGAAGTAGAAATCGTTGGTATCAAAGATACAGTTAAGACGACTTGTACTGGTGTTGAAATGTTCCGTAAATTGCTTGACGAAGGTCGTGCTGGCGAGAACGTTGGTGTTCTATTACGTGGTACTAAGCGTGAAGACGTAGAACGTGGTCAAGTATTAGCGAAGCCTGGTTCAATCAACCCACATACTAAGTTCGAAGCTGAAGTGTACGTACTTGAGCAAAGATGAAGGTGGCCGTCATACTCCATTCTTCAAAGGTTACCGTCCACAGTTTTACTTCCGTACAACTGACGTAACAGGTGCTGTAGAGCTTCCTGAAGGCGTAGAGATGGTAATGCCTGGTGACAACTTGAAATTCGTTGTTGAACTGATTGCTCCAATCGCGATGGACGAAGGTTTACGCTTCGCAATCCGTGAAGGTGGCCGTACTGTTGGTGCTGGTGTGGTGTCTAAAATCATATAAGTAACTCGTTTACTTATTCAAAAAAGGTCACTTAGGTGGCCTTTTTTATTGGCTGTAGAAAAATATGGGCGGCTGAGCGGATACTCCGAGTCAACATTATCAGGAACGATTTTAAACATTCGTGGACATTACTGATTGCGGTAATACAAGTGCCTGATACCACCCATTATGCCTCGCCAAGTCTAGCTATAATGTTTGCACTTAAAGGCTTCCCGATGAAATTTGAAAGCTGCTTTCGCTGATGTTCAATTTTTGACGTTAGCCAAAACATGCATTAAACAACGTGAAAGATAAATTTTGTGGTTTAAGAGATTTGCGATGATATATGATAATCATCAAACTTCAATTCCTTGGGTTTGTTCAATCAATTAGAATATCCCTTTATTAATTCTGGGGTATTAATTGAACCCCTACACACTTGCTTTAGCAGATTACCTCAAAAGTTGCTTAAAGGAGATTGTTTGGATATTGGGACGTTTGCACTGGTACTTGATGATGTGGAGTATCAATGTTTTTTTTTAATGCGTAAACTGGCCGTTGCAAACAATAAGATTGCCAAACGATTTAAAGGATTGGAATTATGAAGTTCATATTATAAAGCTTTGATGAACAACTTAGGTCCTTATGACGAGAACAGCTTTAAAGAATTAGCTAAACATTAAGTAATACATTTTGGGAGGGTATATATGCAATATAGCGTGCTAGGAAGTAGTGGTGTGCAGGTGTCTAGAGTCTGTTTAGGCAGTATGACTTGGGGTATACAAAACACTCAAGAGCAGGCTAATGAGCAGATTGAATATGCCCTTAGTCAAGGTGTCAATTTTATTGATACTGCTGAGTTATACCCAGTGCCCCCATCGGGAGAGAAATACGGCGATACCGAACGTATTATTGGTTGTTGGTTAGCACAAAATTCTACTCGCAGAAAAGACATCATATTGGCCAGCAAAATTGCTGGGCCTGGTTTACCTTATCTTCGTGGTGGTGCGAAGATTAGTGGTGAGAGTGTTATTGAGGCCGTAGATGCCTCGCTAAAGCGTTTGCAAACCGATTATATCGATCTTTTTCAGTTACATTGGCCAAATCGTACATCACCACATTTTTCAAAACATTGGCCGGGCAAAGTAACGTTTTCAAGCTTTGACTCTGAACATGAAACCAATGAGATGTTGGAAATTCTACAAGCACTAGATAGCTGCGTTAAGGCGGGGAAAATCCGTTTTTGTGGATTGTCAGATGATACACCTTGGGGGATAAACACTTACCTCAAATTGAGCCAGCAACATGCTTTACCTAAGATGGTATCGATTCAAAATGAATTTAGCTTGTTACATGCTAAAGATTGGCCATATTTGATTGAAAACTGTGTGCGTGAAAATGTCGCTTATCTGCCTTGGTCACCTTTGGCGGGTGGCGTGTTAAGTGGCAAGTATCTAAATGGAAAATTACCACAAGGTAGTCGTTGGACGCTTGAACAAAGAAACGGCATTTTCCGGGATACACCGGCCACTCATGGGGCCACTGCTGGATATGTAGAGCTAGCCAAAACCTATAATCTCACTCCATCACAACTTGCGTTGGCTTGGTGTGATCAAGTTGATGGTGTCACATCAACCATTATTGGTGCAACAAACATGGCGCATTTAACAGAAAATATAGCAGCGTTTAAAACACCATTATCGGATGAAGCTATAAAAGCTATCAATCTGGTTTTTAAAGAATACCCAGTCCCTTTTTAATCTTATGCCATTGGTAAAGCTAGCACTGACTTCAATTACAAATTGATGTAAGTGTTAGCTTTTTATTATCTTGAATATATTTTATCCTGTAACCATTCCTAAAAGAAGAACTGATTAATTATGTTTTTTAAAAGTAAGCTTAGTATTTTTGCCTCAACCTTATTTGTTCTTATGTCGTTAAATGTGCATAGCACGGTAGTCGAAATTCGTACCTCGCTTGGTATCATAGAAGTCAATTTATTTGACAATACAACGCCAAAAACAGTGGCTAACTTTTTGAGTTATGCCAATTCCGGTGCTTATGCAGACAGTGTAGTACATCGTTCTGTATCAAACTTTGTGATCCAGGGTGGAGGGTTTACCTATAACGGCCCTGTCGCTGTAAATAGTTTTTCGTTAGACAGCATTTCAACAGGTACTCCTGTAGCAAATGATCCTAAATTATCCAATCTGCGTGGCACTATCGCGATGGCTAAAACCAGCAGTCCAGACAGCGCTACTTCACAATGGTTTATTAATTTATCAAATAACGCCAATAGTTTAGATGTGGCCACAAACGCTGGCGGGTTCACAGTCTTTGGTCAGGTGATTGGTGACGGAATGCAAGTGGTTGATGACATTGCGGCCCTAACTCTGTTGAATGGCGGCGGTGCATTTGGTGAATTGCCTATTCGCAGTTACACACAGACAGATGTAGATAATGAGGTGCCAATTACCGATGATAATTTGGTTGTCATTTCTGACATAGTGGTTACTGATACGGCAGCTGATACCGCTGCCAACCTCAATCCAACACTTAATACGTTAGTAAATCCACCACCAAGTGGAGGCGGTTCAGGCTCTAGCGCGGGCGGTGGCGGGATCAGTTGGTTGTTGCTTCTAGGTTTAGTGATGTTACAAAAAACTCGGTTATTTAAGCGTTAAATTGTAACCGGGTTGTGAGGATCAGTGCGTGTCGCCCGCTCATACTAAAGGTATTTATTATGGGCGGGCGTTAAATATGTATTTGTTCAATAGATAAATATTCTACTTTAGATTCAATTTTTGTCCTAAATGGTTGTGGTGGTTCTGGCTCAGATGTGACGGATTCAATCGCTGCACCAAAAACCTCCTCACATTCTCCGAACATGTTGCAAGGCGTCTTTGTTGACGCAACAGCTTAAGGTTTTGGATTTAGCATTGTCAGTCAATTAAGTATGAAAACTAACATAGTCAGTTTTCATATATTGTGGGTGAAAACGTGATTTGCTCAAATGTTGATACCGTATTTCTAACTGGAGTAGGTCAGGAGATGACTTCTCCATTGGATGTACCGATAACGAAACTTCAACCGATAATATGCGAGTGAGCTACATGGCTCGATTACTACATACATAAGGTGTAGATCGCATCCCAGCCAATGGTATAAGTATTAGCGTTCAGGCGCATAATCAAGCAAAAGAAGTGTTGATAGATTCCTTCTGTCGTTTTTGAACAACAAGTAGTGGATGTGGTGGCTAATTCAGGCGCTGCGTATATCTCTTTGATAATTGCTCACAGAGCTATTCAGCATCTCAATTTAGCACTAGGTAATGCGGTTAGAACTCAAAATTGGGCAGATTATTCAAGAAAAATCCAATTATACAGATACATTTTTTACATTAGTTAATAATGTATCGGCTACGGGCATCGTCATTGATAACGGCACAAATGAAATCAGTATGGTTATCCTTAATGGCGCCACAACCCATGTTAAATATTAAGTTGGCGTGAATGAAAATTTTATGGCTCAAGGCTTTTGGACTAGAATCACGGATTAATGGTCGTTATATTAATGAGTCAATTATTTTAGAGGTAAGCGTCCGGTGATCCCACCTAGCGTTTAGCGCAATTCCATGGCAACAGGTGTTCGATAGTGTCATCTGGTTTCAGGCTTGGGATTTCATTTAGCAGATGGTTGAGGTAATCGAATGGCACTAAGCCATTGGATTTAGCAGTTTCGATAATACTATAAAGTGTGGCACTGGCGTTTGCGCCGTTAGCCGTGTTTGAGAATAACCAGTTTTTTCGACCTATCACAAAGGGTTTTATGGCCCGTTCCGCCCGGTTATTGTCGATAGTCAGGTTGCCATCTTCAATGTAACGAATGAGTTTGGACCATTGATTCAGGCTGTAGGCAAGGGCTTTGCCCAGAGCCGTTTTAGGCGGTACCTCTGTGGCGGACTTATCCAGCCAGCCTTTGAATTGCATAAGTAAGGGTAAGGCGTCAGCCTGACGTATTCGGTATTTTTCTTGTGCTGTTTTACCTTTGATTTTTGTTTCTATGCGATACAGTTTTTGGATTTGATTGAGTGCCCAATTGGCTTTGCCGGTTTTGCCTTTCGGTTGTGCGGTTTCTGCCTCAACAAACTTTCTGCGGGCATGGGCCATGCAGGCGACCAGCGTGGCCTGAGTTTGGGCATACCCCTGATAACCATCCACTTGCAAATAGCCTGAATATCCGGCGAGGAAATCCACCGCACACTGACCTCTGCGACTGTTTTGATAGTCGTAGAGCACAATATTGGGAGTGGAGCTGTCGTTGGGCGAGTCTGTGCCACTGCAATACAGCCACATATAACTGGTGGTTTTGGCTTCCCCGATAACTTTTAATGTTGTCTCATCCGCTTGAATGACCGATTGTTGCAGCAGTATTTCCCGCAGTCGCTCATACAGTATTTGCAACGCCAGTTGCGACTTTATCATCCAATCAGCCATGGTCTTGCGACTCAGCTCGATGCCGTATTGTTTGAACAGGCTTTCCTGGCGGTAAAGCGGTAAACCATATTGGTATTTACTGGTAATGATTTGGCTGAGCAAGCTGGGGGTGGCATAACCTTTGGGAATAATGCTGGCTGGCACAGGCGCCTGTTTTATCTGGTTTTGTGTACCGTCTTTTTCGCAGGCTCTGCATGCATACTTTGGCCGTACCGTTTCAATCACTTTGACTTTAGCTGGGATAAATTCCAACTTCTCGCTCTTATCTTCGCCAATCTGATGCAGTTCACCGTTGCAGCAAGCACAGACTTTATCTTCATCGGCAATATCAATGACCACGACTTCACGGGGTAAGTCCTTCGGCAGCGGTTTGCGCTTTGGCTTATTGCGGGTGTATCCAATTGTCTCTTGTACTGGCTCAACGTCAAGCTGCTCTACTTCGGCTTCCACCTCATTAAACAACTCGCCTTGGCCCGGATGACCTTCACTGCTGGCACCAAACTGTTTTTGTTGGGCAAGGCGGAACTGCTCTTCTAGAAATGCTATCTTGGCATCTTTCTCTGCCAATAAGCTTTCCAGCTCAGTAATGCGTTGTTGGTATTGCGTCTCTATCATGTCTGTATTTTATCGAATAACAGACTGATTTAATTGACTTTTTTAGAATAAGTCGTGATCGTTAAATGCTACTTATGATCGTACGTTATAACCCAGAGGCCGTGTAATCCAAGCTGCGATGTCCAACGACATCATAGCCACCGAGCAACCATGTTAACTGCTGCTCACTCAAATTAGTGTGTTTGAGTTGGCCACACTTAGGCCATTTGAAGCGTTGTTTCTCCAACCGTTTGTACCATAATGCAAACCCGGTTTTATCCCAGTATAAGAGTTTGAGTTTGTCTTGTTTTTTGTTACAGAAGATAAATAATGCACCGGAGAATGCGTTTAATGTTAATTCACTTTCGATAATCGCCAGCAAGCCATTAATCGACTTTCTAAAATCAACATGCTCAAGGTGCAAATAAATGTCATCTGGCTCAACGAACATTCTCATGATTGCAGTGCCTTAACGAAACTTGCCAACCAAACAGGCTCGCAAGACGTCGAAAAAGATAACGAAACCTCGCCCAATCTGACAGATACTGATGGTTGAATAGTCGCGTCGATAGCAGACTTGCTAGCTTTTACAAAACGAGGCGGGTTAACTTGCTGTTGTAATCGCCCACGAAATTTATAAAAACTTGATGTGCTAACTCTGTGCTCTTTACAGAAATCAACAATGGCTAACCCACTCGTTTGTTGTTGGCTTATCAATTTCTGCCATTCATCTAGTGTTTTATGCTTCATAATACCTCCCATTACAGTGAGGAAGTATTTTCGAATGAATAATGGATGACTGCTAGGCGTGGATCACCGGACGCTTACTTTTAGAGTGTCATGCAGGTAAGTCTGTTGGTGGCTTTGATAGTCAGAGTGCGAGGTGTGTAGAATTTTGGGCGGTACTTGGAAATTCATGTCTGCAAGCACCGTAGAATATTTCATATGCTAAGTGCAGATTAAATTAAAATAAAAGCCTTGTAAGGGGTCTTACAAGGCTATTATTTAAGAATTATTTAATTTCAATCAGTTCAACATCAAACAATAATGTCGCATCTGGACCAATAGCTTGACCACTGCCCGTTGTTCCGTAGGCAAGGTCAGAGGGGATCACCAATTCAAACTTATCACCGACGTTCATCAGCTGTAATGCTTCTACCCAACCTTTAATGACGCCTGTCACTGGGAATTCTGCTGGTTCGCCTCTATCGTAGGAGCTGTCAAATACTGTACCGTCAGTTAATGTACCTTTGTAATGTACAACGACTGTTTTATCCGACGCGGGTATTTCGCCTTCACCAGATACCACTTCTTTATATTGCAAGCCGCTTTCTGTTACGACTACACCTTCTTTCATAGCGTTTGCCTCAAGATAAGCTAGGCCGTCTGCTTTATTTTTACCGCTAACTGCTTGTTGCGCAATTTGCTGTTTTTCCTGAGCTTGTTTCTGGACTGCTGCGACTGCCTCTTGGATTTGCTCCTGAGATAAACGGGACTCTGTGCCAGCCATAACATCATTGACGGCAATAGTAAATGCGTTCACATCAAAGGTGAGCTCATCACGCTTAAATTGGCCAGCTAAATTTGTGCCTACTATATAACTGAGCTTTTGCTCAAGACTTGCTAGAGCTGGATCGCTTGCATCACTTGTTGCTGAATCAGTTATCGACTCTGATGCTGGTGCGATTGTAGTTTCGGTTTCGCTTTTTTGATCATTGCCGCATGCAGCTAGAAATAAAGAGGATGCTGCCAATAAGGCAAAAGAGTTCAATTTCATGTGTTTTTTCCTAAAATTTGGGTGGGATGAATGTGAGTTGTTAAACATATATATCAAATAAGTATTGTCACGATGATTCTACTTAACTTTATCATATGGTCACGAGTCATAGTATTCAAATCTAAAAGACTAGATAAGATCAAAAAAGCCCCATTAATAAAAAATAATGGGGCTTTTTAAGTCGTCAGAAGTGTCTACTTCTTAGCTGCAGCGTTACGCTCTTTAGTTTCTGCAATGACTTTCTCTGATACATTTTGTGGACAAGGACTGTAGTGTGAGAACTCCATAGAGAACTGACCACGGCCAGAAGTCATAGTACGTAGACTTCCTATATAACCAAACATTTCAGATAAAGGAATGTCAGCTTTAACACGCACACCTGTTACGCCCGCTTCTTGATCTTTGATCATGCCACGACGACGGTTTAAATCACCAATAACGTCACCTACGTGATCGTCAGGCGTAAAAACGTCAACTTTCATAATAGGCTCAATCAATTGAGGACCAGCCTTAGGAATTGATTGACGGAACGCGCCTTTAGCAGCAATTTCAAATGCAACTGCTGATGAATCCACTGCGTGGAATCCACCGTCGTACAATTCAACTTCAACATCGAGTACTGGGAACCCAGCTAATACGCCAGTATCCATCATGCTCTTGAAACCTTTCTCAATCGCTGGGAAGAATTCTTTAGGTACATTACCGCCAACAACTTTAGAAGCGAAAGTGAAACCAGTGTTTGGCTCACCAGGCTTGATGATGTAATCAATTTTACCAAATTGACCAGAACCACCAGATTGTTTCTTATGGGTATATGAATCATCAATTGTTTGAGTGATCGTTTCACGGTAAGCAACCTGAGGCTCACCTACTTGCAATTCAACTCCGTATGTACGCTTAAGGATATCTACTTTGATATCTAAGTGAAGCTCACCCATACCCGATAGGATGGTTTCACCTGAATCTTGGTCAGTTTCAACACGGAACGTCGGATCTTCTGCCACCATTTTACCGATAGCAATACCCATTTTCTCAGTTGAGCCTTTATCTTTTGGTGTAACAGAGATAGAGATTACTGGCTCAGGGAATACCATGGCTTCTAAGATGATAGGATCTTTTGGATCGCATAAGTGTATGACCTGTTTGAACGTTAGTTTTCATACCTACAATAGCGATGATATCACCCGCTTGCGCCGAGCTAAGCTCATTACGGTCATCAGCCTGCATCTCACACATACGACCAACACGCTCAGTTTTACCCGTAGCCGCGTTAAGAATTGTATCACCTTTCTTAAGTGTACCTGAGTAGATACGCACGAAGGTAAGGGAACCAAAACGGTCATCGGTAATTTTGAATGCTAGTGCTTTAAATGTTTCTTTTGCGTCAACAAGTGCAAATTTTCCATTTGCTTCGCCTTCTTCGTCTGTAAGAGGTTGTGGATCAACGTCTGTAGGACAAGGTAAGTAATCAACAGTAGCGTCAAGGATGTTTTGCACCCCCTTGTTTTTAAATGCAGAACCGCAGTAAGTTGGGAAGAATTCCATAGTACGTGTACCTTTACGAATACAACGTTTGATTTCATCAATAGATGGCTCTTCGCCTTCTAAATATTTCTCCATCAAGTCATCATCTTGACCTAATGCTTCTTCAAGTAACATTTCACGGTATTCTTCTACTTTATCAACCATGTCCGCAGGCACATCAGAGATCTCGTAGTTTTCTGGAAGGCCAGTGTCGTCCCAGATGTGTGCCTTACGAGTAAGCAGATCAACTACACCAACAAAATCATCTTCGATACCGATAGGCAAAACCATAATTAGTGGGTTAGCACCCAATACTTTTTTGGTTTGATCTACAACACGATAGAAATCAGCGCCCATTCGGTCTAATTTGTTTACGAAGATAATACGTGCAACTTCTGAGTCATTCGCATAACGCCAGTTAGTTTCTGACTGAGGTTCAACCCCACCAGAGCCACAAAACACACCGATGCCGCCGTCTAATACTTTAAGCGAACGATATACTTCAACTGTGAAGTCAACGTGTCCTGGAGTATCGATAACGTTAAAACGGTGATCTTTCCAGAAACAACTTACTGCTGCTGACTGGATAGTAATACCGCGCTCGGCTTCTTGTTCCATGAAATCGGTAGTTGATTCACCGTCATGTACCTCACCGGTCTTATGAATTTGACCGGTAAGTTTAAGGATTCGTTCTGTAGTAGTCGTTTTACCCGCGTCAACGTGGGCAAAAATACCAATGTTTCTGTACTTTGCTAAATCTGTCATTATTCCAACTTCAGTCTGAGTAAAAATTGCGCGGGATTATACAAGATATTTCGACTTGATGCCGAATTTCTTTTGTATAAAATTTAATAAATTTAAAAGCGAAAGGATTTTAGCATGTTGTTTCCATTTAATCTTAAAAGCGATCAAAGAAAAACAGAGAGAAAACACTATTTTTCTTATAATTATGAGTCTTGTTCGATACTTTGAAAGTTGAACAGTCTCTAGTTTACACGTCTAGAAAGCGCCTGTTAAAAGCTTCTGCACTCGCAGGTTATAATTGTTGTTAGCGATAATTTTGTGGGTAGCAAAAAGAAGTGGCGTTTTTTACAAGAGTTTACGTGATAGGCATGGCACGATACAAACATAGGTGTACCTAAGAATCTAGTTGGTATTAATAACAAAGGTTTTATGCTTAAGTGATGATGGGATAGTCTGTTTTAATATTGCAAAAATACTTTCTAAATTTTTATCGTCTACCTTAGATTATCCTGTTTAGCTCAGGTGATCAGTTTACACAAAATAGTGGCAATGGCAGAATAAAGCTGTTGTCATCGTTCTAAATTTAATCAACGTTAACCATTGGAGAAAGTTAAATGATCAAAAAGGCTTTAGCAGTAATTATAGGTACAGCGATGCTGAATACATTTACAGTGTTTGCAGAGCCCGCTAAATCAGGTAAACAAGCTAAAGATGTAACAGAGTTTAGACAAGCTCTTTTCAAACTTGTAAAAAGCAATGTGGGCGCACTGGGAGCGATGAACAAAGGTGCGATCCCTTTTAATGTAGAAACAATGCAAACCAATTCATTACGCCTTCAACAATTGTCTTTGATGTTAAACGATTATTTTGCCACTGACACAACCGGATTTGATGTTGATACCGCTGCGTTGGATAAAATTTGGGTAAATCAAGCTGACTTTAAAGAAAAGATAATTGCTTTGTCAGTGGCTGCTAGCAATTTAAATAAAGTGGCTAAAGCGGTTGATACAAATCAGTTTAAGCCAGCTATTGGTCAAGTGTTTAAAAGCTGTAAAGGGTGCCACGACAATTATAAAGAAGACTAACTTTATGGGCATTTCACTACTAGCGAGTCAAATGCCCGTTAATTAATAATAATATTCTTCTACTGGTGGAGGGTTAATTTCAACCAACCAGTAAACAAAAAAAACTACCACTATGGCTAATATCAAAGCTCTAACTAACTTGGAATGAGGGATGCCCTTGGATGTTTCAATTATTTTTTTACCCGTTAACATGGGCGTTATCAAGTCATGTTTTAGACCCCATTGATACCAAGTTATTGCTAATACATGAATAACGACCAGACCGATTAATACATCAAAGACATTGTGGTGTAGCCACTGCATCCACTTCTGTATCGTACTGTTAACTGTATCGTAGTATGGTCCAGCACTGACTATATCGTCAGAAGTAAATAAGCCGCTAATGGCTTGTAAACCAACTAATATAAGCACCGCAGGTAATAACAACCCACCTAAAGGATTATGCCCTGTAGTAACAGTCTTCTGCTTTGATACGAGTGTCTGTAAATAGCCGATAATAGCCTTTGGACCCGCGATAAAACTGCTAAATTTTGCGTATCTTGTACCGAAAAATCCCCACAGAAGCCTAAATATGATCAGCCCTAAGGTAAAATATCCAATGAAGAAATGGATATGCATAGAGTTTTCTAATACCTCAGCAGTTAACCATTGGCCAAACAAACTGAGCACTAATAACCAGTGAAATAATCTTACAGGGATATCCCAAACTAAATTTTTTTTCATATGAAGAAAGTGTTTATTTATCATTTGTTAAAGTAGAGAGCCTTAACAAAAGTTTGTTAAGGCATGTGAAGAATAAATCTAATGTACCCAATGATGCTTTTGTGCTTTAGCGTCTATGGCTTGTTGTGTTGCTTTGGGCATAAACAATTGGTTATTTTGTTCGAAGAAAAAGGCCTCACGTTGTTTTTTGCTGCCTACTTCATTCATGGTCGCAGTTTCATACACGCGGCCATTTAACACGGTATATTCAACAAACTCACTGCGGCGAATATCAGTTAGTCCGTCACCGTCTATAATCATCATATCGGCTATCTTACCTACTTCAATACTGCCTATTTGTTTGTCCATGCCTAAGTGAGTTGCACCGTCAATTGTTCCTCCTCGAAGGGCTTCCCATGGTGTAAACCCACCTTGAGTCATTATCCATAACTCCCAGTGAGAGGCTAACCCTTCTCGTTGACCATGAGCACCAATATGTACACTTACGCCTTTGTCTCGCAATGTTTTGGCATACTCAGCGACAGCGACATGATTGTATTGATTGTCTGGTGCTGAAGGGCGTCTAATTGAACGACCATCCACTAAAAAGCTCGGGGTATAGCGCATTAAACGGGGATTTTTCCATACTTCGGTTCTGTCATAAAAGTATTCTTCGCCCATCATGCCACCGTAAGACACCACAAACGTTGGGGTGTAGCCGAATTTTGTCGCTGACCATAAAGCGGTTAAATCATCATAACCTTTGGCAATGGGTAGCGAATGTTCAAGACCTGTATGGCCATCGACTAACATTGATATGTTTTGCTGAAATTTGCCACCGCCTTCTGGGACTACCATCATGCCGAGCTCCTTAGCAGCAGCTAAAACTTGTTGACGGGTGTCACGTCTGGGTTGGTTGTAACTTTTGACAGAAATAGCCCCTGTATCTTTTAATCTTTGCATATGGAATAGGGCATCGTCATAACTGTTGATGATAGCTTTGTAGCCAAGTGCTTCTGCCCCATACAAAATGGTGCCAGTAGAGTAAATTCTTGGGGCAACGATCTTGCCTGCCTTTTGTAATTCAGCAGCTGAAAATATCTCAGTGGTATCGTTTGATGGATCGTGAATAGTGGTCACACCAAATGCGAGATTAGAAAACATGCTCCAGTTTTGCTGCGGTATGATCTCATTACTGCCCTGTGAGCCGTGGGCGTGAGCGTCAATTAGCCCAGGCAAAATGGTTTTACCTTTGGTATCGATAAGTAATGTTTCATCGGGAATAGTCACATCTTCATATTTGCCTATTGCGACAATTTTATTATCTTTGATTAATACCACGCCATTTTCGATTACTTCCCGTTGCCTATTTGCATCGCGCATCGTGACAACTGTGCCACCCACGAAGGCTTTGTAGCCTAAAGGTTTGTCTGCTTTTTGTTGAAATGATAAGTCAATGCCTTCACTTACTGGCTCAGGCAAGTCTTGTGGCGCATCCGCAAAAAAAGCAAAGGCATCTTTTAGTTTGCGCTCATAAAAGGTTGCGCCGTGATACCAACTGACTGATTGATTGTCGGCACTCCAAGTTAAGTATTCACCCGCGCGACTTGATATTTGTTTGACTGGCAATGAAGACATTTCAGGGCCAATGTCGACGCGTTTACCTGTATCAACAAAAGGTACAACATAGGCATTGTATTGGTGTACAAACGCGACCCATTTTTTGTCATGGGACAAGCGATATTCTGTTACTTTATCGGCACCGTATAAATGCTCTCGTTTATCTTCACCATTTAAATCTAAGCTGATTAATTGAGTTTCATCATAACTACTGTCTGCAACTGAGGTAGTCAAATAGATGCGAGTATTGTCGCCAGCAAAATGTGGTGCTGCTCCCGATTTAGCTATTCGTTTCGTATCGCCATTTTTAACATTTGCTACATAGATCCCAGGTTCGACTGAATATTCAGGACTGAGGAGGTAGCCACCAGTGACTTTGTCATAGACTACTAATTTCCCATCAGTTGAAAAACTGGGTTCGATATAGTGGCCAGGCATTTTTGTTAGCTTTTTACCTTTACCGCCTCGGGTTTTAATGATTCTAACTGAACCTAAGTTTTGATCGTGCCATGTGGTGTAAACGATGCTTTTGCCATCATTAGAGTAGCGTGGGTAAAGTTCTTCGTGATCACTTTGTTTGGTTAAACGTGTTGTTTTACCCGACTTGATATTTTTAACATGCAGTTTGCCTAATGCCTGAAACAATATCGATTTTCCATCTGGAGATTTTTGTGCCCAGCGAGTCATTTTGATAGAAAAATTGTCTGGCGCCACATCTACATCAAAACGCACAGCATCAGCGTATTTAAGTTCTGCTTTGATATTCACTGGTATGGTAGTGATAGATTGGTCTTTGACAGTTAACTTTTGAAATTTCCCATCCGTCCAGAAAACGATGTGTTTGGAATCAGGGGTCCAATCAAAGTAAGCAAAATACCCTTCTGATCCAAAACCTTCTTGCATGTCTCGTTCAAGATTCATATACAGAGGTTTTTCCATGCCCGTCGCCAAATCTTTAATAAAAAGCACTGTTTTTTCTTTTACTCTTCGAATAAAAGCCAGTTGTTGACCGTCTGGAGAAGGTGTCGGAACAACTGCGCCACCTGTGCCACTAACAAAGCGTTCTTCTTCGCCATTGGCTAATTCGTATCGGGTAATGGCAAAAATACCTTTTAAAGGATCGCGGTTATAGCTAAAGGTACTGCCGCTTGATACATCTTGAGTAAAATACAGGTATTTACCATCGGGTGAAAAGGCGGGATCTGCAATATTTTTTTGGTCTTTCTTACCGTTGACACGTTCTTTCACGGCCAGTCCATCCCCTCCAGAATGATGGTATAGCCAAATTTCACCCGCGGGGATACTACGACTCGACATAATGCCTTTGCTCACCGCTATATATTGCCCATCAGGACTCCATTTGGGTGAGTGAATTAAATTATTTTTTTCTGTGCTGAGCTGTTTTAGGTGAGTGCCGTCTTTGTCCATCACCCACAGGTTAGATAAACCACCTCTGTCAGAGATAAAGGCTATTTTTGTTCCATCTGGGCTAATAGCCGGATGAATATTCCAGGCAAAATCTTGAGTCAGTGCCTTGGCATACCCACCCTTTATATCGGTGATGTATAGATCCCCAAGCATGTCGAAGACAAATTGCTTGCCATCAGGCGTCACATCTAAACTTGACCAGGTAGTTTGGTCTGTATCGATTGAAACAGTCGCTAAATCAAAAGGTGGGTTAAGTACATCCCAGTCTTTTTCGTCCGGTATTTTATCAGTAGATATTTGCTCTAAAACTTGCTCTGTTTGGCTAAATGCAGCACAAGATAAACAAAGCAGTGCAGCTAAACCAGCTGCGTGCAGTAGCGATTTTTTGTTGCTTGTCATATTGGTTTCCCTAAATTTTATTTGTTTTTTATATTTATTTTTAAATTGGGCCATGCAAATGAAATACACTATCACTGTGGTTAATATCTGCAAGTTCGACATTCGAATAATACCAATCATCATAAGTAATCTCCCACTTCAATCCAATCTCTAGTACATAGATTGGCGACCCTTTCGCTATGACTGATGAAGCTGTTCCATGCTCTACAACATTGCTGCACACTATTTTCTTAGTCTTCTCAGTCTTCTTAGTGTTCGAAGCATCGATTAGCTAATTCATTCTGTCTAAGCCATTGTGATACCTGCTCTGTTGGATTTAACTCGGGTGAGTATGGTGAGAGCTTGATAATAGAAAGGTTAGCAAACTCGTCAGCTAGGTAGTGTTGATGCCATGCCGCCCCATCGACAATGATAACAGCATGGCGTTCAGCTTGTGTTTGTTTTGATATAAGCGAAAGATGTTCGTGCATTATATTCATATTAACGCACGGGGTAATATTGGTCGCCGTTACGCTGGTGGACGGACAGAAAGCACCAAACAAGTAGGCATATTCAAATTGCTGCTGCTGAACACATCGTGGGCGGCTACTTGTTTACGCTCACAAGCGAGTCGTGGTGTTTTGTTGACCAAACATTGCTTCATCCTGAAACCATACATCTACCTTATTCAAGGCGATATGATTTGGGAACGCATTGAACGTTTCAGTTTTGAATTTGTTAAAAACCTTCTCAAGTGTCTTGTGGCTTTTTTGGTTGCTTAAAGCGACTCGTGAACCACGAAAATTTTAACTAATGGAGCAAGCGGTATACGCTTGTCAGGGTGTAGCTCACAACACACTATTGCTGTACACAGGCAATCACAAGGGTACCTTTGAGGCTGCAACTTGGTTACCTTGAGTAAAGTGTTCAAGCTCTTCAATAGTGGTTAAGTTTACAATATTCATGACAGCTTTCATCTTATGTTCATGAACAGAATTTAAAACTTTATGCGCATTTCATATTAGAAACACGTAATTAGCAAAAACTCATTTCATATTGGACAAGGCTGATGATTGCTATCTAACTGTAAATAGGGGGGCTTTTTGTCGTCAGCTAACCGATTATTATTGAACCTTTTGCATAGGTGCTTAACCAGTCCCACTAATAATTTGTATTTGTGGGATATCAGTATCACCCTTTAACACTTTTAGGATCCCATCTTGTGTGAGTGTTCGCATTCCATCGTACATGGCTTGGGCCTTCATCTCGTGCACAGATGCTTCTTTATAAACCAATGAGCGTAACTCCGCTGTCATGGATAGTAATTCATGTACACCGGTTCTCCCTCTATAACCAGTATCACCGCACTCATCACAGCCATTGCCTTTATATAACATGAGCGGTTCAGGTAAATTAAGCTCTTCTATGTATTCTTTACCATATTGGCGTTTAATGAACGCTATGTCTGTTTCGCTGGCAGGATACTTCTCTTTGCAACTAGGGCAGATGGTTCTGATCAAACGTTGCGCTAAAATACCGACACAAGCGTCTGAAAAATTGACAGGATCCAGTCCTAGATCTAACAAACGCGTAATAGTTTCTGGAGCTGAGTTGGTATGCAGTGTAGAAAATACTAGATGCCCAGTCAATGAAGCCTCTATGCCGGCATGTGCGGTTTCTTTATCACGCATCTCTCCAATAAGTATTATGTCAGGGTCAGCACGAAGAAACGCCCTCAAGGCATTGGCAAATGTAAAGCCAATCTTAGCGTTGACTTGCACTTGTTGTAGGCCAGGTTGTGTTATCTCTACCGGGTCTTCTGCGGTCCAAATTTTCTTTTCTGGTGTGTTGATGTGTCCTAATACAGCATGCAAAGTCGTAGTTTTACCAGAACCAGTGGGCCCTACTACCAATATGATACCGTGAGGTTTTTGAACAAGTTCCAGGGTCTTTTTGTGATTTCGTGGTGATAAATTTAGCTTGCTCATGGGCATTGCACCACCTGCAGCCAATATCCGCATAACCACACCTTCGCCAGCAATAGTGGGAATAGTGGCTACCCGTACTTCAATGAGTTGCCCCGACATCCTAAAAGATAATTTTCCATCTTGTGGCACACGTTTTTCGGAAATATTTAGATTCGACATGATCTTGATACGCGCAATGACAGCACTGTGATGTGATGCCGGTACTTGAGTGACGTCCCTACATACTCCATCTATTCGCATACGAACTCGAGTGGGCGCGTTTTTTTCAGGATCAACATGAATATCCGAGGCATTTAAACGTTTCGCATCATGCAACACACGACTCACTAATCTAACAACAGCTGGGGCATCGTCAGACATCTCATCAGATTGTTCATCAATTACATCTGCACTGGTGCCTATCTCGTCAAGGATCTCATCCATGGCTCCAGGTCCAGTACCTCCACCTGCTGCCTCACCTAGATATTGCAGAATGATATTAGGTAGGCTGACATAAATCTCATAACTATCTATACCTAAAGCACTTTCAATTTCCATTAATAAACCTGCGTTATTGGGTTCTGCCATCAACACAATAGGATTATCTTTTACGTCTGCTAACACAGCTACGAAATGGCGTTTTAGATAAGACAGATTGAGCTTGCTGTTGCTTTGAAATAGATGAAACTTATCGGGTAAATAAGCTATATATGGAACTTGATAATGAACTGATAGTGCATTACCTAAATCATCTTCTGGCACTCGGTGTTCAGATGTTAGACGTTGTATTAACTGCCTATTATCATGACTTGTTTCTTGAAGTTTTTTCATTTCTTTTTCAGAAATAAGATTGCGATGTATTAGATAGTCGAAAGCTTGACTGGTACCACCTAATTCATAACGGAATTTCTTACCCAGTATTTCCGCGATAGCATTGGCAAGAGTCAGGTCGTTTTCAGTAAAAGAAACATCTTTCTTGTTAAGGATCTGCATTACGCCCATCAATACGCCAGAATCGAAGATCGGAATACAAATAATGTTGCGTGTCTTAAATGTTGAGCCTTTATCGAATTTATCAGCAAAGTTTAAGCGTTTATGAATACGGGCTAGCTCTTCTGTGTCGTAAGGGTCTTTAATGATAAGGGGTAATTGACTTAGTGCTACATAGCCCGCAATAGACATAGGGCTAATAGGTACTTTTATTTCGCGGGTTTCTTTACCGGTCTTAAAACGAGCGACCAAATCCTGGTGTTGTCTGCGGCGTTGAAAAATACTCATTCGCTCGGCATCGAATAAGCCCAACACGAACGGCTCAAACTTGTGATACGCATCCATAAGGGAAGGATAGGTTTTAAGCAACTGGTTAATACGGTCGAGGTTGTTTTGGTTCAGTTCGGAATTCATATAGTTGCTTTATGTACTTCTAGGCCAATGATTTATTCTGTAATTAGTTACCTTACTATAACTGACAGGCTACAGACAGCAAATAGCTTCTAATTGAGAAAGGCAGTAATATTTTAATTTTCAAGAAATGGATGGCAAAGTTTTAATATAACGCCCAATTTATAGTGACTGTTTTGCTTTTGCACAGGCCATGTCAGCTTTTTACTAGCGAGTATGTATCTGTTAGTAGCCAAGTGAAAATCAGCGCAAGGACTACCGCAGGCAATAATAATTGCTTTGTTCTGAGATGAGCTTGCAATATTACTACTCTTGTGTATAATTCTTATCCACTAGTTCTTCTGAACAAGTGAATTTGGTTGGAATTGAGGTGCTTTTACTGATATTCAATATATAACCAAATAAAACAGGACCCTAATTTTGGGTCAGCAGTTTACATGCATCCTCCTATCAATTTATTGATGGTGTGGGTGATTTTTTTTGTTCTTTCGGTTGGAGCTTAATCGATGCCAAATCAAAGAATTCGTATACGTTTAAAAGCGTTTGATCACAAGTTGATCGATCAGTCTACGGCTGAAATCGTGGAAACGGCGAAACGCACGGGCGCACAGGTTAGCTGGACCTATTCCTCTACCTACTCGCAAAGAGCGTTATACAGTACTTACTTCACCTCACGTCAATAAAGATGCACGTGATCAGTATGAGATTCGTACACATAAACGTTTAGTGGATATCATTGAACCTACTGATAAAACAGTTGATGCGTTGATGAGATTGGACTTGGCTGCCGGTGTTGATGTTCAAATCAGCCTGGGCTAACAAGAGAGGGTTTTAACATGGCGATTGGTCTTATCGGTCGTAAAGTAGGTATGACTCGCATCTTCACTGAAGATGGTGTTTCAATTCCTGTGACTGTTATTGAAGCCACCCCGAACCGTGTGACTCAGTTACGTACTGACGAAACGGACGGGTACAGCGCTTCAAGTCACCGCTGGCGATAAGAAAGCAAGCCGTGTAATAAAGCTGCAGCAGGTCATTTTGCTAAAGCTGGCGTGGAAGCGGGCCGTGGTTTGTGGGAATTCCGTCTTAGACGACAATGAAGGTGAAGGCATAGAAGTTGGCAGTGAAATCACTGTTGAACTTTTATGCTGATCACTAAAAGGTTGACGTTGCGGTACTTCAAAAGGTAAAGGTTTCCAAGGCGCTATTAAGCGTTGGAACTTTAGCTCACAACGTATGACACACGGTAACTCATTGTCGCACCGTGCACCTGGTTCGATTGGTCAAAACCAATCACCCGGTAAAGTATTTCAAAGGTAAGAAAATGGCCGGTCAGATGGGTAACAAGCGCGTCACACTATGCATCTTTGGAACTAGTACGTGTTGATGCTGAAAACAACCTTTTATTAGTTAAAGGTCACTGTTCCTGGCGCAACTGGCGGTGATGTCATTATCAAGTCCAGCTGTCAAAGCGTAACGTCTGGGGAGTTAAGTGATGGAATTAACATTGAAAGACGCGAAAGCGCTCTTGAAGTATCCGATGCAACCTTTGGACGTGAATTCAACGAAGCACTTGTTCATCAAGTAGTCGTTGCTTTCGGTGCTGGCGCTCGTCAGGGTACTAAAGCACAAAAAACACGTCTGAAGTCCGCGGTGGTGGTAAGAAACCATGGCGTCAAAAAGGTACAGGTCGTGCCCGTGCTGGTACTATCCGAAGCCCTATCTGGGTTGGTGGTGGTCGTGCATTTGCAGCTAAACCTCGTGATTTACAGCAAAAGGTGAATAAAAAGATGTACCGTGGTGCAATCCAAAGCATCCTTATCTGAATTGGTTCGTCAAGATCGTTTAATCGTTGTTGAAAAATTTGGTGTTGACGCACCAAAGACTAAAGCGTTATTACGCAACTTAACGTACTTGAGATTTAACTGACGTATTAATCGTGACACCTGAAGTTGATGAGAATTTATTCTTAGCGTCACGTAACTTGTATAAAGTTGACGTACGCGATGTGCAGGGTATTGACCCAGTTAGCTTAATTGCATTTGAAAAAGTGTTGATTACTGCTGACGCAGTGAAACAACTTGAGGAGGCGTTAGCATGAACGAAGAACGTCTATTAAAAGTGCTTTTAGCACCACATGTTTCTGAAAAGTCAACACTGGCAGCTGAAGCAAACAATACTGTTGTTTTAAAGTAGTTAAAGACGCGAACAAAGCAGAAATCAAAGCGGCTGTTGAAAAATTGTTCGAAGTTGAAGTGAACTCTGTTCGTACTGTGAACTGTAAGGGTAAAACCAAACGTCACGGTCATCTTTCGGTAAGCGTAGAGACTGGAAAAAAGCTTACGTTGTGCTTAAAGAAGGTCAAGACATCGACTTCGTCGGTGGCAGCGAGCTAAGAAGGGGATTAGATATGCCATTATTGAAAGCTAAGCCAACTTCTGCCGGTCGTCGTCATGTTGTTCAGGTT
Source organism: uncultured Paraglaciecola sp. (assembly GCF_943787955.1). Lineage (NCBI taxonomy): Bacteria > Pseudomonadati > Pseudomonadota > Gammaproteobacteria > Alteromonadales > Alteromonadaceae > Paraglaciecola > uncultured Paraglaciecola sp. The sequence goes on from NZ_CALSOK010000014.1 coordinate 25,815, forward strand.
GTTAACCATGATCTACATAAAGGCGCACCACATGCTCCTTTGCTTGATAAAAACAGCAAATCTGGTGGTCGTAACAACAATGGTCGCATTACCGTGCGTCATATCGGTGGTGGTCACAAGCAGCATTATCGTGTTATCGATTTTAAACGTAACAAAGACGGCATTCCAGCCAAAGTTGAACGTTTAGAATATGATCCAAACCGTTCTGCAAACATCTGCTTTGGTGTTTATGCAGATGGTGAGCGTCGTTATATTTTGGCTCCTAAAGGCGTCTAAAGCAGGTGATGCAGATCCAATCAGGTTCTGATGCGCCAATTAAAGCAGGTAACACTTTGCCAATGCGTAACATTCCAGTAGGTACCACGGTACATGCTATTGAAATGAAGCCAGGTAAAGGTGCACAAATTGCACGTTCTGCTGGTGCTTATGCACAGATCTTAGCGCGTGATGAGGTTATGTAACCTTCGTCTTCGTTCTGGTGAAGTTCGTAAAGTATTAGCAGATTGTCGTGCCACTATTGGTGAAATCGGCAACGCTGAACATATGCTACGTTCACTTGGTAAAGCCGGTGCGAATCGCTGGCGCGGGATTCGTCCAACTGTTCGTGGTGTTGCCATGAACCCAGTAGATCACCCACACGGTGGTGGTGAAGGTCGTACCTCTGGTGGCCGTCATCCAGTTTCACCTTGGGGCGTTCCTACTAAGGGTAAGAAAACCCGTAGTAACAAGCGTACCGATAAACTTATCGTACGTCGTCGTAACAAGTAACAGCGAGGATTCACCATGCCACGTTCTCTCAAGAAGGGTCCATTTATTGACCTACACTTGCTGAAGAAGGTAGAGGCTGCAGTGGAAAAGAGCGAGCAAAAAACCAATTAAGACTTGGTCTCGCCGTTCTATGATCATCCCAGATATGATTGGGTTGACCATTGCGGTCCATAACGGTCGCCAGCACGTCCCTGTATTTGTCAGTGACGAAATGGTCGGCCATAAGTTGGGCGAATTTGCTCCAACGCGTACTTACCGCGGCCATGTCGCGGATAAGAAAGCCAAGACGATAAGGAATTAATATGGAAGCATTAGCTAAACATCGTCTTGCTCGTACCTCTGCTCAAAAGGCACGCTTGGTAGCAGATCAAATTCGCGGTTTACACGTTGAAAAGGCGCTTGAGTTTTAACTTACAGCCCTAAGAAAAGCTGCCGATCTAGTCAAGAAAGTACTAGAGTCAGCGATTGCGAACGCAGAGCATAACGACGGTGCTGATATCGACGAGTTAACTGTAGCTAAAATCTTTGTTGACGAAGGTCCAACTATGAAGCGTATCAAGACACGAGCCAAAGGCCGTGCTGATCGTATATTTAAGCGTAGCAGTCACATTACTGTGGTTGTGTGCTGATAACTAGGAGTAGATAATGGGACAGAAGGTACATCCTACAGGTATACGCCTGGGTATCAGCAAACCATGGACATCTACCTGGTACGCTAATACTGCAGATTATGCAGATAACTTGTTTAATGATCATCAGGTACGTCAGTATTTGACCAAACAGTTAAAAAGCGCTTCACTTTCTAAAATCGTTATCGAACGTCCAGCAAAAGCATTCGTGTGACTATTCACACTGCTCGTCCTGGTGTTGTTATCGGTAAGAAAGGTGAAGACGTAGAGAAGCTTCGTAATCACGTATCTAAGTTAGCCGGTGTGCCAGCTCAGATCAACATTGCTGAAGTACGTAAGCCAGAGTTAGATGGACAGCTTGTTGCTGATAGTATTTCTAGCCAGCTTGAGCGTCGTGTTATGTTTCGTCGCGCTATGAAGCGTGCGGTACAAAATGCAATGCGATTAGGTGCTAAAGGTATCAAAGTTCAAGTAAGCGGTCGTTTAGGCGGCGCTGAAATTGCGCGTGCCGAATGGTATCGTGAAGGTCGTGTTCCATTGCACACTTTCCGTGCTGATATCGACTATGCAACGTCAGAAGCTGACTACTTACGGTATCATTGGCGTTAAAGTATGGATCTTCAAAGGTGAAGTATTAGGTGGATTGCCACTTACTCACGAGCAGCCAGCTGCCGCACCTAAGAAGAAAGGCCGTCACGCTAAGCGTGAGGGCTAATCATGTTACAACCTAAACGTACGAAGTTTCGTAAAATGCATAAAGGTCGTAACCGTGGTTATGCTATCGCTGGTGACAGTGTAAGTTTCGGAACTTACGGTCTTAAATCCGTAGGCCGTGGTCGCATGACTGCGCGCCAAATCGAAGCAGCTCGTCGTGCTATGACACGTGCCGTTAAACGTCAAGGTAAAATTTGGATACGAGTTTTCCCTGACAAGCCAATTACTGAGAAGCCTCTAGAAGTGCGTCAAGGTAAAGGTAAAGGTAACGTTGAATACTGGGTATGCCAAATTCAACCGGGTCGTGTGTTATATGAAATGGAAGGTGTTCCAGAAGAAGTAGCACGTGAAGCGTTTGCATTGGCTGCGTCCAAATTGCCCTTTAAAACAACCTTTGTAACTCGGACGGTGATGTAATGAATGCCACAGAACTGAAAGAAAAAAGCGTAGAAGAGTTGAACGCAGAGCTACTTAAGTCTTGCTTCGTGAACAATTTAACTTGCGTATGCAAGCGAGTCACTGGTCAGCTTGAAAAAACTGACGGTCTTCGTAAAGTACGTCGCAGCTATCGCGCGTGTTAAAACCATTCTGACTGAAAAGGCTGCTGCATAATGACTGAACAAACTAGTCGTACAGTACAAGGTCGTGTGGTCAGCAACAATATGGAGAAATCCATCACTGTTGTAGTAGAACGTAAAGTGAAGCACCCAATCTATGGGAAATTCATCAAGCGCACTACTAAGCTACACGCACATGACGAGACTAACCAATGTAACGAAGGCGACGTAGTCACAATACGCGAATGTCGTCCTTTGTCTAAGTCCAAAAACTGGATGTTAGTAGACGTTATTACTAAAGCGTAATTGTTTTAGTAAACAAAATTGAAAAGGCGCTAACCGCAATGTTAGCGCCTTTTTCTTTTGCATCTTTAACCTAGGTCCAGCTTAAACAAGACGCATAAAGCATTCTGTTTAGTTGTTTTGCAATGCTGATGATGCTTGCAAGATATTTCTTCCTCAGTGGAACATAATGACTCGAAGCTAATGCCTAAAAACTTTAATGCGATGCCATCATGACATCTGTCATAAATTTCCTAATTTCACAATTTGAACAATCACTATCGTAAACATGCATCACTTGAGTAAAAACAGATGCACAATCAACATAATTACCCTCAAACCTTTAACAGTCATGCTAAGTGTCTGTGTCAATGTGCTCTTACTTCAGATAACTTGAGGATAATCCTAGGGATTGAATTAATAGCTTTTAACGTTATTCGATAAAGGGACTTTCTAGGTATATTCTTTTTTTTTACTAACTAAAGTCATTGTGGTTTGCAGTTCAGGAGACTCATCATTTTTATATGGCCACTTTGGTTGTGTTGTAAATAACACTGGCCGTTTTTGATGAGTAAGGAAAATGTATCAGCCGGTTTTATATCCCTGCCATCTAATAAAATTCTTTGGTTGTTGCTGTGCTGACTACGATCAACAATTATCGTACTGTTTTGAGTGAATACGTTATCTGCGAGTTTTATTGGGTGGCTATTAATCAGGCTGCCTATGGCTTGTTCTAATATACTACGAATTTCAGGTGATGAGTATTCAAGCAATGCGGGGCGTGACTCATGCGCCTGGATCGTTTTACAGTTAGTGAACATTATTGTCGCCATGACTAAAACACTCTTAACTTTGTTTATTTTCATCATGCAGTTGGCTCGCTAATAGGCGTCAAAATCCTTATCGATTCTAAAAGGGTATTGGGTGTCTGAATGGCAATACCGGGGCCTTGGATGTTTGCTGCCTTTATCGTTACTTTACCGGCAGGTTTATTTTGGATTGGGCATGAGCCAGTTTCTGCATAACTGATTGCCGATGCTAGTAATGATTCGTCTACGTTGCCAAGGATTTGGGTGAAATTGTCCGCTGCTCTACAACCCGGTAATTCGTCATCAAATATTGGGCTGGTGACTGGACTAAATCCTTCTGAATACTCCCCAAAATCTTTTGCGTTAACGCCTTGAAATTGAATGGTGAAGTAGGTCGTACTGCAGTTATCTGTGGCATAAAACCCAAAAGGCTTGCCGCATGTAGTATCGCCGATTAATACCACTTCAACATCAATGCCTCTAAGTCCATTTATCACCGCCTCGCTAGCTGAACAGGTATTGTCTGTTGCCAGAATAAACACTCGGGTCAAATCTACAGAAGGTAACGTATTATTTGTAAACTGATTGGTAGACCAATCGATTTCTCTAGTGTAGAAAGGTGTGGGCTGTAATGTGTCGCCAGTGACAGGGTTTTTATTAGGATATTTTTCATTGAATTGTAATGTTTCAAACGTTTGGTTATTGGTTTGTGCGCTGCCAGCCACCATGTACGCGACTTGTGAGGCCATCGCAAGTAAACCACCGCCGTTGTAACGCAGATCGATAACCAGTTCAGTAATACCTTGGTCAACAAATTGCTGAAACCCATCAATCAATTCCTGTTGTCCTGTGCGGATGAATGAATTGAACTGCATATAGCCCATCCGGCCTATATCTGTGTCTATAACTTTAACGTTTTGTACGGTTTGTAATTCAATATTTTGTGAAGTTAAGGTGCTCTCTAAGACGTCTTTTTTAGTTTCATCTGAAAATACAAAGTTAAAGGTTTGACCCGGATCAGATGGGAACAACGCCGCATTAATTTGGTCGATGTCGACCTGGTCGCTGGTGTTCACAAAGTCAATATTATCAATTTTTTTCAATTCGTAACCTCTAAGAACGCCGGCGATGGCAGCAGGGGAGTCCGGCTCTGTAAAACGCACAATCAAACGCCGTGGGGAACTTGAACTCACAAATTCCCAGCTGATGCCATACCCAGAAGCAACCCCGCTTTGTGTTCGTTGGTTGTGGTCTTCGGTCGATTGGGAAAAATGGAAGTTATCCTTAAACGATCCTGATGCTGTGCGTTCATCGGTTTTCAGCTGGCTAAAATAATTAGCCACAGAAAATGCTGCAGGGTTGTTATCATCTATCTCGTTGAACCAAAGGTAAGTATCGTTAGTCCAAGAGCGAAGCCACATCTTTTCATGCATGCTAGTACCTTGAGAGTCCAAAAAGGTATCGCCGTTGCTATCTGGGCCTGTTCTTGGGACGGCACAAAGATCTTTATAAACTGAATCGTTAGAGAATTGCCCAGCTATCCAATTTGGTTCTTCAATACTGGGTATGGGCGGAGAACTTGGTGTCTGCGAACCACTCCCCCCGCAAGCAAAAAGTGTAAAGCTAATAACTATAATGAGTACTGACAATATTTGTTGATTCATAATGATTCTTCTGCTATGAGAAAAGTTTAATACCCGTTAGATTTTGTTTAGGATCATTTAAGCAGACGTTAAGTGCTCACTAGTATAACTTAAGGCAGGTCATGGTCAAGATTAGTTTCATTTTTAAGACTGTAACTTAAAAGTCTTAGTTTTTAAGTTACAGGCTTACGTTTAATTGCAGAGCTTGCTATCTGGGTGCCAATCAACGACGACAAGCAGTAAGCGGTAAAGTAATAAAACCCCTCCCCAGCAGCAGATAAAGTTTGAGTACTGATATCTAAAGCAATCTTAAATCCAAACACGCTAAATTGTTCAGAAGTAATGGTTTCTGCGTGGTTGGTAGACATAATTGCTAGGAAAATGGCAATGACAAACACATCCGCCATTGACCATTTACCTATGGCCCCCACAAAGTTGATGAGTCTTTTTTCAATTTGTAGTGATTGAGTCAAGTAGGCAACACAAACCAGTATTGTTTTTAATAGTGGAATACACACTGAAAATACGAATATCAGTGCTGCGACTAGCAATCTTTGGTCTTCCCATAGTTCGCTAATGGTGGCCATAATCGACAATTCTTTATCTATTAAGGATGAGGTAAGGCTTGAACCGCTAAGATTGGCCGCCATTTCCATATTAAAGGAAAACATACTCAGCAATATGCCAGGGAAAAATAGCCCTAATGCGAATATATTAAAGGCAAAGCCAATATGTTTTTTATACATTTTCAAACGTTTTCAAATAATGCTTCGACTCGTTTGCGAGTTTCTTCGATATTACTAACATCGGCGGGTGCAATAAATATTGTGTCATCGCCAGCAATAGTGCCTAACACGCCATCTTTTTTGCCTAAAGAGTCTAATAATCGAGCAATTAACTGGGCTGCGCCTGGACTGGTGCGAATAATCACCATTACATTGTTATGTACAATATCTAATACAAGTTGTTTGAGGGGACTTTTTGCTGTGGGCATACCTAATTCAGGAGGCAAGCAATAAACCATATCTCCCCATGCGTTACGAGTACGAACCGCGCCAAATTTACTTAACATACGGGAGACTTTGGACTGACTGATATTATCTAATTGCTGCAATTTTAGTGCTTCAACTATATCGCCTTGCGATCCAAAACTTTCTGTTTTTAGGATGTCTTTAAATGCTTTAATCAGTATGTCTTGTTTAGTGGTTGCCATAAAGCACTCGATAATGGAGTTGGTAGTTGTATTTTGCCGTATTGTATAGGTTTAAGCAATTTGCCTGCAAAAACAATGATGACGAATATATGATAAATCATAGCTAGCTATTAAATCGAGCAAGACCCTAGTATAATAATATGTTCTTGAAATCTTATATATTACATCCATGTTAGCTTTGATTATTGCAAAGCAGAACGCTTTTCACAGGAGAGAATCATGAAAATAGCCGTATTAGGTGCAGCCGGTGGTATCGGTCAAGCGTTATCATTATTATTAAAAGTTCAACTGCCAGCAGGCTCTGAGCTATCTTTGTATGATGTTGCTCCAGTGGTTCCTGGTGTCGCGGTGGATTTAAGCCACATCCCCACCGATGTAACAGTACAAGGTTACGGAAAAGATAATTTAGCTGATGCTTTAACCGGTTGTGACATTGTGTTGATACCAGCAGGTGTGCCTCGTAAGCCAGGTATGGATCGTTCTGATCTGTTTAACATCAATGCGGGTATCGTTAAAAATTTAGTTGATGCTATTGCTGATAATTGTCCTGAGGCTTGTACCTGTATCATTACTAATCCAGTGAATACGACTGTTGCCATTGCAGCACAAGCGTTAAAAGCCAAAGGTGTTTACAACAAAAATAAATTGTTTGGTGTGACCACTTTAGATGTTATCCGTTCAGAAACCTTTGTCGGTAATTTAAAAGGATTAAACCCAGCTAACTTGCATGTTCCCGTTATTGGTGGACATTCTGGTACTACTATTTTACCTCTTTTGTCACAAGTTAAAGGGGTAGAGTTTACGGATCAAGAAGTAGCAAGTTTAACGACTCGTATCCAAAATGCAGGTACTGAAGTAGTTGAAGCTAAAGCGGGTGGCGGGTCAGCAACATTATCTATGGGCCATGCTGCTGCAAGGTTCTGTTTGTCTTTGGTTGATGCTATGCGCGGCGAAAACGTTGTGGAATACACTTACGTTGAAACCAATAGTGAAGACGCTGAGTTTTTTGCTCACCCAGTACGTTTAGGTAAAAATGGTGTAGAAGAAATTTTATCTTACGGTGAGTTGAGTGAATTTGAAGAAAATGCTAAGAACGCAATGCTAGACGGCTTACGAAGTGATATCGCTATGGGTGTTAATTTCGTCAAAGGTTAGGTTTATAATCGCTTAAGTAAGCGCTTATAAAAAAGCCCCTCAGAGGTATACCTCAAGGGGCTTTTTTTAGATGATTTTACGCAGCTGCGATGGGGCGACTGGTGACCGTTTTATTCGTTTGGATCGGTCTTGTGGGTTTGGCTTGTCTGGCAAACGCGGGCATTAACTTACCGCCATTTTGAGGTGTAGGCGCGATTAGTCGCTTAATCTTAGACTTAGGTAATTTAGCTTGAATACATTCTCTAATATCCTGTGGTTTATAGCCAGAACGCACTTTTATTCTAACATGGGGAATATGTGCCGCATCAAGGGCGCCACTTAAATAAAATTCACGCTGAGCTTTCTAGCCATCTTTACCACTGCTGTGGACTAGATCAATCGCAATAATAGGTGACATATCGTCTTTGGAACAAAGCACAAAATCAAGATGTTTGCTGCCTGCTCGCGAAGGTGCATTTTTACTGGTTTTCTTATCTGTGCTTTGATGAATAGTTAAAATATCGCCCATCTTCACTCTGCATAAGATTCGAAATTCATTTCCTACCGCTTCTTCGATAAGTCCGAAAAACGTACGTTCAACGGGTGTAAACAAGTTACCTTTTTTTTAAAAGGAAATGCTAAACCTGGTTCATGCAGTTTCATCGCGCCTACAGCTACCATGATCAGTAACATCATCAATACAATCGCTAGTTCCATGATATCTCCAAAAGCCAATGTCAGAAAATTGACTAAGTGTTAGTCTTTTCTTGAATAGGCAAAAAAAGTGCCAACGGCGTGATATCAATGAGACTTTTGAATTAGAGCTTTAGAAAATATTAGATTAACTTGAGGTATATCGTTAATCAGCAGATTTTATTAAGATATCGATCTGACTTCCTTGACCGTCCTTAGATATCACTACTACTTTTTGACCATTAGAATATTGAAGCACAATACGGCCTTTAAGCATTTTTTCATCTTCGGCTTGCCCTAGTTTTTCGATATAAAACGCCTTTGCAGTTTGTTGATCACTGACAGCAAAATAAGACATACTGGCAGGTAGTTCTTCCGCAAATAATTGGCAGAACTTGGCATTAGGGTATAGTGGCAATGTATAAAAAACTTCTGGACAGTTTTGTGTACTAATATTCGTTTCAGGTTGTTGTTCTTGCGCCTGTGACAATCCGCTAGACGACAGTGACAATAATATAGACACTTTTAAGATTAATTTTAACAAAGACATATCCCCACCCCAGAACTTTTGTTTACTATAGGAGCTGATTTACTTAGCATCAAGCTAATTTAATACGTAAAAGGTATGGCTAGCCGTTTGTGAGTATGTAAATGATAAAACTATGTGCAGACTATTTAAGGATCATATTGTTTTGGTGGCTTTCTCATAGGTATTCAAATACCCGCTGTTGTGGACCAGTATGCCAAGCGAATTGATGCTTCTAATGGATATAGCAAAAATTATTTATGCGAATCCAAGTAAAGGAAGTTTTTATCTTAATATGGGGTTTAAGTTTATGACTTCAGCTATGGCATTTTTAAAAATGAATCGTTTGCTATCGAATCAGGCGTTGTAAGATAAAATTATAACAAAGCAAATCAAGCTGATGCATGAAGGTTGTCACTGTTTTTGTTAAAACAAAAAGCCAGCAAAAATGCCTCACAACCTGCGTGCTGTTGTTTGCAGTGTTAACGTCAGCTTTAGGGTAAACAAGTCATTATCAAAGAGCTTCGGTTTTTTAAAGTTTGTTCAGCATATGGTGATAAAAGAACTGAATGATATGAGGACAATCTTTTCCGCACTCCATTACTATTGCCCACCAAAGACAAGAAATAGCGCTCAACTGTGCAGCAATTAATGTACCGGGGGTAAGTGTCAAAAACACAGATGCTTGGTGAATACAGCGGCTATACATATTAAGGCTTTAGTGAGTCTGCTGGGTATCAACAATTGAATGCTTTATCCATTGCCCTTGACTATCACTTCTGGTTCCCCCAGATCTACTCATCACACTCATAAATATATTTTAATGATGACTCTATGAATAAGCACTTAAAAATCGACATCGTATCCGACGTATCTTGCCCTTGGTGCATCATCGGCTATCAAGCATTGAATCAAGCTTTAGCTAATTTGGCCCCAGATATTCAAGCCGATATAACTTGGCAACCCTTTGAGCTTAATCCACAGATGCCAAAAAAAGGTCAAGAAATTACTGAACATATCACTCAAAAGTATGGCATTACTGTTGAACAGAGTGATCAAAATCGTGCAGCCATTAAAGAACGGGGTTTGTCTGTAAGTTATGAATTTGGTAATCGTGGTGGTGGTCGTATTTACAATACTTTTGATGCGCATCGTTTATTGCATTGGGCTCATGAACAAGGCAAACAAACTGAATTAAAGTTAGCGCTATTTGATTTATATTTTCAGCAAAATGGTAACCCTAGTGATCATCAGCAACTGTTATCTGTTGTTGAACAGATTGGATTAGAGGTGGCACAAGCTAAACAGGTATTGGATTCAGATAAGTACTCATCTGACGTGAGAAAGCAGCAACAGTTTTATCAAGCCGCTGGGGTGAGTTCAGTGCCTGCAGTGATAGTGAATGATAAACATTTGATCAGTGGTGGTCAGCCTACTGACGTTTTTGAAAAGGCGTTAAAGCAAATTGCTGAAGAGGGTTTTAACTAGACCAAAGCAATTATTGTTATTTTGTGTGACGAGGGTGGCATTTAAGTCGCTAGCTAATTATCTAGAGTTCAGGTTAATTATGGTGAGCTGAGCATAAACAGGTTGTTAAGCTTTATTATGAATGAACCCCCTTCAGTAGAAGGGAGCCCATACCTTTCTTAATGCTTTGACATGATTGATATGTTACTGAGTAACGGGAAAACCTCTATCTCGCATCAAGGCTTCCACTTTGGCGTCGCGTCCACGGAATAGACGATAAGCTTCGGCGGGATCCATAGCATTACGAATAGAAAACAAGTGATCGACTAGCTTTTTGCTGACGTCTTTATCGTAAAAGCCACCTGGTGCGTCGGCAAAAGCTTCTGCTGCGTCAGAAGTGAGCACTTCAGCCCACATATAGCCATAATAGCCAGAAGAGTAACCTTCACCCGAAAACACGTGACCAAACTGAGTGCTGCGATGGCGCATCACCACTTCTTCGGGCATACCCAGAGCGGTTAGCTGTGTTTTTTCAAAGCTCTGTGGTTCGATTAACGCAGGATCTGTGGTGTGGTATAACAAGTCCATGATGGCTGAAGCCATATATTCAGTTGTTTTGAAGCCTTCATTAAAGGTGGCGGCTTTTTTAATTTTGGCGACTAAATCAGCAGGAATAGGTTCACCCGTTTTGTAATGCACCAAGTAGTTATTGATGACTTCGTCTGTTGTTAACCAACGCTCCAGTAACTGAGATTGAAATTCAGTGTAATCTCGCACCCCAGAATGTGAGGTAGGGTAAGCAACCGAGGCCGATAAGAAATGCAGGGCATGTCCAAATTCGTGAAAATAAGTTTCTGCATCGTCCCAAGATATGAGTGTTGGCTGACCTTCTGACCCTTTCACAAAATTAGAATTATTAGAGGAAAGTACCGTCTTTTTACCATCAAAGGTTGTATGACTACGATAAGTGGTGGCCCAAGCGCCAGAACGTTTTCCTTTGCGACCAAATGGGTCTAAGTACCACAGACCAATATGTTCACCTGACGTTTTGTCTTTGACTTCCCACACCTTAACGTCCTCATGAAATACTGACACGGAACCTTCAGGTACAGGCGTAAAATCAAAGTTAAATAATCGGCCTGCTACATAAAACATAGCTTCACGTAATTTATGCAATTGCAGGTATTGTTTGACTTCATCAGAATCAAGAGAGTATTTGTCTTTGCGGACTTTTTCGGCGTAATAGCGATAATCCCAGGGCGCTATTTTAATGTTAGCTTCTTGTGTATCTGCTATTGCCTGCATATCGGCAACCTCTTGTTCGACACGTGCTATTGCTGCTGGCCACACTTTTTTCATCAAATCCATGGCGTTTTCTGGGTTTTTTGCCATGCGATCTTCTAGGCGCCATTGCGAGTAGTTGTCGTAACCTAGCAGTGCAACACGTTCATTACGTAAAGTGAGGATGTTTTTGATGAGTGCGTTATTATCAAATTCATCACCGTTATTCGCTCGGCTGTAGTAGGTTTTCCATACTTTTTCTCTCAGTTCTCGATTGTCCGAGTAGGTTAAAAAGGGATCCATCGATGAGCGCGAATTGGTAATGGCATATTGCCCTTCTTTACCAAGCCCTTTTGCGGCGTTTGCGGCAGCCGAAATCAAAGACTCTGATAGGCCTGATAACTGGTCTTCATTTAAAAACAACACATAGTTTTCTTCGTCAGCAAGTATGTTGTTGGCAAATTGCGTTTGTATGCCAGCTACTTCTTGATTGATGGCGGCATAACGCGCTTTGGCTTCGCCTTTTAGAGTTGCACCGTTGCGAGCAAAGCTATTATAGGTAAGCCATGTGACCCGCTGTTCTTCGCTGGTTAAGGTTTTTAATTCTTCACTTTGATAAACGGCTTTTACTTTCGCAAATAGTTTTTCATTACCTGTAATACTTGAATTGAATGCAGAAATTTTCGGCACCATTTCTTTTTGGATACCACGAAACTCAGAGCTATTATTATTTGAGCTCCATATGCCCCAATAACGAAATACTCTGCTTAAAGCACTACCGGCTTTTTCTAAAGCCACTACTGTGTTTTGAAAATTCGCCGGCTCTGGATTACTAACTATGGCATCGATTTCAGCCAAATTTAGGGCCATACCTTTTTCTAAAGCGGGTTTAAGGTCTGCTAAATCCATCTTATCAAAAGCGGGTACGCCGCCATAAGGGCCTTCATATTCTGCTAATAATGGATTTTGTTGTTCTGCTTTTACCTCTGCAACTGTGGTTTTTAGTTGGGTGTTAGTAGAAGTGGGTTCACTACATGCACTTAATGCCAATATCACCGCACTACTTAATAGCGCTGCTAGTCTTATTTTCATAATTTCCTGCCAGATGGTTTTTATAATTTTGATTTAGTTCGTCAAGGTTAATCTGACGATCACAAGAGTGTAATGTTATGGCATCAAAGTACAAGGGGGTATTAGTGCGATGTACTATGTTATGAGGAGTATTTTGAGTATCTATTGCCATGCATAACTGGCGTTGGGTATACGGCAACTTCGCGAATACTAGCTAAAGTGTAAGAATCTTAAAACTCACGTTAAGTGTCTGAAATGAGAGCAGTTCTAATAGCCACATTTTTAATGGTATCAAGCCATTGTTGTGCTAGTTCAGATGCACTGGCAAACACCTTAAGCTGGTTGCAAACTTGGGCTCCACAAAACCTCGAATTTAAGATGACAACGTCTGCAATAAAATTCAATGGTTGTAAGCAGAAAGAGTATTTAGCTTCTTTGAACCAACCTATTACTAAAAATATTACGCTTGAAATGGGCTTAGGTTATGCTAAAGGTGCACATTTTTGGGGGATTTTTAATCAAAAAGTGTCTGTAAAAGAGTTTTTTTTATTCCGAGATACCAATTTAGTCATGATGTTAGTATTGGGTTTGGTGTCATTGCTCAATCACAAACTGAATTTAAAACAAGCCAAGGGTTTGAGTACAATTTACCAAAAAATACCGAGTGGTTGGTTAATACACGCATTGATGGTTTTGCTTCTAATCATTATTGGCAGTGGACTGCGTCAAGCCAAAAGTGGAGTGCTTCAGATGCGCTCGGAGGGTTATTTAAAAACGGCGCTACGCGTCATAACATTAGCTTAAGTTACAATGAGTATTTTTGAAACACTACAGAGACAGTATTTAAACTGTCGCCCCTATGGCACTTCCTTTATCCAAATGCTGAGCATCGCACAATCGCAATACTGTTTTTTTATCGGTTGCATCTATTTCAGTAATACATGTATTTTGAAAGTTTGATAGTGGCGAGATAGCCTCATCCACTATCAAGTGTTGTTTAATTATTTCGCGCAGTACTAAGCCGTGAGTCATAACAATTAGGCTCCCTTGCATGTTCTGATGGGTTGTTAATACCAATTGCCACGCATGATGGACTCGTTCAATAAACTGCTGATGCGTTTCACCATTTGGCGGTGCATAACTTTCCGCAAAAAAATCAGTGTTAATCTCGTCATAAGGCCTACCACGCAAATCACCAAAGCTTCTTTCCCTCAGTAAAGGTTGTAGGCTAAAGGTAGATTGTTTTATTGCACGAAGAGGCGCCGCCGTTTGTTGGGTGCGCATGTAGTCACTGCATATTATTTTCTCTATGGAGATATTTTGAAACGTCTGAGCAAGTTGCTTGGCTTGTTGATGCCCAAGCTCTGAAAGAGGTGTATCAGGCATTTGTACAATTCTATCTCTGTTGCCATTCGTTTGGCCATGACGGATAAGATAGATAGACATTATGCAAATACTACCGTTTTATTTTTGTGAATGATTACGCGGTCTTCTAAATGGTAACGCACCCCATTGGCTAAGGCTGTTTTTTCACAGTTTTTACCCTTACGCACCATGTCAGTAGAGGTATCGCTATGGCTAATACGCATCACTTCTTGTTCAATAATTGGACCTTCATCTAAATCGCTCGTCACGTAATGGCAAGTGGCACCAATTAACTTCACGCCACGGTTATAAGCTTGCAAATAAGGTTTAGCACCAGCAAAAGATGGTAAAAAGCTGTGGTGAATGTTGATCGCTTTACCTGCTAATTTTTTGCAAAGATGATCAGGAATAATCTGCATAAATCTAGCAAGTACGGTTAAATCTGCTTCGTAAGCCTCGATGAGTTTTTCTACCTCAGCAAAGGCTTTTTCCTTTGGTTGGTTTTTAAAATCCACCCAATGAAAAGGGATGTTGTGCCAGTCCGCAAATTGTTTCATTTGCGGATGATTGGCAATAATACAAGGAATATCGCAATGCAATTCACCACTGTGCCAACGATGCAAGATATCCATCAAGCAATGAGACTCGTGACTAGCCAGCATCACTACTTTTTGTTTTTTGAGTGAATCAGCAATTTTCCAATGCATTTGGAATTTTTCAGCGATAGGTTCAAAAGCCTGCTTCACGCTGTCAATACTCATAGTGATAGATTCAGCTTTGATTTCGTGACGCATAAAAAATCGCCCCGTTTGCTGATCAGTATGATGGTTAGCCTCAACAATAGTGGCATTTTGATTAGCCAAAAATTGGCTTACGGCTGCCACTAACCCTACTTGATCTGGGCAATCAATGACTAATCTAAATGTTTGCTGCATAACTCTTAAAACCTTGATTTCTTTTATAGCTTATTGTCACCCGCTAAAGCCAATGAGGTAAAGAACAAAAACTGCTATTTCAGAATAAACACCATGCTTGACATTTACATTTTAAACTCAATGATTATCAAATAAGTGTTCAAACTCAGACTGCTTTAAAAGCAAATAGTCTGGCCAATGGCCAAGTCTGCCGAATATGATAAGACACCCCTTTTTTACCTAAAACCGACTCGTATAAATGAAATTCTGCGTTATGCCAAGAAAAGGTAGGTGAAATTAACGCTGCTGGTGGGTTTACCGAACACTTTCTGGCAAGAGTAAGATGTGCAATGTAATCTTGTTTAGGAAGTTGCAAGCCAACTGAGTGAGATATTTGATACAGAATTTTCGCAAGTTGTCGATGGGTATTTTGAGTATTTTTGCATCCTAACCAAAGAGCTTTGGGTTTGGACCAATAACCTATTTGGTTAAGTGAAACATCAAATGCGTGTATTTGATCAATCTGATTAACGGACTCACATAAGGCATCGAGCTGTTTAGGCGAAATTTTCCCTAAAAAAGCTAAGGTGACATGAAAATTGGCTGCCGGTACCGGTGCATCAAAGTGAGGAAATACTTTATTTCGCCAACCCTCTATCGCCAACTTAGTTTTGATGTCGGGTGATAAACCAAAAAATGCGCGCATACTGTCAGCCCTGATGTTTGTTATCATCTTGGTTAGATACTTTACTCACACCTTTATTTAAACAAAAGAGATTTCATTTGTTACCTGTTGAACATATTTTACCCGCGCTACATAGACAATTGATTGGCGGTGATGCCATTGTTGTGGCGCCGCCCGGTGCGGGGAAGTCGACCTGTTTACCTTTGTCTTTGCTCAAATTAGATGTGTTTAAAGATAAAAAGATTATCCTGTTACAGCCAAGGCGTATTGCTGTTAGGACGATTGCCTCATATTTAGCGAGTCAATTAGGTGAATCGGTTGGTCACACCATAGGTTATCGTATTAGAGGTGAAGTAAAAGTATCGGCTAATACCCGATTAGAGATCGTCACAGAGGGTATTCTAACCCGCATGTTACAGAATCAGCCAGACTTACCTGATGTGGGTCTAGTGATTTTTGATGAGTTTCATGAACGCAGCGTGCATGCCGATTTTTCATTGGCCCTGTGTATTGAAGTGCAACAAGCGCTTAGGGAAGATTTACGTTTATTAGTGATGTCGGCTACGCTTGATGTCACAGCACTAGGCGAGTTATTGCCTGCAGCCAAATTATTAGAGTCTAGTGGAAAAAGTTACCCTGTAGACATCATTTATCATCCCGACAATTCAAGTTTACATTTATTTGAAAAAGTCAGTCGTTTGGTTATCTACGTTTTTCCTAAACACCAGCATGATTGTTTAGTTTTTTTGCCCGGTGCTGCCGACATTAACAAAGCTGCACAGCGTTTGAGCCAACACTTTTTAAGTACAGGTGAAGATGAGGTTGAGGTTGTGAAGTTGTTCTCAGAATTATCGAAGAATGAGCAGCAACAAGCTTTATTGCCCAACCCCGCAGGAAAACGAAAAATTGTCTTAGCGACAAATATCGCTGAAACCAGCTTAACCATCGAGGGTATTGAAGTTGTCATTGATAGCGGTATTGAGAAAAAAGCAATTTTCCAATTAAATCGTGGTGTTACGCACCTACAAAGCCAAAATATATCACAAGCATCTGCCACACAACGGGCTGGAAGGGCTGGGCGTTTGACTGCAGGCACTTGTTACCGACTATGGAGTAAAGAGCAACATAGCAGGTTAGCTCAACAAATTACGCCTGAGATCATGCATAGTGACATGAGCAGCTTTATTTTAGAAAGTGCCATATGGGGAACGGATGTGTCAGCGCTTGCGTTACAAGATCATCCCAGTGACGCGCAGCTATCCCAAGGTTTTGCACTTTTAAAGCAGCTTGAATTGCTTGATGATAACCATAAACTCACGACTTTAGGCCGTAAAGCTCATGGCTTAGGTTGCCACCCTAGTATCGCCGTTATGTTGATTAAAAGTGCGAGCATGAGCTCAGAACATTTAAGTATGGGATGTGCTATTGCGGCACTTTTAGAAAATAAAGACCCTATGGGCAGAACGGATAACGGTGCAAGCCTTGCCGCTAGGTTACATTTTGTATTACAACAAAGACATCATGTTATCTGGCAAGCAATCCGCCAATGGCATTCGAAATTAGCATGTCGTCTTTTAGTTTGGCCGACCGAAGATACGGCTGTTTTGGTCGGTTACGCTTACCCTCAATGGTTGGCAAAGCAGAGGAAAAATGAACGTTATCAGCTGGTGAATGGAAGCGGCGCGGTATTATACCAAGATGACGCTTTAACCGCGCACCCTTGGTTAGCGATAGCAAATATGCAAACCAGTGATAGACAACAAGACAATGCGCAAATTCGTTATGCGGAGTCTTTAACGCTGTCACAACTTGAGCAACATTTTGAGTACTTGATTGAGAAAAAAGAGCGAGTTGACTGGGATCCTGAAAATCAAAGAATAGTCTCAGAAATGCAAAAGATTTTGGGTAAAATCATTATTCACAAACAACCCATAAAACGTCCCTCTGAGCAGCATATTCTGTCTATTTGGCGAGATGTTATTCATGCCAAAGGCATGGCAGACATGCCTTTCAATGATGAAGCTCAGCAACTTATCTATCGTGTACAATTGGCAGCAAGTTTTGCTGGGGTCCCATCATCTTCGGCGTTTCAGGCATTACCAGATTTTACGGTAGCTGGTTTGCTCAATTCAATTGACCGCTGGCTGATACCCTACCTTACGAATATATTAACTTGGCAGCAATTTACGCAATGTCATTTTCTGCAACAACTGCTTAACGAGTTGGACTTCGCACAGCAACAAAACCTGAACAAACAGTTACCAAAACGGATGACTTTACCCAGTGGGAGCAGTGTTCAGTTAACTTACACCTCGAGCAATTGTGTGGTGTTATCGGTGCGTATGACCGAATTATATGGTTTGCAGCGTCACCCAACGGTTGCACAACAACAGGTTCCGATTACTGTTGAGTTACTTTCTCCTGCGGGGCGCCCCATCCAAACGACGCAAGATTTACCCAGGTTTTGGCAAGGAAGTTATAAAGAGGTACAAAAAGAAATGAAAGGTCGTTATCCTCGTCATTTCTGGCCAGATGACCCAGCAAATGCTCAAGCAACAACGCGCACCAAAAAAAAGATGAACAGTAAACCATGAGTAAAATCCCCTCAGGCAAAGCTAGAGCTGCAGCAGTGAAAGCCAAGTCAACGAACATTGTATCGAAGGTTTCGATATGGAAACGACTTAACCCTTTTAGTTGGCTTTGGCGTCATTGGGGTAAGTTACTGTCTATTTTTATACTAGTGATGGCAGCTTACACACTGTATCTCGATGCAACAATTAGTCAGAAATTTGCCGGTAATAAATGGCAGGTGCCAGCACAAATATATGCACGACCCATGTATTTAAGTCTAAAACAAGAAATAAGTATTAAAGAGATTGAAGAGGAATTGCAACTATTGGGTTACAGAAGGGTGACCCGTGCCTATAGTTCAGGCGAATACCAAGTATTGACGAACAAAATTCGTATCCAGCGTCGTAAATTTGATTTCTCCCATGGCATAGAAGATTTACGATATATTGAAATTAGTCTTAAAAAAGCGCGTATCAGTCAAATACAAGACCTTAATAGTCGTCAAAGTATCAATAATATTTACCTTGAACCATGGCTCGTCACTCGCTTGGTCAGCAGCGGTCGGGAAGACCGTATGTTAGTAAAAATCAACGATGTTCCGCCTATTTTGACTCAGGCGTTAGTCGCTGTGGAAGATAAGGAATTTTATCAGCACTTTGGTGTGGCGCCACTTTCTATCTTACGGGCTCTCATGGCCAATATTTCTGCAGGGCGCACTGTACAAGGTGGCAGTACATTGACCCAGCAGCTGATTAAAAATCTATTTCTAACTCGCGAAAAATCTTTAGTGCGTAAAGCTAAAGAAGCCATGATGGCGCTGATCATAGAATTCAGATATAGCAAAGACGTGATCCTCGAGGCTTATCTAAACGAAGTGTTTTTAGGGCAAAATGGTGATACCGGTGTGTATGGATTTGGTTTAGCCAGTTATTTTTATTACGACCGCCCTTTGAATGAACTGAGCATTGACGAAATGGCTACATTGGTTGGTATTATCAAAGGCCCTTCATATTACAACCCCCGTAAGCATAATGAGCGAGCATTAGAAAGGCGCAATATAGTGCTGCGCTCTATGTTTGAAAGTAACCAATTGTCACCCAATGAATATCAAGATTTAGTGAAGTTACCCATTAAATTAGCCACAGGTGCGAGCCTGAAAAAAGATAAACATCCGGCGTTTATGGATCAAGTACGTCGTGAGCTACGTTTGGTGTTGGATAACCCAGATATTCGTCAGTCAGGTTTAAAAGTGTTTACTACATTGGACTCTAATGCACAGATGAAAGCTGAGCGTGCTGTCTTTGAGGGAGTCGCAGTTCAGGAGAAACGTATAGGCAAGTATGGGTTTGAGGCGGCCATGATAGTGACTGACATTGATTCAGGGGAAATTCGCTCGATTGTGGGCGGGCGCAATGTTGATTATGCCGGTTTTAATAGAGCACTGGATGCGAAGCGTTCTATTGGTTCATTGATAAAACCGGCTATTTACCTTACTGCGCTAGAGCAAGCTGCAGACTATAACTTAGCCACACACTTGACTGATGAGCCCATTAAACTGAAAAGTGCTTATGGCAAAATGTGGGAGCCACAGAATTCAGATAAAAAATTCCGAGGTCAAGTACCGTTATTGACCGCGTTGAGTCGGTCTCTAAACGTGCCAACTGTGACGTTAGGCATGAACTTAGGCTTAGGCAATATTGCTGATACTATCTGGCGTTTAGGAGTAGAAGAGGAGCTTGATTTGTATCCTGCTCTTACTTTGGGAGCGGTAAATTTTTCTCCGTTACAAGTGAACCAAATGTATCAAACCATCGCCAATAATGGGCGTTACATTCCGCTGCACTCAATTACTGCCATTATGTCTGCAGATAATAAATTATTGTGGAAATTTGATGTTGCCGAAGAGCAACGAGTAGATGAGCAGGCGACTTACTTGCTGAATTATGCACTACACAAAGTAACGCTGAAAGGCACAGCAAAAGATATTCGAGTAAAATTTCCAGATATCAATATGGCGGGTAAAACCGGTACTACAGATGATTATCGCGATAGTTGGTTTAGTGGTTTTGACAAAAACATTCTTGTGACCAGTTGGATTGGCAAAGATAATAACCAACCCGTTAACTTAAGTGGTGCTAGTGGCGCTATGCAGCTATTTATTGATTATCAGCAACAACAAGAACCCAAGTCACTGGTGAGGCGCTTTCCTGATGGTTTGAGTATTGCTCATTTTGATAACGAGACAGGTCACTTAAGCAAAGCAGGGTGTGCCGATACTTTCAGTGTGCCTGCCATCACTTTAGCATTGCCCCCCGTGCCTATTACATGCTTTAGCGAACCTTCTGTGCCAGATAAGCCCAAAAGTTTGTGGGAGAAGATTTTTGGTTAAGGTTGTTTTTTAATCACAACCGATTGTGGCCTTTTTTGATATTGTTGCAGGTTTTGATCGGGTAAAAGAGATGTTTTGTTGATTCTATCTTGGATGAAACTATTAATGGGTGGAGGTATTGAACAGTTAATTTGTCCCCCTAAAATACCTAATAACACTGCCGCTGTTTGTTTGCTGGCACTACTACAATCTGCGCGCACCTTTAAGTCGTCTCTTAGTTTTTCATCTTCGGTCATAAAAGTATTTTTGACTTCATCATCTATTACCGGTGAATTTTTGTGTTGCTGATAATACCGAGATGCCTGTTTAGCCACTCTATTTCTTTGCTGCTGCTGAAAACTATTTAGGTGACGTCTTGCCATGCTTGTTGCAGGAGCGAGTGCTTCTGAACTTGGTATTGGGTTCACACTTTGTTCACTGGGCATAATTTCATTCACTTCATCATTTACTGCTGCTTCTTCCTCTTGTATCTTTTCCTCGCGCATGGGTGGTAATCCTTGTGGTGGAATGACCTGTACCTCGGGTTCTGAAATAGGGGCAATTTGATTATCTGGTGGGGTTTCAGCAACGCCAGGCTTTTCTTCTAACTCGTCAGGTGGAGGTATGTCCTCTTTTACCTCCTCAACAGGTATTTCTGGCATGATGGGAGGCATATCAAATATTAAGGTTGCTTGAATCACCTCTTGCCTTTTTAGCGGCAAGTCTGGTGCTGTAGGAAACATAACCGACCGGGCAACCACATACATGACAATCAGGTGCAAAATGACTGATATAAATAGAAATTTATTTTTTTTAAACACTGCCGTTTGCGCATGTCCTTGATGAATGTTTCGGATTTAGTAGAGTACCCTTTTAGGGATTAGTTCAAAACAGCAATGATGTCTATACCCAGTTTAATGACGGGCTTGGCTAGCTACAAAGCAGTCTTTTTAAGGCGTTGCGTTTAGCGTCAGTAACCAATATATCGGGCTGACTATCAAGAAAGTATACCTTTAGTACCTTTTTCATCACATCATGTCGTTCTTATTGATAGCCGTTACTGTGGTTATTTTCTTAGATTTCCCGAACTCATCTTCGTAAGCATAGTCATTGCGAACACATTTTCTGTTATCAGCAATACGCCAGAAATGTTGGTGTAGTCGATAAAGATTTTTATATTGGTTGTTCACATCCTAGCAGTTTTTGCTTTAGAACATATAGATTGAGTCTAAGGCATAAAAATCGCCCTCGATAGTGATGCAAGCCACGTTTTATATAATAGATATGTCGTATTACATTTTCTTATTACCCATAGAGCTAATCGGTCAAGGATAAACCAGAATAAAGTGTTTCGCACTGACACCTCTATTTCAATCCGATATTTTATACGGATGAATGGGTGAATTTGAAAATCGCGCACCAACTTGATCCCATTTTTACGTGCTGCACCAAAAAAGCGCAATATAATGTGGCAAATAGGCGTCTTAACTAATTAACATGTTGATTTTATTGCTAAAAATAAATGGCATAGGTTTTGTTGCATCTTTACTAAACACTTTAAACACATGTCAATAAACTGGGAGCTACACCATGAAATTAGTTACTGCGATCATTAAGCCTTTCAAGCTTGATGACGTGCGAGAAGCAATCTCCGAAATCGGAATAGATGGTTTGACCGTTACCGAAGTGAAAGGCTTTGGACGTCAAAAAGGGCACACTGAGTTATATCGTGGTGCGGAGTATCAAGTGGACTTTCTACCGAAAGTGAAACTTGAAGTCGCCGTACAAGACGATCATGTCGAACGTTTAGTTGAAGCCATCGTTGGCGCAGCTAAAACTGGCAAGATTGGCGATGGTAAAGTATTCGTGTATGACTTAGAGCATGCCGTTCGTATTCGTACTGGCGAAACCGATGGCGAAGCCATTTAGATTTTAGGAGAACAACCGTGGAAATTACTTTTGAATTGGGCTATGCCCTAGATACTTTTTACTTTTTGATATGTGGCGCGCTGGTTATGTGGATGGCCGCTGGTTTTACTATGCTCGAAGCAGGTTTAGTTCGTGCTAAAAACACTACAGAAATTTTGACTAAGAATGTCGCCTTGTATGCGATTTCTTGCATTATGTTTATGGTGTGTGGTTATTGGGTTATGTATGGTGGACCTGAAGGCTTACATGCAGCTACGCCGTTCCTTGATGGAATTTTAGGAGACGGAGTTGCTGAGCATGAAGATACATACTCACCTGCTTCAGACTTCTTTTTCCAAGTTGTGTTTGTTGCTACAGCAATGTCTATTGTATCTGGTGCCGTTGCTGAGCGAATGAAACTTTGGGCGTTCTTGACTTTTGCTGTGGTAATGACTGGTTTCATTTACCCTATGGAAGGATCTTGGACGTGGGGTGGTGCATCTGTATTTGGTATGTATACACTAGGCGATCTTGGTTTCTCAGACTTTGCCGGTTCCGGTATTGTACATATGGCCGGTGCGGCTGCTGCTTTGGCTGGCGTTTTATTGCTAGGTGCACGTAAAGGAAAATATACTGCCGACGGTAAAGTTAACGCTATACCAGGCGCGAACCTTCCATTAGCTACAGTGGGTATGTTCATTTTATGGATGGGTTGGTTTGGTTTTAACGGTGGTTCAGTACTCGCCTTAGCAAGTGTTGAAAGCGCCAATGCCGTTGCAGTGGTTTTCTTGAATACTAATGCTGCCGCTGCTGGTGGTTTGGTTACCGCTCTTATCCTTGCTCGCATCTTATTTAAGAAAGCTGACTTGACCATGGCGTTAAATGGCGCATTGGCTGGGCTAGTGGCGATTACAGCCGAACCTTCTACTCCTACTCCGTTACAAGCTACATTGTTTGGTGCCTTGGGTGGTGTATTAGTGGTGTTTAGCATCCTTGCCTTAGACAAGCTTAAAATTGATGATCCAGTGGGCGCTATCTCTGTTCACGGCGTGGTTGGCTTATTAGGCTTATTACTTGTGCCTATCACTAACGATGCTTCTACATTTAGTGGTCAGTTGATTGGTGCGGCTACTATCTTTGTTTGGGTGTTTGGAGCCAGCTTCATTGCCTGGGCAATCATCAAAGCAGTGATTGGAATTCGTGTAAGTGATGAAGAAGAGTTCGAAGGCGTAGACATGAGTGAATGTGGTCTTGAAGCTTATCCTGACTTCACTGTTCGTTCTTAATCATTGTTCATTAAAAATGATAGAAGGTTTAACTGAGTGGTAACACATATGTTTAGTTAACCTTTGATAAGAACAGTATTAGCCCCGCATTCGCGGGGCTTTTTTATGGAAGAATACGTTGTCTTGCACTATCTTTATCACAGCGTCATTTACCCTATTTAAAGTCATCAATCTCCACTTAATATGGGTCTTTTACTTTGGCCCAAACAATCAACAATCAACAAGCATGCAAGCTATGAAAACGATCATAGTAGTCAGTATCTATACCTTCAACGCGCAGTGTATTATTAGTTTGATTATCCAATGTCATTGATTAATTAAGTTTGTATAGTTTAAGTCAGTGCATTGCACTGTAAAATCAGAGTATCCTAATAACATTGTTAATTTTTAATCTGTGGCCAATGAAAATATCTATATTAATGAGTCTATTAACCCTGGCTTTAGGTAGCTCTCATAGTGTTGCTTATGACCGAATAACAGGCGAACCTTTTGCCTCTCGCTCTGAAGTGATAGCCCAAGACGCTATGGTAGCGACAAGTCAGCCATTAGCGACTCAAGTAGGTTTGGATATTTTAAGGCAGGGCGGGAATGCCATAGATGCAGCTATTGCAGCCAATGCTATGTTAGGACTTGTTGAGCCAACGGGTAGTGGTATAGGTGGTGATTTGTTTGCCATTGTGTGGGATGCTAAAACTCAAAAATTATATGGACTCAATGCCTCGGGTCGTTCACCCAAGTCGCTTACTTTAGAGCATTTTAAGTTACAAGGTCTCGACAATATTCCTGCCTATGGACCACTGCCTGTATCTGTTCCCGGTGCGGTGGATGGGTGGTTTGAACTGCATGCTAAGTTTGGCAACTTACCCATGACCAGCATTCTTTCACCTAGTATCGAATATGCAAAAAAGGGTTTCCCAGTAAGTGAGCTGGTGGCTTATTACATGCAGCGCAGTGTGCCTAAGTTGAGCGAATTTGCAGGTTTTAAAGAGACATATATGCCTAATGGCAAAGCCCCAGTTAAAGGACAGATTTTCAAAAATAAAGACTTAGCTGTTACCTATGAAAAAATTGCGGCTGGTGGACGAGATGTTTTTTATAAAGGCGATATTGCGCGCTCGATAGATGCATACATTAAACAGCAAGGTGGTTTCTTAAGTAACGAAGATTTAGCCAGTCATACGTCTGAGTGGGTCGAGCCAGTATCAACCAATTATAAGGGTTATGATGTGTGGGAATTGCCACCAAATGGTCAGGGTATAGCCGCATTGCAAATTTTAAATCTGTTGGAACAGTTTGATGTTGAAGGCATGGGTTTTGGCTCTGAGCAATATATTCATACTTTTGTCGAAGCGAAAAAATTGGCATTTGAAGATAGAGCAAAGTATTACGCGGATCCTGCCTTTAATAACATCCCAGTGGACAGGTTAATCTCTAAAAAGTATGCGCAACAGCGCCGCAAGTTAATTGATAGTAATAAAGTCGCCAAGCGTGTTGATGCGGGGTTAAATGATGGGGACACCATTTACCTCACCACGGCGGATAAAGACGGCAATATGGTATCGTTAATTCAAAGTAACTACCGTGGCATGGGATCGGGTATGACACCCACTGGATTGGGTTTTGGTTTGCAGAACAGAGGCGAGTTGTTTAGTTTAAAAGAAGGTCATTTTAATGTGTATGCGCCGAATAAACGTCCTTTTCATACTATTATCCCCGCTTTTATCACGCGTAATGGCCAGCCTTGGCTTAGTTTTGGTGTAATGGGCGGTGGAACACAACCACAAATGCATGCACAAATTGTGGTGAACTTGATAGATTTTGGGATGAATTTACAAGAAGCGGGGGATGCACCTCGGATGTTACATTCTGGGTCTAGCCAACCGACAGGTGAGTCCATGACAGACGGTGGTTATGTCAGCTTAGAGTCAGGCTTCGATAATAAGGTAAGGAGAGAGCTGACTAAAACGGGTCATATACTCCGTGATGTAGTCGGTGCGTATGGTGGCTATCAAGCTATTATGCGTGATCCAAAAACAGGAGTGTATTACGGTGCATCTGAAAGTCGTAAAGATGGCCAAGCAGCCGGTTATTAACAGTGTTGGATATGATTAAAGTATTATGACTCAAGCCCAAAAAGGTATCTGCGCAGAGCCAAATCTTCACGCACTTTATTTGACATTTACGGTGGTTGACGATGACTCTCAAGCTATACGCGTAAAATTAGCTCGCATTTTAGACTTATTGTCTTATTTTGATGATGAGTATTACGAAGCTATGGTGTCCGGTGTGCTCGCCATAGGTACTAATTATTGGTACGAGTTATATCCAGATATTATTCCTAAAGAACTTGCTCCCTTTCCTGATATCCACTGCGAAGACCGAAATGCCCCGAATTCTCCCGGTGACTTATTTATTCTGATTAAGGCTGACCGTATTGATATTTGTCATGCGATTGGGGTGGAGATTGTTCAATTGTTAAAGCCCCATGTCGATTTATATGAAGAGGTAAGAGGATTTAGATATTTAGATGGTAGAGACTTCACAGGTTTTGTTGACGGTGCTGAGAATCCTAGGGGCATGAAAAAATTCGATGTCGCAATAGTGGGTGCCGATGATCCCGATTTTACTGGCTCAAGCTACCTACATATTCAACGTTATCAGCACAATATGCAAAAGTGGCAGTTGTTACCTATTGCTAAACAACAACAGATTATGGGTCGACAGAAAACCGATAACAGGTTACTAAACAGCGCCGATTTAGTCACAGACTCCTACACAGCCCGTGTTCAAATTACCACCCCAAATAAAAATAACAGCGCATTACTTACACAGAATATGCCTTATGGGGACATGTCTACTCAGGGGATATATTGTGTATCTTGTGCAAATAGCCCGCTACCCTTCATTAAACTGCTTAAAAGCCGAATTTTTGGTGATGATGAGGGTCATTACGACAAATTACTCGACTACACCACAGCCGAAACTGGCGGTGCTTTTTTTGCGCCCTCCGTAACCTTCATAAAAGAACATGCTAAAGACTAATTCATACTCAATTTTTTACATCACTTTTCTGGTAAATGTAGCTTTGGCTCAGTAACAATTGCACTCTGCAGTCTTAAAATGGTGACTATCTATAGACTTTGGAACTGTTACCGTGATTGTTGTATGCAGCGAGATATTGAATATTAATCTGATTCCCGGCTTAGATCATTTATGTGGATTGGTATCAATCCAAATTTCCTTTGTATTATCTAAAACAAGGCTCATAGCAAACCATGATTCTGCTTTATGTAACATGTTAAACCTATGTGGGTGTTGGCTATATTGACGAAATAACATCTTTAATCTCTACCTAAGCTGGCGCATTTCTGTTTACTCTGCGGATTGACTGGCAGGTATTTTTGTCTACTTACCCAGTAATAGAGATACTTATCGGATATATCTAAATGCTTGGAACTATCAGGTGCGGAATGGCTTTTTTCAACAACTTGGCGAGCGGCTTTTTGTTTAAACTCATCGGGGTATTTTTTATTCATAGCACGTTTACATCACCTCGGTTTCTAAGTAATAGATGTCTATAGAGTTAGGGGAAGGTTAAAGAGCTATCCCCACTTACATTTAAAAAAAATGAACGAGTCCGAGAAACCTTACTAGGTAAGAAGTATGAGTTGGGCGTAACGATTTAAACGGGTATTCAACATTTACATCACTGAATGTAAAATATGTGAAAAACACAATGTGAGAATTATCACCCGTATCACCTGGCCCATGGTTATCCAAACAATATTGTCACACTCACATAAACAGGCATCACTTTCACTCATACCACAGTCGCACAACTTAATACCGCCGCAAAGCAGGCCACCGGTGTCTGGCCCAGCACAAAATACTTTCAACTGGAGCGCATAGCGTATCCATAAGGTTAAGCCTTGGTTTTTTCATCCGTCACATGCCATTTGAATAGCATGTTTTACTTCATGATTGTAGCCCAAGTAAAGCCTATTTCATATTGATTAGAGCTGGGATAGCGTTTATTGTTCCAATACTAAATACCCTGATCCATTCGAAGCTCGATGACTCAGATATAATAATCTCCGGTAAATGCGGAGCAACCAGACCTAAAAGGATGAGTACATGAAGAAAATTGCCATACTTGTAATAGCGGCAACGAACCAACCAGTTTACATTCATTACATCAAAACCTATTGGATTGAATTGATAAAATATACCAACGAGGTAAAGCCAAACATTGATGTATTTCTTTTGCTTGAAAACGGCACAGTGACGGATCTTTTCTCAGACATTCCAAATAATGTTATTGAAGATAAAAAGTCTGATTTAGATCGGCTTTGCAATCCACAATTTCAGTCGATCAATGTGCCGGGAATCCTTAGTAAAACAATTTATGCTTTGGAACTGTTACATGATAAATATGATGTTTTTTTCAGAACTAATTTAAGTAGCTTTATCAAAATGTCAAAGTTTGAAAATCATGTTGAGTCAAAAAAGATGATCGGTTACTCCGGCGCAATGGTATGGAATGATGCTTTGAGAGAAAACCTATTGCATTACAATTGGATTGGCCCCGACAAATGCATCAAAACCATTTCTGAATTAGACGAATTTGAGGGAAATACCTTTATTTCAGGTTCAGGTTACTTTCTGAGTTCACAAGAAGCGTTAAGCTTGGTAAAACGTAAACAATCGATACGATACGACCTTCCTGATGACGTTGCAATCGGCTTAATGTTTACGAAATACGAAATACTTAAAAATTTCTCAACCATCATTAAACCAAGCATGCCACTCAATGAAATCATGCGAATTATTCGAACAAGCGACTCTCCTCATATTCGGCTACAACACTTGCCCGTTAGTATTGCCGAAGCAATCTGGCACGAACTGGAAAAGGACCCTGTCTGGAAATAGCTATGGTGGCATTCAATAAGTAACAGTTATTCCCGCAGAGATATTAAAGGTCTGCACTTTAAATGCTGACTTCCTATTAACGCCAAAAACACTCTGGTATTTTGAATAATCTTACTAGAGCCGTCATGAGTTTTAATTAGATCTGTACTTCGGTCTAAAATCTTATGTCGTAAATGAAAAAACCTTGTTTTAACCTCGCTATATCGTAATTGCCAAATTCACTTGGATGTGTTTATCCCAGAAACCCGCAAACAACTCATAATCTGTGGGATAAAGTGTGATGTTTTATATTAGAGTAACTGGGTGATGCCCTTTTTAAATGAGACAAAATCAAAAAAAGTGGTTTGATGCGGCACAATATTATCCGTGGGTTTGTTCTTGTGCCAATCTTAAAAAGCGACTATTCAATTTTTCGTGTGTTAACCCGTTTGTGTAATTCCCCAAGCAAATCAAACATTGAAGTGATTGTTAATAACAATCTCCAGGGTATTTTGTTTTTGCTAAAACATTTTATACAAGCCAATGGGTATAACTACTACGTAAGCTTCCGGTGATCCCACCTAGCGTTTAGCGCAATTCCATGGCAACAGGTGTTCGATAGTGTCATCTGGTTTCAGGCTTGGGATTTCATTTAGCAGATGGTTGAGGTAATCGAATGGCACTAAGCCATTGGATTTAGCAGTTTCGATAATACTATAAAGTGTGGCACTGGCGTTTGCGCCGTTAGCCGTGTTTGAGAATAACCAGTTTTTTCGACCTATCACAAAGGGTTTTATGGCCCGTTCCGCCCGGTTATTGTCGATAGTCAGGTTGCCATCTTCAATGTAACGAATGAGTTTGGACCATTAATTCAGGCTGTAGGCAAGGGCTTTGCCCAGAGCCGTTTTAGGCGGTACCTCTGTGGCGGACTTATCCAGCCAGCCTTTGAATTGCATAAGTAAGGGTAAGGCGTCAGCCTGACGTATTCGGTATTTTTCTTGTGCTGTTTTACCTTTGATTTTTGTTTCTATGCGATACAGTTTTTGGATTTGATTGAGTGCCCAATTGGCTTTGCCGGTTTTGCCTTTCGGTTGTGCGGTTTCTGCCTCAACAAACTTTCTGCGGGCATGGGCCATGCAGGCGACCAGCGTGGCCTGAGTTTGGGCATACCCCTGATAACCATCCACTTGCAAATAGCCTGAATATCCGGCGAGGAAATCCACCGCACACTGACCTCTGCGACTGTTTTGATAGTCGTAGAGCACAATATTGGGAGTGGAGCTGTCGTTGGGCGAGTCTGTGCCACTGCAATACAGCCACATATAACTGGTGGTTTTGGCTTCCCCGATAACTTTTAATGTTGTCTCATCCGCTTGAATGACCGATTGTTGCAGCAGTATTTCCCGCAGTCGCTCATACAGTATTTGCAACGCCAGTTGCGACTTTATCATCCAATCAGCCATGGTCTTGCGACTCAGCTCGATGCCGTATTGTTTGAACAGGCTTTCCTGGCGGTAAAGCGGTAAACCATATTGGTATTTACTGGTAATGATTTGGCTGAGCAAGCTGGGGGTGGCATAACCTTTGGGAATAATGCTGGCTGGCACAGGCGCCTGTTTTATCTGGTTTTGTGTACCGTCTTTTTCGCAGGCTCTGCATGCATACTTTGGCCGTACCGTTTCAATCACTTTGACTTTAGCTGGGATAAATTCCAACTTCTCGCTCTTATCTTCGCCAATCTGATGCAGTTCACCGTTGCAGCAAGCACAGACTTTATCTTCATCGGCAATATCAATGACCACGACTTCACGGGGTAAGTCCTTCGGCAGCGGTTTGCGCTTTGGCTTATTGCGGGTGTATCCAATTGTCTCTTGTACTGGCTCAACGTCAAGCTGCTCTACTTCGGCTTCCACCTCATTAAACAACTCGCCTTGGCCCGGATGACCTTCACTGCTGGCACCAAACTGTTTTTGTTGGGCAAGGCGGAACTGCTCTTCTAGAAATGCTATCTTGGCATCTTTCTCTGCCAATAAGCTTTCCAGCTCAGTAATGCGTTGTTGGTATTGCGTCTCTATCATGTCTGTATTTTATCGAATAACAGACTGATTTAATTGACTTTTTTAGAATAAGCCGTGATCGTTAAATGCTGCTTATGAGCTGTGGTTATAAGCTGACGGCTTGATACGTCAAGGGGCTGTGGCCGATGATGTCATAACCGCCGAGTAACCAATTGAGCTGTTGCTCTGACAGAACTAAACGACTTAGCTGGTCATCTTTGGGCCACTTGAAGCGCTGCTTCTCCAGCCGTTTGTACCACAACGCAAAACCTGTCTTATCCCAGTAAAGGATTTTGAGTTTATCCCGTTTCTTGTTGCTAAAGACAAACAGCGCATCGCTTAAGGGCGACAATTCAAGTTGCTGCTCAACCACCACAACCAAACCGTTAATCGACTTTCGAAAGTCCACAGCCTCAATGTGCATATAGATATCCGACGGCTCAATAAACATCTTCATGCTGCCACTGCCTTGAGCAATTGTGCCAACCACAAGGGCTCGCAATTGAGTGGCAAAGACAATGTAGCGTCACCTATTTGCAGTGACATCATTGTTGTATCAGGACTTGTTTTACTGACCTTGATAAACGGTGATGATAGTTTGCGTTGTTGACGCTTGAGCAATGACTGTTTTCTGGCATGGAAGTATTTATTGTTTAGCGCGTGTTGTTTGCAAAATTGAGCAACCGATATGCCGCTGCTTTCCTGTTGCTCAATGATGACCTGCCATTCTTTAGAACTACGTCTTCCCATATTCGACTCCGATGATTATCAAAGTCGATATTCTGCTCTGCAAGGTTAACTAATGGAACGTGCTAATTACCGGACGCTTACACTACTACTATTAGAAATGGGAATTTGAAGACAATGCTTTAACTAGTTGATGCGTGACTCAGATTTTGGCGATTGCGTTAAGGCCAACGGTATAGCCACATCACGCTGGCTAAGTTGTCAGCGGCCCAGGCGAAAACTTTCCGGGCTAATGAACACAATTTCTTTAAATATGATTACGCCGGAAATGGATTGAAGACACTAGAGTTTAAAATCGAATATCGTTAGCAAAAAAAAGACATATCTTCACCTCTATATAGACATTGGTGAATTTTGATATTTGTAGTTGAAATATTTCTCGACATCCCAGTCAATATTGGCTTGGATGAACTCGAGGTCTTGCTTATCAATTGAGGTTTGTTCTTTTGGCACAAACAGTTCTTGCCGTAACCGCCCGCCTTTGATATATCGTTCTTGGTTGACGAAAGGGTTATTAACTTGCAGAATATTGAATTCATTTGCAATATTTTCTAGTGTGCTCATCCCTTTATATAAAGCTTCATAATTGATAAAAGCAATATTTTTGACACGTTTTCTCAAATTTAACCAATGCTGAATCTTCATCGAACGTAAAACCATTATGTTTTCTGCTTCTTCAATAAAATAGGCCCCATCATCACTTAATGGCCAAATACTATTTACTCTAGTTTGTTCATAGGATACCCAACGTTTTCGAATAAATGTTGAGAAGGGTAACCCTACATGTTTGGGCGCATGATACGGGTTGACAGCCATTGAGCAAAGCCAGTCGAATGGGTTACGCAGAATTACTAAGAAAAGTGTGTCGTCACTATCATCTAAAGATCGCGTACATTCCATATCGGTAGAATTATTTGGTAGAGTTCTTGGATAGTGATCCTTGATGAACCAATGCTTAAATCCAAAGCTATTGGTTATATCTATAGCTGGAATGTTTTTCTGAATCAAACTGGCCAAGTAGTTTGTTCCTGAGTTTCTTTCCCCTAGTATCTGTAAATGCTTAATCAATATAGCTTGCCTATATGTAGTGGAATGGTTATACAAGTGTTAGATAATGGGATTTTATTCACCTTAGCCAATATTACCATGCTACGATTTTAAGAAATACTCTAAATCGCGCCGAAGTAATTTAAATAGGTGGCTTCAAAAGGTAGTTCATACGTATTTCAAACCATCAAATGAATGTTCACGATTACTTTTAACCGGCTGTACATGTTCGTAAAACTTCTTATCTGCAGCATACAGTTTTTCTACCATGTCATGATTTGAGGGTGTAAGTAAATAATCATAATACGGTGTGTTTGCATTAAACTTCGGTAGTTAAACTTGCCCAATAATTGGTCGAATACGCGCAAGCTCTTCATCGATGTTATCGACCATCAACTTATGACCGTGAAGGTAATAGTCTTTCATCGGTCGAAAATAATCATAGTGACGACGCTCAAAATAGCGGCCGCCCTCCATTGCTTGTTCTGCAAACTGCAATTATTGTGCAAAATTTATTATTGTAAACTTAAAGTAAGACTTAAATAGTCTTCATTTATTAAACCCGACTGCAGCATGTTGCGAATTGTTAGGTGATGAAGAGAAATAACCTGGTCATCTCTTTCAATCACACCATACATTTTTTTCGGTGTAGATAGACCTAAAGATGATTCAATGGCATTATCTGCGCATCGGGTATATGGAAGAAGATAAAACTTCGTTAGTGGCATACCGGCATAAACTAATTTCTTTAAACGGATATTTCATTCTTATGATAGTAAACAAATTTTTTCATAGTAACTAATAAAACCTGCCTAGGACCTTGTGCGAAAAAGTCTGGCTATATTGTCAAATTATTGATTACAGCTAAATTCCTTGGCAGTTATAAACAAGCAATGTTCTCACTAATAAGTGTTTAGACGATACATTGAGGTTTATCACACTGTGTAAACTAAAGTTTGATGTTTTGGCTGTGTTACTATTCATCCACACAATAAATTCAGTGCGATAAAGCGGCCATGAAAAGTGCATTTGTACTTCTAACTCACTATGGGTTGTGCTGGTTTAAATTACAAAGGCATCCAATGGAATCAAGTGAATTGACCCTGTGTAGATATACCATGGTAATGAATATTATTTTCTTTTTTAAGGCTTTAAGAAACCATGATTACAGAAAGAAAGGTAAAAGACCTTCATCCAAACCAGATTAGATTCTTCAACATAGAGGATGTAGCTTTTAGGAAAGAAGATGAAAAGGTAAAAATGGCTAAGAGGGTTTCACCATTTTTTGATGCCTTCGAGGCAACTAAACAATCTCGCATGATAGAATTGCGTCTAATTATAGATAAGCTTGATGAAGGGCCCATTACGATCACCACTTTCAATGAGGGCTTTATCCAATTATTTGAGAATTGGGCTGCTTCATGTGATCGTAACAAAATCTCGGTCAGAGATTCGACGATAATATTTCCTATGGATAAACCATCCAATGAAAGGGCTTTGTCTTTAGGCTTTCATACTTGGTATAGAGAAGGTGCCTACGGGCCCATACCCCAAACTGCCGCGAGTAATTATGGTGATAGAACATTTATTCTTTGTATGTTTGCAAAGAATGCCATAGTGGAGGCGATGATGCCATTTGACAGAGATATCCTATTTCAAGATATTGATATGGTGTGGAACAAGGATCCAAGAGCCTTTCTTGAGCGTCAGGCGAGGGAGAAGCAGATTGACTTCCAGTTTATGTACGACGGTTACAATCCTCGGTTTCAACCACTTTATTACAATTCAGGTTTTTTTTATATCAAGGCGAATGACTTCACCAGGACTGTTTGGAAAGTTATATTTAACCATTATGACAAAGTCATATATTATAGAAGTCAGCAGACTCCGATCAATATTATTATGAACACATACCGTGAAAGAGGGCTGGTAACTGCGAGGATGCGGGAAGATCTTTTTGTTAATGGCCATGCTATTCCGAAAGAGGCGCATAAATTGGCACCTGAATTAGCGCAGGCGGCCTATGTTGTTCATTGCAGTTGGACTCAAAATCTTGAGAAGAAAATTGACAAGCTAAAACTCTATAATCTATGGTTTCTTGGCTAGGCAG
This sequence comes from uncultured Paraglaciecola sp., assembly GCF_943787955.1. Taxonomy (NCBI): domain Bacteria; kingdom Pseudomonadati; phylum Pseudomonadota; class Gammaproteobacteria; order Alteromonadales; family Alteromonadaceae; genus Paraglaciecola; species uncultured Paraglaciecola sp. Next base: position 60,568 of record NZ_CALSOK010000014.1, read on the forward strand.
AGTATAAATAATATACCCCCCGCTTTTCCTAGCAAACTAAAAGTCCGTTTGGTTTTTGAAAGGAAAAAGTCTAATATTGAATAGGTTTCTGCAATATTGGTCAAAATAACACCCCGGTCTGGTCTATTATTTTGACTTAACCTCAAACTAGGCCGATTGCTGCTCTACTGTCGTATACGAAGGGCAAGTTTCATAGTTAGCAAAAACTAAAAACTAAAAACTAAAAATTAGAATAGACCTATTTGCGGTGACCCTCGAAATACGAATTAAAGGCATTTATCATCGCCCATTTTATTGCTAACCCGCTTAAAACCACCGACCTGTGGGCTTCTCAAACAGCCTGCAGGCGGTCTTGTAAAGTTCGATGTCTAACTCATTTACCTCTGTCAGCCAAATCGATGTTTGCTGGTCGAAAAGTTCCTCATCCGTCATTTCTGGTCGTGGCAATTCTGGGTATTTGAACATTGGGACTGGATGGTCAATGCCGAGTTTCTTTTTCAGATATTGTGATGTCTTCAAGTAACTCAATTGTTCGGTTAACAGCACAATGTCGAATTTTAGCAAATTCTCTTTTGCTAGTTCAAGCTCTCTTCGCCCTATTTTATTTTGACGAAATTTCGGGTATCCGATTAGCGCCATAATGTAATAGTTTTCAGTGCACACCCAAACAAAATTGCTATCGTTATTGCAGCGATTTTTAGCCGCCCAGATTGAAAATGGCTTCATTGTGTCAATGGACACATTCTTATCGTGCTGCTCCCATCTGCCTTCAAATCGGTATGAGCTTTTAATACGTTCGATCGGGTCCCGAAGGCATTTTACAGCAAGTTCTTGTGACGTTTTTCTAGATAGTCGCTGGGTATCTATCGTGTACCCCTCGTCAATTTGGATCGGGATTTTGTTTTTTGATGAATACTCAACCAAGTATTTTCTGAGACTAGTTCCACCTGCTTTTCGCATATGCTAGAAGTATACTTCGTGATATTTTTTATTTGAAAGTTTCCAAAACATGGTATTTCTTATCAATAGAGAAAACGACAATTAAATTTATGTATTTGGCTGAAGCATAAGGCCCTGTTTCGCATAAATTCATAATTAAAAACTAAGGGGGCACCCATATTTAATTTAAAGAATCTTCAGGGATGCATATGAATAATATAACTGTGTTTATCGGCAATATAAAGTATAGAGAAGATCTGGTGCCTGAATTTGTTATTAATAGGTTGCAACCAAATTAACAACAAACCAAATGTTGATTAAAATTGTTCTAAATAATCCCCATAAGTTTAAAGGAGTGTAATACGTTTAAGAAAAATTCAAAGGACGTCCAACATAATTTGACTGTTTCATGAACGGTTCTATATTTTAAGTTACGTATCGTTATATAAGTGGCTGTCCCTTGACTCAAAAACATGCGTGTCTGGTGTGTCTGTCGGATACACCTTATTACCACTGCGTATCCCGTTGTGTGTCGTTCATTCTTGTGTGGAGCGGCAGATTCGCGCTGTCGATAGTTATTCCGGTCAGAGTTATGAGCACTGGCTGGAGATGGGTTTAAGAGCGCTTGTTGTAACTGTCATCGATGTATGTGATGGATATGTGTAATTATGCCATGATGAGTAATCACGTACATGTGGTCGTGCACGTTGACGTAAATAAAGCACAAGAGTGGAGTGATAAACAAGTTATTAGCCTATGGCATACCTTATACAAGGGCACCTTGATTACATAAAAGTGTATGCGAGATAAATCCCTCAGTTCGAGTGAGGAAGTGACGTTACAGGATACTATCAAAGAATACCGTTTTTGCTTGATAACAGCATCTGGTTTATGCGTAATCTGAATGGATATATAGCTCGTGAAGTCAACAAAGAAGAGGATTGTAACGGCCGATTTTGTGATGGTCGTTTTAAACCTCAAACATCATTAGATGAAAGTGTGATATTGCCCGTATGGCTTATGAGAACCTAAATCCTATCAGAAAAAGATGGCAAATACTCCCGAGGATTTAATTCAAAGAATTATTAAAACACGAATGTTAGCGGTTAGATATAAACGTCTTCAACCACAGACTCTTATCCCTTTAGTCTACAGGATTATTAAGAGTTGGAAGATAACAGTGCATCCGCGAAGATAGAGGACATATAGAGCATCAACACAGCCCTATTCTTAGGCGCTTAGGCTTAAACGCTGAACAATGGCTTTGTCTCATCACTGAATTTGAAAAAACATTTTGCTATGCCGCTCGACGAAAAATGATGAATAGCTTATAGGCATAAAGGCAAGAACGAATGCATGTTATGGGGCGGTGTAAAAACTGTTAACGGGAGTACCATAGGTTAGGTGAATTTGTGTTTTGATAGTTATTTTGTTGAAGCTGAAATATTTACTCTAAGTATATCGAGCCATCCCAATCTTCAGCTAGTTCAGATTGTTGTAACCTAGCACATTGTTCTAGGTGATGAATGGCGAGGGTATCTCCAGGGTATATATCCAAAGCTTGTTGGAAATGAGTGATGGCTTGTTGCCAATTTTGTTGTTTTCTATAATCCAAGCCTTGTTCAATCAACGTAGCATTGGATAATTTTAATTGTTTTACGTTTGTGTCTTGGTGATCGATGATTTCGTAGACTTCTATTGAGGCTTTTCTGCCTTTGACTCTCACCCAGTCTAATAAACGGTATTCAAATATACCCTTAGCTTCTGCTTGGTGCAAAGTCTGGGCGCTGATGACGATGTCGGAATTGTATTTTGGAGCAAGGGCTTCGAGTCGAAAGGCGATATTCACACTGTCACCTATGACAGTGGTGTCCATACGCTCGTCTGAGCCGACAGTGCCTATAATCACTGGGCCAAAATGGATGCCTATACCAATATTTACTGCTGGATAATCACAATTGGCGCGATGTTGATTATATAAATCTATGGCATAGCGTAAGTCGAGCGCCGCACGGATAGCGTCTTGGGCTTTATCGGTATTAGTGCCTGTTGGATTGTCGAATAAGGCCATGACTGCATCACCAATAAATTTGTCAATAAAGCCATTATTTTTATGAATAGGTTCGTTCATACGCAGGAAATAAGAATTTAAAAAATTCATTAATTCTTGAAGGCTCATTTGTTCAGATAGGCTAGTAAAACCCCGAATATCTGAGAATAAAATCGCCAGTTCATCTTCCTCGGCCCGGCCAAGTTCTAATGTATCAGAGCCGTGTTTGGCTAAGTGATCGACAAATTGCTTAGGCACAAACTTACGAAAGGTTTGGTTTAAACGCATCGCCTCGTCAGCTTTGTCTTTGTATTGTTGTAATGTTGCTTCGCTTGGTGATTGATGCCCACGTTGTTGGGCATTTTCGATACTGGTGGAAGCGCTGACCTTTAAACGCGATATTTTTTTAAGCAGCGCGACTAACACTAGTGTGTAGAGTGCAATAATAGCTAATAAAAATAGCGACAATGGTTGTAATACTTGCTCAAACATTAGGTGTAATTTATCTCTTTAAAATTATCGAGTTATTATTGTTATTTAAATGCAACGGGCTGCAACATTAGCCAAAACTTTATCGGCAATGGTTAATGTTTGTTGCACAATTTCGTCGGTATGTGCTGCGGATACAAAACCGCCTTCGTATGAAGCAGGAGCAAAGTACACGCCATTTTCTAACATACCGTGATAAAAGTGATTAAATTGTTCGATGTTGCAACTAGTGGCTTGTTGATAATTGATGACGCGTTCTACGTCAGTAAAAAACAGCCCAAACATGCTGCCTGCATAGTTAACCGACATGGTAATGCCATGTCGGTTGGCTATTTTCTTAATTCCTTCTGCTAAGGTCTGAGTTGTTTTGGTTAGTTGCTCGTATAAACCTTCTTTTTCAATTTCCCCTAATGCCGCTAAACCTGCGGCCATTGCGACGGGGTTACCCGATAATGTGCCTGCCTGATATACCGGCCCGTCAGGAGATATATGCCTCATGATTTCAGCTTTTCCACCAAATGCGCCCACTGGCATACCACCGCCGATTACTTTACCTAAACATGTCAGATCGGGTTTGATATTGTATTTTTCTTGAGCTCCACCTCTTGCTACACGAAAGCCAGTCATGACTTCATCAAAAATAAGCAATGCACCGTATTGGTCACAAATATCTCTAAGACCTTGTAAAAAACCATCAACAGGGGGAATGCAGTTCATATTGCCAGCTACGGGCTCAACAATGATACAGGCGATATCCTCAGGATGTTGCTCAAATACATGAGCCACAGAGTCGAGATTGTTAAAATTTGCGGTGAGGGTATGTTTAGCATAATCAGCTGGAATACCCGGTGAGCTAGGTACGCCAAAAGTTAATGCACCTGAGCCGGCTTTTACCAGTAATGCATCAGCATGGCCGTGGTAACAACCTTCAAATTTTAGAATTTTATCGCGATTTGTAAACCCGCGCGCCAAACGAATAGCACTCATGGTTGCTTCTGTGCCTGAGTTCACCATACGAAGTACTTCCATAGATGGAACTAACTCATTAACCTTTTCAGCCATAAATACTTCTGCTTCGGTCGGTGCGCCAAAACTTAAACCATTGGCGGCTGCATCAATCACGGCTTGACGAACAACCGGATTGTTATGGCCTAACACCATGGGTCCCCAGGATTGCACGTAATCGATATAACGTTTGCCGTCTACGTCAAAAATATAGGGACCATCAGCCTTGCTGATAAAAGGCGGGGTTCCGCCTACTGCCTTAAAGGCTCTAACTGGGGAATTAACGCCGCCGGGGATGTGTCGTTTGGCGCGGGCGAAAAGGCTTTTTGATTTTTGCATAGTAACTTCTTTAATTAAGTGAATTTATTTACTGATGATCCGGTGATCATTTGGTTGTAAGCTATTTACGTGCCAAAGCACTTCTCGATCAAACTGAGTAACAATATTTTCTACCCCAAGGGTCATTGCAAACAATGCCATACGCACTAAAACGCCATTATCGGTTTGGCGGAAAATGGCAAGATTAGGATTGAGATTTAAATCGTTATCCAGCTCATTTGCCTCTACTCGAGAATCACGAGGTAGGGGGTGCATGATAACTGTCTTAGACTGAAAATGTTTGGTGTAGATCTGTTGATTTAAACGAAATTTTCCTCTGTATTGGTTGGCTTCTTCCTGGGAAGGAAAACGTTCTTCTTGAATACGCGTTTGGTAACAAATATCTGCGTCCACAATGCCTTCAAATTGATCTGTGATTTTGCATTGATGACCTGCGTTCTCGATAGCATCAATAATCGAGGTCGGCATGGCTAATTCTTTAGGCGATATCAAGGTAAAACGAACATTATTAAATAAACATAATAACTTAGACAATGAATGCACGGTTCTACCGTATTTTAAATCGCCAATCATAACGATGTGCATGCCATCGATACTACTACCATGACTGAGTAATTCTTTTTGGATAGTGTACAAGTCTAATAATGCCTGAGTGGGGTGCTCATTAGCACCATCGCCACCATTGATGACAGGTATGCGACTGCCTTCTGCAAATTCTGCCACAGATCCAGAATCGGGGTGACGCATAGCTATGATGTCGGAGTAACCACTTAAAACCCGCGCGGTGTCATATAAAGACTCCCCTTTAGCTAAGGCTGAGTTACTTAGTCCTGTTGTTTCCCGTACTTCGCCACCTAACAAATTAAATGCGGTGCCAAAACTGACTCTTGTTCGGGTACTAGGCTCAAAGAACAAATTGCCTAAGATAGCCCCATCTAATACGGTTGTACGTTTTTTCCGCTTAGCATAGGGCAACATTTGGTGAGCTACATTAAATACTTTTTCAATCGCGTCGCGGTCAAACTGATTGACCGACAGGATATGATTACCTTTAAAATTCATCTACTGCTTAACTTATACAAGCTTATATGTTCTATATTTTACCAAAATTAGTCCACACTCCCTAATACCATTGTCATAAATTTACTATTATGATCATCTTTATAGTGTGCAAAGGGTTTACAAAGCTCAAATAAACCGTCCAGAAGGTTATATTCGGTTTGCGAAGTACAATGCACTTATACTTTGGCAGGTGTGGGATACAGATTATCTTTGTTTATTCTTATTTTGACGAGACACTTTTATTAGCCTGGACTTGTTTTGTTTATTTGAACTGGCTCGATAGTTTTTACTTTTATGAACACTTTTATTATTTGAGTTGTAAGTGCTTGCTGTCTTCTGAGTGTCAACTGTGGAGGGTTTTACTTTGTTACTTTGCGCTCCTATCGATACCCTTTTGTGACTTCCCACTATTTTGCTGCTTATTATCAATCTTAGAGGGGGTGCGAGGGCGATAATCATTGTTCCGTTTATGACTTTGGTGTTTTTTATTTTGATTAATAATCCGTTTTTTATTACTCATTAACTTATCAGTCTTCATTACTTTTGTTTGACGGTCAGTCTGTGGTTGCTCACCTAAAGCTTGTTTGAACTTTTTAGTATTAGCTCTGTTATGATTTTTTGAGTAATCATTAACATTTAACACCCTTTGTTTATCAATCTTTTGGTTACCTTGTCTTTTATTACTACCGTTAACGTTTCGCACAATACGTTGACCATTAATTCGATGATGTGCACCCCGTCTATGTTGCTGGTTATGACTCCAGCGAGGGTACTCTTTAACTCGAACCACTTGACGATTATTGTGGACATTGTGATTATTTGACCAATATCTGTTTGCATGGCTTCGGTAGTGATAGTTAGCGACAACATGACGATTACGCCAATTAAAGCCCCCAAAATAGAAGCTGGGGCGAATGTTGAACCCTATGCTCCAATACAAACCAGCATTAAACACGCTATGTACTGGTCTATGCCAATAATAGGGTGGGTGGTTTTGCCACCACCAGTTGCCATAAACAACGCGCGTATCATAGTAGGGCACAGAGACGATTTCTTCCCGCACCGTTTCTATAATAATTTCACCTTCTTCTTGCTCTACATTGACATAGTCATTATTTGCTAAATTACCTTGTTGGTAGGCTTTTTGACGTAAGTTTTGAATGCTTGTTAGTATCTGCTTTTCGTTTACTAAAAACGCACTACCTAGTGATTGTAACCAGTTCAAGTCTGCACTGAGTTTCTGTAATAGTTCATTAAACGGAACCAGTGCTTGGATGCTGGGCTCCCAATTTTTATTTCCCACTGCATTGAGAGCTTGTTGTTCATCTAAGTCTGCATTTGTTGCTCGCCAACGAGCGGCTTGAATGACTTCTAAGGGGTAGGTTGATGCCACCAAAATATGTGAGAGTAACGTGTCAGGATAAAGGGCGATTGGCGCTAATATTTGATCGAGTTGTGCTTGGTCAAGCACAACAGGTTTAGAGGTTTCTGAGCTTAATTCATCCTGCGCTTGAGCAAGTTGCACAACGCTACCTATCAATAGGCATAAAACACATATATAGATGTATATGTACTTGGTTTGATTACGCATAACCCTTTCCTTCTTAAATGGAAAAATCCAGTGCTACCCAAAAGTATAGGCAACATTTATAACTGTAGGTTAGGTTATACGTTAGCTAGCCTTAACCATGGCTGAATGCTCGCTGACGGGAATGTTATTTAAGCAGGGCCTTATCGAACTGATGACCTAACTTCTCTGTTTTAGTACGAATGTAGTTTCGATTATCATCGGTTATGCCATGATCAATGGGGGTGCGTTGTGCCACGTTAATTCCCATATTGGAAAGAGCTAATACTTTCTTGGGATTGTTAGTCATGAGGTTGACATTATTTATTTTTAATTTATGTAACATCAACTTGCAGATACCATAATCCCTGATATCGGCATCAAAACCCAAGTGTTCATTTGCTTCGACAGTATCCATGCCTTCATCTTGTAATTGATAAGCCCGAATTTTGTTGAGTAAACCTATGCCCCTCCCTTCCTGACGCAGATACAACAATACTCCTTTGCCTTGCTGAACAATATTTTCCAATGCCTTTTGTAGTTGTGCACCACAATCACAGCGAGTACTGAACAGTGCATCGCCGGTCAAACACTCGGAATGAATACGAATAGGCACGATATCTTCTGCGTCCCATTGGCCGTATGAGAGGGCAATATGCTCTTGCGCTAGTTCATTATCAATAAAACCATGAATATGAAACTTACCCCAGTGAGTGGGTAATTTGGCCGAACTAACATATTGATACTGATCTATTTTGGACTTCATATTTTGTAAAACGTACTTAATTAAAGGAAATTATGGGTTAAATATACATTTATTGTGTAATGGGATATTCAAGTTCATGAACATATATTTACTTTTTGGATCTCTATATGGGCATCATTCAGTCTTTTGCAATAGCTTGAGATTATCTATGTTGAGTAAAATCAGCCAGTGCATGAGGTTTAGCAACACCATATCCTTGGGCAAAATCAACACCCATTTTACCCAGTTCAACCATTATTTCAGTTGATTCAACAAATTCGGCGACTGTTTCTATTCCCATGGCTTTCGCGACGTCTTTAATTGAATTAACCATAGCCATGTCTATGGGGTCAACCAAAATGCCCTTTACAAAACTTCCGTCTATCTTGATCTGATCAACAGGCAAGTTTTTCAAATAGTTATAGGATGAGAATCCATTACCAAAATTATCCAAGGCAAACAAGCAGCCCAATTTGTGAAAGGTGTTAATAAATTCTAAGGTTTCATCCATCTTTAAAATGGCCATGCCTTCGGTAATTTCGAAGCATACTTTTGTATAAGGAATTTTATACTTTTCAAAGGCACTCAAAACAAATAGTTTGAGCTCTTTATCTGCTAATGAGTGCCCACTTAGATTAATGCTTACTCGCATCAGTTCAGCGTTATGTTGGGGATTGTTCGCCAACCAGCAAAAATAATTTTCTACTACCCAACGGTCTATGTTCCCAGTGAGGTTATAACGTTCGGCAGCAGGTAAAAAAGTAACTGGACGGACAATATTGCCTTCCTGATCGCGCATTCTGAGTAATATTTCATAGTGATGACCTTCTACACGTTTACTCAGTGCTTGATAATGTTGGTAATACAATTCAAAGCTGTCGTTTTCAAAGGCATAATTTATATGTGATACCCAAGATATCTCACACTCATAGCGCTGCATATGTTTATCTTGTGCCGCGTAAGTATGCACTTGATTACGACCACGCTCTTTGGCTAAATAACAGGCTGAATCGGCCATACTTAATAATTGCTCCGGCGAATTGATATTAGGCTGCCAAGGTACTTGGCCAATGCTAATACTTAATGTGAAGATCCGATTTTCCCAAATGAAACGAAACTCCTGAACAGCATTGAGAAGTTTGTTGGCCAGCAGATAGGCCATTTGCGCATTATCCCCCTCAAGTAATACGCCAAACTCAGCACCACCGAGTCTTGCCAAAATTCCTTTTTCCATCACTACTGCATCAAGCTTTTGTGTTATCTGCTTGATTAGCAAGTCGCCTGCTTTATGCCCGCAGGTGTCGTTAACCACCTTAAATTGGTCTAAGTCCATGTAAAGTAGGGTTAAATCATTTTTGTGATTTTGAGCTTTATGTAAACCGCTTTGAAGTCGACGTTCAAATTCACTTCTATTGTAGACCCCCGTAAGCGAATCGTGTGTGGCCAAATATTCCAGACTAATATTTGATAGCTTGCGTTCGGTTACATCTGATATAGAACCAAACAGGTACTCTTTATCATCTTCTCGCTTGATTTGACATGAGATTGAAAACCAAAATTCGCTGCCATCTTTTCGTACACCTTTTATCTCTTTGCTAATGACCTTACCGCTTTTATGTATCTCTCCAAGCATAACTGCACGGTCTTGGGGGTTGGAATAAAATTGAGCCGCATTATATATTTCCCTCAACATCTCTGTCTCGTCAAGATAGCCAAACAGGCTGCACATGGCAGGATTTACACTTATTAGTTGACCGTCGAGGTTGGAAGTATATAGCCCCTCTGCAGAATTCCTAAATAAGTCATAAAAGTGTTGCAGATCTTTAATTGCTAGTTGTTGTTGCATGTTGTGACGGTATGTTAGAACGCGGTCATGTGCTTCAATCGCTAATGCAATTATCATGATGCCTAACATTATTAGCACGGTGAAGATCAGGGATATCTGTTGCGTTAATGGCATGCCAGATAAAAATAACGACACTTGTCCAAAGCCGCTTATGGTAATAAAAGCCAGTCCCAACAAACCAACCAAGTTAACCGTTTTTTTATCAGGTTTATGATAGAAAAATCCTAGTAACCCGATAAGCGTTCCAGATATAGCCGCCATCAGCGTCGAAAATGTGATTTGCAGTGCGCTATCAGAGGAAAATGCCATTCCCAGTGTTATAAATCCAAAGCTATATAGAGCATATCGCCAGACAGTAGGGACTCTCTCTAATATTGCAAAAGTGACTTTTGCTGACGTTAATAATAATAGTCCAAGCAATGCACAGCTAAGATTCGATATGTAGGCAGTAATCCCCGTTATTTGACCTAATACCCCCTTGGTGTTTAAAAATAATAATAAAAATGCGGCACTAGAAAGCGCAAACCAAAAACGCACGGGGCTGCGCATAAAGATGTAGGTAATTAAAAAATAACAGGCTAGCAAAGTAAGCCCACCACTAATAAAACCAATGATTGCTAAAAGAAATTGTTCTCTTTCGACCAATGATGATTGTCTGTCTAGGTTGACGGGAAACACTAATGGGCCGTCGTCGTTAATTCTTATAAAAACTGTTACCGTTTGTTGTTCTGCACTTATCGGGGTAATAAATGTTCTGTATTTGAAAGCCCGTTTTGAATAATCCTGATTACTACCCATTAGGTAAGAGCCTAAAATACGATCTTTTTCATCCAATAAAAAAACGTCAACATAATCCAATTGGGGATTACCAATAGTCAAAAAATACTGCTCTTCGGCAGGATTATCAAATACAATTTTGAACTTGCCCCATAGGCTCTGCTCTTGGTTAATTTGATTAGGCATAAAGCTGGACTGCCAATCTTGTAAGTTTTGAATGTCAGATAGTTGTAAGCTCTTTGCTTCTATCAACCAATCAATTTTACCAAGTAAATTAATATGAGTGTCATGCTTTGATATTATCACCTGCTCTGATGCAATGTTTTTTGGGTGCCAGAATGCACATAAAAAACATAACACAAAACCAATTGAGTAGAGTGATTTCATTTTTTTCCTACAAAAATTACGAATTATATACGTTGGCGTATATTGTATGTTATTGCCACTACTTTTGAAAAATATCTAAGCTTATGCAAGGGCGATATCCCTAACTACTAAAAATATTTCTCACTCTTTTCCCAAATCACAAGGGAAGTACAGAGAATTTTTGTTGTTCATCTATATCTTCTGCCAGAAAGAGTCCGCGTCCACCTCCCAATTCAGGGTTCCATTGTTCAATTTGGTGCCCTCCATATTTTTGCGCCACAGACCTGTAATTCAATACACCTGTTCAGTAAATATTAGGTTGAATAAATGGCTTTCGTGTTGCTACTCACTCTGGAAGTTTAAAGCAGTTGCAAGGCAGTGATTAAAAACTTCTAAGCGTGAGTTTTTCAATTTAATTGGCTTGACTTCACTACTCAGTGCAGTAAATTCCTCAACAAACGAATATTCTAACTTCATATAAAACGCTTATTTAATAACGCTAATATCTACTCATACATTTGGGTGAAATACTGAGGATTAAACATGAAAAAAAATCATAGCAATTTATTATGCATTGTTTTTGCTACCGCTGGACTTATGTCGTCACCCATACTCGCAGCAGATATTGCGGCAGGCAAAGCTAAATCTGTTGCTTGTGGGGCGTGCCATGGTAGTAATGGTATTTCTATGATACCAATGTATCCTAATCTAGCTGGACAGAAAGAGCAGTATTTGGTTTTACAGATGAAAGCATTTCGTGATGGAGAGCGCAAAAATATGATAATGGCACCTATGACCACTGGATTAAGTGATACCGATATTGCCAATCTATCTATATATTTTTCGAGTTTAGATCCAGCTGGGAAGTAAACGAGCTATTAACTTACCTTAATACGATCACTGCCACTCGTTCAGAGAGTAATAAATGACTGAGAATTTTCAAGCTATCACCCAGTTTATCGTCGAAATTGAAAAATTAAAAAATGTTGAACGTAAGATTAAACCTGTTGGTTTATTACGTTATGAAAATAGTGCTGAGCATAGCTGGCAAATTGCTTTATTGTCCTTAACACTTCTGCCCTACGCAGAGCAAAATCCAGACCCACTAATAGTCGTCACAATGTTGTTGTTACATGACATTGTAGAAATAGATACGGGTGATAAGTTCGCTTATGACGCTAACCACGATGACTATGAAAATGAATTGGTATCAGCGCAAAGAATTTTTGCTATTTTGCCTAATGAACAAGCAAAAAACTATCTCAAACTCTGGATGGAATTTGAACAAGCTAAAACACCAGAAGCGCAATTTGCGAAAGCAATAGACAGGTTAATGCCTGTGATACAGAACCTTTATAACGGCTGCCAAAGCTGGATTGATCACGATATTTCTGTTAGCCAAATATTGCTTAAAAACTCTGCTATTGAAAAGGCTAATCCACAATTGTGGCAATGGATAAAGCAGCAAATTATAGAAGCAGGTGAACGGGTGGGTTTGAGGCGTTAGAAAAAGTTGAATTGTATACATTAATAAATAAGGTGGTCTTAGCCAAGGTCTACGTGTATAAAATACAAACAACTTTTTTATTAAGGAAGGCTAGATGATTGTAGTTCACCATTTAAATAACTCCCGTTCACAACGTATTTTGTGGTTGCTGCAAGAGCTTAATCTGGAATACGAAGTTAAACCCTATCAGAGGGATAGTGTAACCAATCTAGCCCCTATCACGCTGACATTAATTCACCCTTTGGGCAAATCCCCAATCATTACCGATGGGAATATTACTGTGGCTGAATCAGGTGCCATAATTGAATATTTAATCGGGGCCTACAACAAAAACGGAGCTGAGGGTCACCTCACTGTTCCACAACGTGGTACTGAGGTACATAGGCAATACATATACTGGCTGCACTTTGCTGAAGGCACACTGATGCCACCTCTAGTGGCTAAGTTAGTGCTGGATAGGGTAAGAACTAATGCTAAGCCGTTTTTTATTAAAATAATTGCAAATAAGATTGTGGATAAATTAATGGCAGCTTATTACGGGCCGATTATAGCTCAAAACATGGATTATATTGAAAGCCATTTAGCACATAACGCTTGGTTTGCAGGTGAAGAGTTAACAGGTGCTGATATACAAATGAGTTTTCCACTTGAAGCTGCAGTGGCACGAGGTAATACCAAAACCTTCCCAAACATTACCAAGTTTGTTGAAAAAGTCCATGCGAGACCTGCTTATCAGGCGGCCTTAGAAAAAGGTGGGAAATATGATTATGTATAGATTATTTTAGAGTCATAAACTTTAAGGTTTTAAATGAACATATTTGGCTTAGGCTTTACCCTCTGCCAATTAGTTTTCTTCTGTTTTTTTAGATAAGTTCATCTCCATCATAAGTTTCCTTACTTCTTTGGGAATGAGTTGAGTATTGTCTTTTTCTAAATCTTCATCATCAGGTAATGGTTGTCCGGTAAAAGCATGTAAGAATGCTTCACACAATAATTCAGAATTGGTTGCGTGACGCAGATTATTCACCTGACGGCGAGTTCGCTCGTCGGTGAGTACTTTCAATACTTTAAGCGGTATAGAGACTGTGACTTTTTTTACCATCTCGCTTTTTTTGCCGTGTTCTGCGTAAGGATGAATATATTCACCGTTCCATTTTGTCAAATTAGCCATTTTTTCGTTCTTTTATCTTTCTTATGCATTGAAATTCTAAACATTACGGGGAAAAGGTCAATGGTAGACTGCTAAACATCTTGACGGCTTTACGTTCAAAGTTTATTTTGGACGTCTATACGGCTAAATATTTTTGGAGTTACCCATGGCGTCTTACGCTCAAGGGATAGATGCATTAAATCAATCATTATCAGAGGTGAAAGGGATTGATGTATCGTTTGAATTCTTTCCACCTAAAACCGAGTTAATGGAAAAAACGTTGTGGAAATCTGTAGAGCGTTTAGCGCCCTTAAAGCCGTCTTATATGTCTGTGACCTATGGGGCGAATAGTGGTGAACGAGACAGGACCCATGATGTGGTGAAACGTATTCAGGCTGAGACCGGCATTAAGGCTGTGCCACATTTAACCTGTGTTGATGCAACCCGTGAAGAACTCATTGAAATTGCTAAAGATTATTGGCAAAGCGGGATCAGAAAAATTGTCGCATTGCGAGGTGATTTACCAGACGGTGTTGAAAAGCCCCAGTCTTATGCTTCTGATTTAGTCACATTGCTAAAAGATGTAGCAGACTTTGAAATTGCAGTTGCAGCTTATCCAGAGAAACACCCAGAAGCACCCAATAGCCAGTTTGATTTACTCAATTTAAAGCGGAAGGCGGATGCTGGTGCCACCGAAGCGATAAGTCAGTTTTTTTTTGATGCCGAAGTCTTTTTACGTTTTCGTGATCGTGCTGCGGCTGCAGGAATTGATTTAGACATTGTGCCAGGAATATTACCTGTGACCAATTATCAAACATTGCAACGTTTTGCCGGTTTTACCAATGTACATGTGCCTCAGTGGTTGCATAAAATGTACAGTGGTTTAGAAACCGACGATCAGACAACTCGAAATTTAATGGGCGCTAACATTGCTATGGATATGGTCAAAGTCTTAGCTAAAGAAGGGGTGAGGAAATTCCATTTTTATACTCTTAATCGTAGTGAACTGAGTTACGCTATTTGCCATATGCTGGGTGTTAGAGCAGACTAACCAGAAGTTATGACTAATGGTATCAATGCATGCAAAAAAATACTTTTGACATTCAAAAAGTAAGACAAGGGTTAATCACAGCAAAAGAATTCTCTTTGCTGTTTGTTAGACACTGTAAACAAGACAAAATAACCGTGTCTGCAGGCCATCTAGCTTTCGTATCTTTGTTGTCCCTTGTGCCTTTTATTATGGTGTCCTTAACTATATTGTCAGCTTTTCCTGCATTTGCCGATGCCAGAGGTGAACTTGAAGCGCTTATTTTTAACAGTTTTGTACCTCATGCAGGTGGGCAAGTGCAAACCTATGTCACGGAGTTTGTGAGTAACGCATCTGGAATGGGGGCCATTGGGATCCTGTCATTGATGGTCGTCGCATTGATGTTGATATCCAATATCGATAAAACCCTTAACAGCATCTGGCAATCACAAAGTGAAAGACCAATAATCTTTACCCTTGCGATTTATTGGATGGTGCTGACACTCGGCCCTCTATTAATGGGGTCAAGTGTAGCTGTGAGTTCTTACTTAATGAGTTTGGCCAATTCAGCCGAAGAATATACACTTGGCGTGACGACAACCATTCTCAAAGTCGTGCCTTTTGTTACTTCTGTTGGTGCATTTTTTCTTATCTATATGTTGGTGCCTAATAAAAAAATTGATCCGAAACATGCTGCCTTTGGTGCTTTAGTCGGTGCTGTGTTATTTGAAACCAGCAAAAAAGCGTTTGCCTTATATGTGACAAGCTTTCCTTCATATCAGCTGATTTATGGTGCTTTAGCGGTGATCCCAATCTTGTTTGTTTGGGTTTATTTGTCTTGGATGGTGGTGTTGATTGGGGCAGAGGTGACCCATGTACTGGAGATGTTTTTAAACGATGAATCACAAGACATGTTTATTGAAGAAGATGAAGAACCCAATTCGACATCCTAGGCTGTGTTGAGCCAGACTTAGTTATTGGCTTTTTATACTAGATATAAAGCTGTTGGATTCAGCAATTGCGTTGTTCATTTCTGATACAAGCTGATTAATCTCTTTCTTTATTCCACTAAATTCGTCTTGCAATGCCCCTATGGCACTGGCGTTTAGATTGTGTTTTAAATACAGCACATTGTCTCTTAAAGCCGATAACACCGGGTCCATCTTTCTTTCTGCTCTACGCATGGCGCTAAGCAACGATTTGTAACGGCGTTGAGTGTCTTTTAGTTTGCGTTGGCTATCTCGTTTGAGCGTTTCATTAGTGTATTTTTCAAGTTCTTCTTCCCACTCATTAAATAAAGCCTCAGCAACACTTTCTACCTTGTCAATTCTGTTGGTTACCGAAGCTGCAGATTGGTCACTGGCTTCAAATTGATCTTTGAGTTGGCTGTATATATCTTGCAGTTCGCCGCCGTTAAAGTTAATGAGCTGACTAAGTTCATCTAATGCTGAGCTAAATTGCTTTTGGGCATTTTCTTGAGATTTTTTTGCGTCTTCAACTCTGTCGACTAAGATATCGCGCTTTTCGACACCCACCTTTTCCCATGCAGCATAATAGGCGCTTTGGCATCCAGTTAAGAAAATCAGTAATGATATTAATATAATTTTTTTCATAGTTAACCTTTATATCGGGCAGCATCAATGATGGCCCAGACATGAAAAATAAAACCAAAGATAGCCATAAAAAATAAAATGCCAGTGGCGGCTAGGGAATAATTGACACTCACCAACACAAAAAATAATATGGCAGCTAGAATTCTACCCTGTACCAATTGCCCCAATCCGGGAATAAAAAAACTGCATATTGCGGCCAATACGTTGCCACCTGAACCTTGTCCTGACATATTCTTTCTCCGTTGATAATAAAGTAACTTTTAATGTGCTTAAGTAGTAAATTAAATCATTACAGAAAAATAAACAAATAGGATATGTAAATTCGTATGACTAAACTCTTCCCTGATATTCAAGCTTTTGCATCAGAAATGTTAGCCGTATCCAGCGATCATTCATTATATGTGGAACAAACTGGTAATCCCAGAGGTATTCCAGTGCTTTACTTGCATGGTGGCCCTGGGGCTGGAATAGGGAAGGATTACCGCCGATTTTTTGACCCTGATAAATATTGGATCATTGGGTTTGACCAAAGAGGGTGTGGGAAATCGACTCCTTTTGGCGAGCTTGACAATAATAACAGTCATGCTTTGGTTGATGATGTACTTTTGATCCAGCAACACCTTAAGATTAAAAAATGGGTTTTATTTGGTGGTTCTTGGGGTTCCACATTGGCTTTGCTGGTGGCAATTCGGCAACCTGATAATGTGATAGGACTTATTTTACGTGGAATTTTTCTAGCAAGAGAGCAAGATTATACTTGGTATCTAGAGGCGTCAGGTGGGGCTGCGCAGCTTTTCCCAGAATATTACCAAGACTTTCTCACACCCATAAAAAGTAGACCTGCGGATTTATCCATTGTTGATGCCTATTACCAAATATTTAACAGTAATAACGAAGTGACAAAAATGGCAGCCATCAAGGCATGGTGTTTGTGGGAAGCTAGAATTAGCCGACTTCATTGCCAGTTTGATGAGGGCCAGTTGGTTTCAGATGTACATCGAGCTATCAGCTTAGCTCTGTTGGAATGCCACTACATAAAACATCTTTGTTTTATTTCTGAAAATTATATTTTGCAAAATGTTGAGAAAATACAACATTTGCCCGTTACTATTATTCACGGACGATATGACTGTGTATGCAAAATTGAAGCAGCTTATTCATTAAATCAACACTGGCAAAATAGTCAACTCAATATCATTCCCGAGTCCGGGCATAGTGCGGGTGAGAAAATGACCACTGAGGCCTTATGTGCCGCCACTCAATCTATGGCCAACTTTTGGTCAGAACAGCAATGATTGCGCTGATCCAACGGGTTAAGCAAGCAAAAGTAGAAGTAGCTGGACATACTGTAGGTGAGATTGGTCAAGGTATTTTAGTATTACTGGGGGTTGAAAAAGATGACGATAAACTGAAGACACAAAAACTGTGTCAGAAAGTTATGAATTATCGAATTTTTTCTGATCAACAAGGAAAAATGAATCTTAATGTACGGCAAGTGGAAGGTGAATTGCTGATTGTTTCACAGTTTACTTTAGTCGCGGATACACAAAGCGGTAATCGACCAAGTTTTTCCTGTGCAGCACCAGCTGAGTTAGGCGAAACCCTGTATGAATATTTTATCGAATGTTGTCAAACCAACGGGATGCCTTCTCAAACAGGAAAGTTTGGTGCAGACATGCAGGTTTCATTATTGAATGATGGCCCTGTCACTTTTCAATTAAAAGTATAATTTGCTGCTGCCTGTTTTATAGTTTCTAATAGTTTGTTTCTGCTGAGAGTGTCTTCAGCCAAATAAATCCATGGGGAGCCTTGAACAGATGTATAAAATTGATACGCCATCAAGTGAACAAGATTTTACAGACTATTTTGCATGTCGGTGGAAAATGTTAAGAGAGCCTTGGAAATACCCTGAGGGCTCTGAAAAGGATGAATACGAACAAGTCAGTCAACATCGAATGATCCGTAACCCTGATGGCGATGTGATTGCTGTTGGTCGAGTACACATGAATACGGCAGAAGAAGCGCAAGTGCGCCATGTTGCGGTCGAAAAAGACTACCAAGGAAAAGGGTTGGCAAAAATGTTGGTGGCCTCTCTAGAAGCGGTGGCCAGATCAGAGGGGGCGGTCCGCATTGTGACCAATAGTACCCAGGCATCTATCGCGTTGTTTACCAGCTTGGGGTTTGAAGCTCAAAGTGGGGCACCTAAAGAACTAGGAGAGCAACAGCGTCAGCAGATGGTGAAAAAGCTCACTGACCCAAGCAGTATTCTGTTGCATCCCAAATGGTGCAAGTTACTTCAAAGCACTTGGCATGACACTATTCCTATTAGTAAACAAATGGGTATCAAGATACATCAATATACAGGGCGTACTATTGAGACTCGAGCATCTTTGAACAAAAATATTAATCTACACGGCACTATGTTTGCAGGCAGCATCTTTTCTTTGGCAACTTTGACTGGCTGGGGTATGATTTTTTTACAGCTCAAAGAAAAGGGGCTAGATGGTGAGATTGTGTTAGGTGACGGTAATATTCATTATCATAAACCTATTACCATGCAGCCTAGAGCATTGTGTAACATTGAGTCACTGAGTGGTAAATTAGAACCTTTGGGTAAAAACAAAAAGTGCCAGATTAAGTTGAGTGTTGCTATTTTAGACGGTGATAATGCTGTAGCTGAATTTTCTGGAGTATTTTGGGTACTGCCCAATAGTTAAATTGAAGATTGAGTTTATTTTAGACAAAAAAAAGCACATTAATTGCGCTTTCTTGTTGACTATCGATACATAGAATTTTGTTAAGCCACCATTGAAGTCTGTAGCTTTTTCATCGCATTCTTTTCAATTTGACGAACACGCTCAGCAGACACTTGGTACTTATCAGCCAAGTCTTGTAAGGTTGTTTTGTCATCTGATAACCAGCGAGTTTGGATGATATGTTGACTACGGTCGTCAAGTGTTTTGAGTGCAGCGTATAATTTTCCGGATGCATTCGAATCCCAGTCTGCATTGATAACATCAGATTCTACGTCTGTCGTTTTATCCTCAAGAAATTGAACTGGTGCAAAGCTACCACTTTCATCATCATCAGCAGACAAGTCGAAAGCTTGATCATGACTGCTCATGCGAGCTTCCATTTGCAATACTTCTTTGGTGCTGACACCTAACGTTTCTGCTACCTTTTGTACTTCTGCATGGGTGAACCATCCGAGGCGTTTCTTGTTTTTACGCAGATTGAAAAATAACTTACGTTGTGCTTTGGTGGTCGCCACTTTAACGATACGCCAGTTCTTCAGTACGAATTCATGTATCTCAGCTTTTATCCAATGCACAGCAAAAGAAACTAAGCGAACACCTACCGTTGGATCGAAGCGTTTAACCGCTTTCATCAAGCCAATGTTGCCTTCTTGAATCAAATCAGCTTGAGGCAAACCATAACCGGAATACGATTTTGCTATGTGAACTACAAAACGCAAGTGAGACATAATCAGCTTTCTGGCAGCTTGTAAGTCACCGTCTTGTTGTAAACGTTCAGCTAACCCACGCTCATCTTCAGCGCTGAGCATATTAATGCTACTCACAGCTTGTACGTAAGTCTCGATACTTCCCGTCTGCGGGACAGTTAATGTCAGTGCGCGTAAATCTGTACTCATAATTACCCCCGTATTTAACCTTAGCTCGCGATTTTAGCAAAAAAAAATTAAATCTGCGAACTAAATTCATTCCATTATATCCAAAAATTGATGCCGAATTGATTGGAACTATACTTTTTTTTGCAAATTTGAATGTGTTAAATGTGACTCAAATATTTATTTCGAGCTAATATAAAAATTATCTTGGAAATATATAATGTATTTTGGTTTCGAATTAAATCCTTTTTATTACGAAATAAAGGTATCTCATGGATCAACAACCTCTTTGATAAATATTCTGGGAAAGTAAATGTTCCATGTTTATATACGTTGCATGCCGAGTAATATTAAATAAGAAAGAAGTTATTTACCTACGAATTATTATTTAGTGATGCTGATAATGAATGCTTAAGTCATTCGCCTGATAAAGCGACATCAAAAATATTAACTAGTAGCTATTTAGATTTAGAATAATTCAGCGGGTAAATCCGTTTTTATTAATTTTTACCAAGATCCGCTATTGTTTGGTTTTTCGTCTTCTCTTGAACCAACGAGGTGTTGATTAAAGTATTAGAAACGGCGAAACATTCTTCTGAGTTGATTCAAAATTTTAGGACATGTAAAGATTTAGGTTAGATATGGGTAGTCAAGAGGTGATTAGTTTTCAAGACGGCGTATATGACGTTAAAAGCATTCTGACTCATTTAATTGCCAAGGGCTGCTTACCTGGTGGTTCATTCTTACCTGAAAACATTTCACCCAATGCTGTCACTCTAAATAACTACAAAACACTTTTTACCCAACAAGGTGGCATAGTGGAATATATCGCTAAGCCTGGTGATATAGTCAAAAAAAGTGGATTACTAGCCAGGGTGCTTAATGTCGAAAATTTAGATATAAATAAAGCGACGACAGATATCTTAGCTCCCTGTAACTTGGTGGCCATTTTACATTTTCCATCCGCTTCTGTGCTTAGTGGTATCCAATTGTATAGGTGTTTTACTGAGTGTTTTGAGCTGTAGTAGCCGAGATTATAGTGAGGTTTACGTCAAACTTTAGGTAGTACAGTTCCGTTTATTTGTTTGTAAATCAGAGCTGTTTCAACATGGTTGACTTCTTTTCTTGCGGTAATGGCATTAAACACAAAATCTCGTAAATGTTCCGTATCACCCAAACTTGCATGCAGTAAAAAGTCGTTTTCGCGACCCATATGATAAAGACTTATCACTTCAGGTAATAAAGCTAATTGTCTTTGAAAAGTATTGATTGTAGGCCGACTGTGATCAGAAAGACGAATAGAAATCATCACTTGAATGTTGCCTCCTAAGGCTTGAAAGTCGACATTTAACCGCACGCCTTTAATGACCTGTTCGCTTTGTAATTTCTTAATTCTTTCAAGACATGAAGACGGTGCCAGTCCAACCAATTCAGCGATATCTTTATTGTTCATTCTAGCGTCTTTGTATTAGGCCGCTAAAATGGCGATATCTGTTTTATCTATCTGGCGTCTTGCGATCACTCTTTTCTACCTGGACAATAAGTGCCTAATATGGCTCCTTTTTTCGCACCCGTCACACTGGCGATACTGCCTTGTATTTTATTAACATGGGCATAGGCAAGCCAAGCAAAGGCCATAGCTTCAACTGCATCGGCTTCTACGCCCAGTTCATCTGTGGTGAATAACTCACATTCGTGTAGTTGAGACTCGAGTTCTTCAACTAAAAACTCATTTCGAGCTCCTCCACCACAAATATACACCTGCTCAACATCTTTAAATTGTAAAACTTGCTTGGCAATTGTATGTGTAGTCAACATTACCAATGTTGCCTGCACAACTTGTGGATCAATAAAGCGTCTCATACTGCTTAGGTTTTGCTGTAACCACGACAGGTTAAATTGTTCACGCCCGCAACTTTTGGGTGCTGGCACTGAAAAATATGGATGTTTGCTTAATAGTTGGAACAGCTCAGAGTCTACAGAACACTGAGATGCCCATTGCCCTTTTTCATCATAGTTTTGTCCCGTATGAAGCTTACACCAAACATCTAACAAAGTATTTCCAGGGCCTGTATCGTAACCGATAATGTCATCAGAATCGTTTTTGGGTAGATAGGTAATATTTGCAATACCACCAATATTGATCACCACCCTTGATTTTTTTGAACTGGCAAACACTGCTTTATGAAAAGCCGGTACTAA
This sequence comes from uncultured Paraglaciecola sp., assembly GCF_943787955.1. Classification (NCBI taxonomy): domain Bacteria; kingdom Pseudomonadati; phylum Pseudomonadota; class Gammaproteobacteria; order Alteromonadales; family Alteromonadaceae; genus Paraglaciecola; species uncultured Paraglaciecola sp. Next base: position 82,880 of record NZ_CALSOK010000014.1, read on the forward strand.
GGGGGCGCCTTGACCGCCTAAAGCGATGTCTTTTCGCCTAAAGTCGGCGATTACGTCAATGCCTGTTAATGTTGCTAGTGTGTTAGGATCACCAATCTGCAAACTAAAGCCATGTTCACCTAAGGGAATATGACGAATTGTTTGTCCGTGTGAGCCAATTGCTATGATTTGATCAGGGCGAACATGGTTGTCTTTAAGCAATTGCAATGAAGCCTCAGCAAACGTCTCAGCCACAGCTCTGTCCGCGCGACCCATTCGTTCTATTTCATTATCACTTGGTGCGCTCAGTTGGTGTAATTCATCAGATAAAGAAGATGGAAAAGGAAAGGTTCGGCAGTCTAATAGCCTTGGGTGAGACCCAGAAAAATCTACTAAGGCAGCATCAACTCCATCAATACTGGTTCCGGACATCAATCCTAGATATAGATGTGGCATAGCTGCCCTTAATTCATTGCTAACATAATACGTTTGTTATTATTTAATTGCTGCAATCTGATTGCTGCAATATCAGTAAATTTAACTTTCTCTTTATTTGCGATGGGCTCAGCTTTTGGTAAATTTACTGTGCGGGGATTGCGATGCACACCATTCACTAAAAACTCATAATGTAAATGTGGTCCTGAAGCCAAACCGGTAGATCCTACAGTGCCTATCAGTTGGCCTTGCTTAACGGTTTGGCCTTTTTTTGCTTTACGTTTTGTAAAGTGTAGATATTTGGTCACATATTTTTCACCATGTTGAATAAATACATGGTGACCATTATATTTGTCGTAGGCTGATTTTATCACTTTACCATCACCTGCTGCCATCACTGGGGTGCCACGGTCTGCAGCATAGTCGACGCCTCTATGGGCTTTCCAACGTTTTTGCACTGGGTGAAAGCGGTTTTTCTTAAAACTTGAGCTGATATATCTGAAGTTGACTGGCGCGCGCAAAAAACTTTTGCGCATACTATTGCCTTGGGGAGTGTAGAAATTACCATCATCATAACGAATAGCTGTGAACGCTTCACCCTGATTGATAAATTGTGCGGCGACTATGTTGCCATTTTCAATGAACTCACCTTTTATGTAATGTTCTTCAAACATCACGTAAAAACTGTCTCCGGCTCTAAGGCCTAAAGCAAAATCAATATCCCAGCCAAAAATACCTGCTACTTGCATGATTTGGTTATTGGTTAAATTAGCCTTCAGTCCTGCATTCCAAAAGCTGTTGGTAACGTCGCCATGTGTATAATTTAGACGGGTATCTACTTCAAGTGTATCAATTTCACTGATAAATGTATTATTTTCATTTTTAGTAACAACCAGAGTATCTGTGCTTGAAAATGGGTACTTCAATGAGATTAACTGGCCTTGTGGATCGATTTGCAACTCTAATACGTCACCAGGCATTATTTTTAGTAGTTTTTTTGCCAGTTTACCCGCTTTGCTGACACGATAGGTTTGCTGTGGAGACAAACCGCTGCGTTTGAATATCATAGCCAAATTATCACCTTTTTTGACAACGACCGACTTCGCCTCGTTTATTGTTTCAAGACCCAAAAGGTTTTCTACAGGTAAGTTATTAAAGTTAACTTCTAGTTCATATCGTTTACCAACTTCTAAAGTAGAGACTGTGCTTTTGTATGCGCTGACTGGCTCTGAAGGTAAAAGAAACAAAATAAATAGACATCCTGCAACCGCAGACATCAACCATCTGTGGGGTTTAGGAATATTTTTAAGGGTCTTTTTAATCACAAATACAACACATTTGGTGAGACAGACCTGCAGAATATATGCATTATAAAAGATATTCCAGTTGCCGCTACGTTTTCGCGCCGTTTATTGGGTGTAGGTAATCACTTTTAGTTATCGTAAAAAATACCATAGCCCTTTCATTGCTGGGTCTTGGCAAGTAAAATATAAGTATTAAGATAAATTGCAGATTTTTAAGAAGGTTATAAAAATGTCAGATTGGCAAAGTGCGATGGCTGAAATTCAGCGTGGAGCAGAGGAAATATTATTAGAAGATGAGCTTATTGCTAAACTAAAAGAAGGCAAACCATTAAAAATTAAAGCTGGATTCGATCCTACCGCACCTGACTTACATTTAGGTCATACTGTACTGATCAACAAGTTACGTACTTTTCAGCAACTTGGTCATGAAGTGATATTTCTAATTGGCGATTTCACTGGCATGATTGGTGATCCAACCGGTAAAAATGTTACCAGAAAACCATTGACTAAAGAAGATGTGTTGGCCAACGCTGAAACCTACAAAGAGCAAGTATTCAAGATCCTTGACCCAGCAAAAACATCCATTCGTTTCAACTCTCAGTGGATGGAAAAATTGGGTGCCGCAGGCATGATAAAACTTGCGTCTAATCAGACTGTAGCGCGAATGTTGGAAAGGGATGATTTCAAAAAACGTTATGCCGGTGGTCAACCTATTGCGATCCATGAATTTCTCTATCCTCTTGTGCAAGGTTGGGACTCCGTTGCATTAGAAGCAGATGTCGAGTTGGGTGGCACCGATCAACGATTTAATCTTTTAATGGGTAGGGAATTACAAAAATCTGAAGGTCAAAGACAACAAACAGTATTGATGATGCCGTTACTTGAGGGATTAGATGGTGTACAAAAAATGTCTAAATCTTTGGGGAATTATATTGGGATTACCGATGCGCCAAACGATATGTTTGGCAAGGTGATGTCTATATCTGATGATTTAATGTGGCGTTATTATGATTTATTGAGCTTTATCCCTAAGAATGAAATTGAAGTTATTAAACAAACTGTTGAAGCAGGGGCAAACCCAAGAGATAGTAAAATCAACTTGGCAAAAGAGTTAATTGCGCGCTTTCATAGCGAACAAGATGCAGAAGCGGCACATCAAGACTTTATCCAGCGCTTTCAGAAAAATGTTATTCCTGATGAGATGCCAGAATTTGAATATTTGTTGCCTTCCGAAGGGTTGATGATTGCGAATGTTTTAAAAGATGCTGGTCTAGTTAATTCGACCTCTGATGCTATGCGGATGGTCAAACAAGGTGCAGTTAAGATCGATGGTGAAAAAGTCAATAACTCTAAACATCGTTTTACTCAACCTTTACAGGTGGTTTTGCAGATTGGTAAACGCAAATTTGCTCGCATCACGTTTAAGTAAAATAAGAGGTCAGTTTCCTTAGAAATTGACCTCTTGAAAATATTCTTGGTGAGTTGTCTTTTTGTTTTATCGGTTGATATTTTGTTTATTCCAAGAACGTTTTTTAGCGGGTAAATTCAAGTGACTTAAATGCATATCTAGAGCCTCGACAGAAATATGTATTTCTCTTACTGACAACCAAAGCGAATATAATAATAACACTAGGCTAGAGGCGAATATTGTGCTCCCAACTGTTTGATAGTTAGCATAAATAGCTAACATGGACAAGACACATAAGAAAAAACTTCCCATGCCAGCACCTTGCATATTTTTGATCAATTGAATGCGTGAGCGTAGGCTTTTTATTTGTCCTTGATCATTTTCGTTACTCTCACTTAGGTCAAAGTTTCTGATAATACTTGCTAGCGCTAAAAAACGGTTGGTATAGGCTAGTAGCAACAGCGATATGGCCGGAAACAACATTGCTGGCGTGGTGAGGGTGATATCCATAAGCTGAATCTACCTACTTAATGAAGATTACTTTGCAACGGGCAAGCCTGCTTTTAACCAAGCCTGCATATCACCTTTAAGATGACGAAGGTTTTGGTGACCATTTTTTTGTAAAGCCTCGGCTGCTTTTCCCGCTCGGTAACCGGAACGACAATAAAGCACGATTGGCTTTTCCTTTGAAATTCTCAAAATAGCAGGATTGTCAATAATGTTGCTCAATGGGACATTGATAGCATTCGGTACATGTCCTTGTTGGAATTCTTCAGGTGTGCGAACGTCTACTATTACAACACTATTTGTATTTGCTTCGAGTAATTCTTGTTGGCTTATGTCACCAACGTTGGAAGAGAAGGCTGAAAAACTTAGCAAGCTTAATATCCAAAAGGTAACGTGATTGAACATAATATATTCTCCGTCTTGGTGAGTAAGATCTGATAGTAAATAGTGCGGTACAGCCTGTAAAGGATATTAGCAGTTGATTTGCCAATACAAGTTAACATTTTGTTATTTAGTAATTAAAAATGACAATGCACACCCCAAAAAATAAAGGGTTAACCATACCCATGTTGCCCGAGCTGTTGCGGCTAAGGCTCTGGTGTTATCGGCCAGTATGATTTGTCTGTTTCCACCACATTTTTTAGTGCGTACTTTTTGTTGATCGTAGTAGGCTGGACCACCAAGTTCGATTCCTAAACTCGCTCCACACAAGTTTAAAACAAATAAGTGATTACATTGATAACTTATACGCTGGAATATCGCAGCTGAACCCTGGTTAATGTTGACTGCTATCACAACACTCAGGCTCGCTAGCTTACTAGGTAACCACTGTAATATATTGACAACGTGACGGACAGGTTGGCCAAAATACCTAAACTTTGCTAATTTAGTATTCCAACACAAAGATAATTCGTAGATTAAACGGTAAGTCAGTGCGCCCACTCCTCCGGTTAGTAGATACCAGAAAACCACTGAACAATACTGGTAGCTATATCGTAATAATAATGACTCAATATTGGCTTTGACCATGCCTAATGGAGACATTTGTTCGGTTTCCCTTCTGACTATTTGTGATAGTGCATGCCGCGCTAACATTTTTTGCTGTCTTGATAACGCAGCGCAGACTCGACGGGTTTGTTTGGGAATATTTTGAAAGCGTAAAGCAACAAGAAGCATTAATGCTTCAAAAAAAATAGGATACTCAGATAAGTATTTAAATACCGCTAATATGCTACAAAAAGGTAGCAGTAAAACGATACAAGCTAAGGTGCCTGATATTTCTTGTTGCCGAATAGAATTTCGTTCTGGCGAAAGTACTTTAGCTTGCATACCTGATGCTAAGACTTTTATAAAACTGATTGGGTGGTATTTGTCAGGCCAAGGTAAGTAACGTTCCACAACAATAATCAACAATAATACCCAAAATGGCAAAAAATGCTCATTTAATAAGGTATTGATAATGCTATGCATTACGCTAATTTTGCAATAGTTTGCATCACTAGCGTTGCCGAATTTTTAGCTGCATGGTCGAGGTATGCTTGAAAAGAAACAGTCGACGTTTTACCAGCAATATCAGACAGTGAGCGGATAACCAAAAATGGAGTACTTAATAAGTGGCAACTCTGAGCAATGGCTACACCTTCCATTTCTACTGCACAGACAGCTGGAAAGTTTTGCCTAATAACGTCCGCAGATTCATCACTTCCAACAAATGAATCTCCTGTACAAATAAGCCCTTGCTGAACTTGTATGTCTTTTAGGCTAGTTGCAGCATTAGAAGCGTGCTCAAGTAACACTTTGTCACATTCAAAATATGCTGGCATACCTGCGGTTTGACCAAGTTCGTAGCCAAAGTGTGTTAAGTCAGCGTCGTGGTGTCGTAACTCATTCGCTATAACAATATCCCCAATGTTCAGGTGACTAGAAAAACCCCCAGCCGAACCCGTATTTATAACGAAATCAGGAGCGAAATGATGGATCACCACGCTAGTTGAAACAGATGCTGCCACTTTACCTATTCCACATTTGACCAAAGCAACATCGACTTCACCAAGTTTGCCAATATATACGGTAAGGTGATTAAAGTGTTTTTCTTGGCAACTTTTCAAAGATGCACGAATAAGGGTTATTTCTTCATCCATGGCACCTAAAATAGCAATTTTCATATCGTTTTCTATATTCACAATTAGTTAATATCATTAACCTAAGTCTATTACGTCTGCTAGTGTTATAGAACAACTCAAAGGTTTAAATTTCGAGAAAATCAAAAACAATACATTATATTGGTAAAAGTTCGACAACCTTTTTACTAACTGTAGGTGAGCTATGAAACACTTCAGTATCTTACTCGTTACTATTATATTTATTGGTTGTCAGGCGGTTCCAAAAATATCGGTTAGTCATAAAACGTTACTTTATGATGAGGGGTTTGAAGGGTTTGAAAATGTTACTGTAGAAAGTGAAATAGAAATTTTCGAATTAAATGATGAAGCTAAAGCCTTTGCTCAATCTGCGATAAGAGGAGTATCAAAACCCAAAGAACAAATTCAAGCTCTGGTTCAACATATTTTTTCTCGTTCAGATTTGAATTTATTGTATCGAGCTGAAGCCAATACTGTTGCCAATCAAACGTTTCGCAATAGAGCTGCCAACTGCCTTTCAATGTCAATTATGACTTATGCTTTAGCCAATGAGCTAGGTTTTAGTGTGCGATTCCAAGATATAGAAATCCCCGAGTACTGGACAATAAGAGAAGGGCAAAGTTTGCTAAATGGACATATTAATTTGCAGATATTACCCCGTTCCAGACGCAAGCGTACTCAATTTTTGACGCAAGGCTTTGAAGTCGATTTCGATGCACAAGCTACCCGAGAGCATTTTCCTAAAACACTGCTTAAGCTCAATCAAGTTGTTGCCATGTTTCACAATAATAATGGTGGCGATGCATTGTTAAAAAAAGATTACGTAAAAGCATATGCTTATTTTCGATCTGCTTTTTTGCAATCCCCCAACCTGTCTTCTGTTTTGACAAACTTAGGTTATTTGTATCGACTCATAGGTCAGTATGAGCTTGCTGAAAAAACTTACCTTTGGGCCATTAAAAAAAATAAAGAAAATTTAACTGCCTGGCGTAATTTATCGTATTTATATCGGTATATGGGGCATGCTGAAAAAGCCAACAATATCGAGAGTCGGGTGACACGTCAGCGTTTAGAAAATCCCTTTTTTCACATTAATAGGGGGGATAAAGCGTTAGAGAAACAACAATGGCAAATTGCGCTAAAGCATTATCAACGTGCTCTAAAGTTAGATAAAAGCAATCACGAAGTATTCTTTGGGTTGGGTAAAACCTATTTTGAATTAGGTGATATTAAACGAAGTTATCATTACTTGAAGCTCGCTAAAAAGAAATCAAGAACTGAACAGCAACAAGCCACGTATCAGAGGGAAATTGACATGTTAGCGACCATTAAGCCTGGATAAGTCAGCAGTTTATTATGTTGAAATAACTAGTCGTTATTGCTTACGCCAGCTATGTTATTAGTATGTTGATTTACTAGTGAAGTGCATCGAATGCAGCTAACCTCATATACCCAAAATATTCTAATTACACTCGTTACCTGTTTGTCTTTTTGTGCCTGTCAATCCACCACCCTCTATGTTACTCCGTCTGAGTCATTGTTATACGATTTAGGCTTCGTTGGCTTTGAGGAAATTCAAGTAGAGTCAGAGCAGGAAATATTCATATTAGATGAAGAAGCTAAAGTATTTGTAAAAGCAACCATTGAACCAATTACAAATAAAATTGATCAAATGGAAGCTTTGGTTAGAGCCATATTTGATCGCTCAGATCTCAATTTACTTTATCAGGGAGATGCCAACAACACCGCCAATGAGACCTATCATTCCCGTACAGCAAATTGCTTGTCTATGTCTATCATGACTTATGCCATGGCAATTGAAGCGGGTTTTTACGTGGATTTTCAGGAAATTATGATCCCTGAATTTTGGACAAGAAAAGCGGGTTTTAGTTTGTTAAATGGGCATATCAATTTAAAGATGTCTGCTCCCCATGACCCAAGCGCTTTTATGCTTAACGCACGTAGTTTTCAGGTTGATTTTGATCCCCAGTCATCAAGAAGTGGATTGCAAAAAAAAATCGTGAATAAACAAGCTGTAATGGCTAGGTTTTATAATAATAAAGGTGCTGATGCTTTGTTGCGAAAAGATTATACATCCGCTTACGCTTATTTTCGTGAAGCTCTGTTATTTGACCCCTATTTTGACTCAGGGTGGGTCAATCTGGGGATTGTGTATCGATTAAGCGGGTACTTTAATCAGGCTGAAAAAACTTATCAACATGCATTGGGATTGAACTCTGATAATTTAACTGCTTGGGAAAACCTTGCTTATCTGTATACATTTACCGGACGAGAAAAAGAAGCTGAGAATATTTTGGCGGAAGTTGAATATAAGCGAAACCGCAATCCTTATTACCACTTAAATTTAGGTGAACAAGAGATGGAGCAGGAACATTGGGATCAAGCTTTGGCACATTTCCGAAGAGCTTTGGCTTTAGATAGAAGTAAACATGAGGTATATTTTGGACTGGCTAGAGCATACTTCGAAATTGGTGAGTTGCAACAAAGCCTACGCTATCTTAAACAAGCTAAAATTAAGGCGCATAACCGCCAAGACGAAGACAAGTATCAAAACAAATTAGACTTTTTAGGTAATTTGTAGATATTTGATAAATGCCTGCATCTTGCATTGTTACCATAGAAACTGCCTTGTTAATATTTTCGGCGGCTGTTCCTTTCTAAGTGTTAGATTAAGCGACACCTAATTCCTCAAGGCGTTCTTTCAGGTAACTTTTAGCTGTGTATCTTGCCGACAACACTACTTCAGGATTGGGATGTAAAAACAGTGGCAAAGAAACCCGCGCTTTAGTCTGATCGCTTTCTTGTGGGTTAACAACCCTGTGAGTCGTCGATGGAAAATACCCGCCTGATGCCTCTTGAAGCATATCGCCAATGTTGACAATTAAGTTACCAAAATCGCAGGGCACGTCTATCCATGAATCACCTGTTCCTTTGACTTGTAAACCGGGTTCATTGGCTGATGGTAATAGTGTGAGCAAGTTAATGTCTTCATGAGCCGCAGCGCGAATCGCATCTGGTTCTTCAGAGCCATCTAAAGGTGGATAATGTAAAATACGTAGCAAAGTTTGTTCACTATCGGTCACCATACTTGACAGAGGTTGTGTGAATTTAGCTGACACTTCTGGTGGTGAATACTTTTCAACCCATACGAGTAACTTTGAAGCCAATGCATTGGTGTCTCGATAATAGTCTGCTATTTCTTGTTTTAATGCTTCTGGGCAACGTCCCCATGGATAGAAGTGAAAATATTCTTTGATATCTTTTTTCTTAAAACCTTTAGCTGTTTCAGATATATCAGTTGAAAAAAATCCATCGTGGGTATTTTTATCAAACGTATATTGATTTTTTTCTTCACTGTTAAAAAAAGCCTCCCACCGTTTGTAAATACTGCTGACTCTGTCTTGACTAATAGGGTGATTTTTCAATACACCAAAGCCAGTTTTATGCAAAGATTCTACAAAAAGTTTGTCTGCATTGGGTGCTTGATAATCTACAGCAACTAGTTCCATAATTTTTTTCTCTAAATGTAAATATGTTTAAAGGCTAAGGTAAAACCCTGCCAACGCGGCACTCATTAAATTGGCTAGAGTAGCGGCTAATACGGTTTTTAAACCCAATTGGGCAATCTCTTTACGTCTAGTTGGAGCCATTGCTCCTATCCCACCCATTAATATGGCAATAGATGAAAAGTTTGCAAAGCCACATAAAGAAAAAATAACGATGGCTTGAGTAATAGGAGAGAGTTGCTCTTGATACTTGAGGAAGTCTAGATAAGCAACAAACTCGTTCACCACCATTTTTTGGCCAATAAAACTTCCGGCTATATTCGCTTCTTCCCACGGCACACCCAGTGTCCAAGCAATCGGCTGAAAGACATAACCCAATATCACCTGAAAGCTTATATCTTGTGCACCAAAGAAACCGCCACCCCAGCCAATGAGGCCATTTAATAAGGCGATCAAACCAATAAAGGCTAATAACATTGCACCAACGTTTAACGCCAGATGTAAACCATTGGCAGCGCCACTGGCTGCGGCATCAAAAATATTGGTGTACTCATTGTCCTGTGCTTCCTTTGCAGTTAACTCATTTTTAACTTCTTCTGTTTCAGGGATCATGATTTTGGCCATTAATAAACCACCCGGTGCAGCCATAAAACTTGCTGCCAGTAAATATTTTATTTCTATCCCCATGCTTGCATAACCTGCCATAACTGAGCCTGCAATGGAGGCTAAACCACCTACCATGACAGCAAAAAGTTCAGAGCGGGTTAGATTGGGGATATAAGGTTTAATCACTAACGGCGCTTCGGTTTGACCCACAAAAATATTAGCGGCTGCAGACATAGACTCGGGGCGACTAGTTTTAAGGAAATATTGCAAAAATCCGCCAATTACTCGAATAATTATGTTCATGATTTTCAAATGATATAAAACCGTAATCAGTGATGAGAAAAACACAATCACAGGCAACACATTAAAGGCGAAAATAAATCCCATTGATTTATCACCTAAAGGACCAAAAATAAAGGTAATGCCATCTTGGCTATAACCAATAATATTTTCTACATAACTTGTTAGCGACAATAAAAACTGGATCCCCGGAGGAAAATACAGCACTAATGCACCTACAGAGGCTTGAATAGCAAATGCACCGCCTACCGTTCGCCAGTTGATTGCTTTTTTGTGAGACGAAAATGTAAACGCGATAAGCAGCATAAGTGCCACGCCTATTAGACTAACCATATGATTTCCTTTTTATTTTTATTAGTAATCAATAAAGCTCTGCAATTTAAAGTAGGCTCTGCTGAATATGAGATTTAATCACATCGAGTGCAATCCGGTTTTTACCGCCTTGGGTGACAATCACATCAGCAGTAAAGCGGCTGGGAGAAATAAATTGGTGATACATGGGTTTAACAGTGGACTCGTATTGTTCGGCTACAGACTCTAAGGTGCGGCCTCTTTCGGCAATATCTCTTTTCATACGGCGTAACAGACATATATCTAAAGGCGTATCCACAAAAATTTTAATGTCAAACATGGGTTGTAAACCATCGTTAGCTAGCAACATGATGCCTTCAATAATGATAACGGGAGCCGAATTTAAGGTTTGGGATTTTTCTAGGCGTGTATGCGTCTTATAACAATATTGCGGATACTCAATAGATTTCCAATTTCTTAAGGCTTCTAAATGTTTAACCAACAGCTCATGCTCGAATGCTTTTGGGTGGTCGTAATTATTTTTTTCTCGCTCTGCCATAGGTAAATGATCTTGAGAACGATAATAGTGATCTTCTCGCAAAATTTGTACAGATTTGCCTTCTTCAGAGAATTCTTTTAATAAATTCTCGGTAAACAATGACTTACCTGAACCAGATGCGCCTGAAATGGCAATAACTAAAGGGGTTGACATAGCAAACCGTTTCTAAAATAAGTTAATTAGGAGGAAAGATACCAGCGAACTTGCTAAAAGTCAGTTCACAATGTAAGTTTTTATGCCTGACTCGTTAGTCAGGTTTGTAAGCTTTATGTTAACACATGTTGTTAACTTGTATGATTTGGTCAGAGAAATGCGACAGTTTGATGAATTTACACCGACACTGTTACGACTTTAATAAAAGTGTCATAATCAATCTGTTAAAATTGCGATAAGCGGAATGAGAAGTCGGTTTGAATCGACCACACAAGCCATCGGCAGTGCCACATGGCATTCTGTACAAACAACTGTTCTGACCAAACGTTCGGAACACACAAAACTTAGGAAACACATAATGTTTAAAACAACTAAACTCAATCGCATTGCGATTGCAGTCGCTATGTCGGTAGGACTATCGTCTGCTGCCATGGCGCAATCAACTACCTCATCTATCCGAGGTAATGTTGCAACTGAAGCAGGAACTATTTTCTCTGGAGCGTCTGTCACTATTACGCATACACCATCTGGCACTGTGTCGATTGCGACAACAAATGCAAGTGGTGTGTTCTCAGCACGTGGTTTGCGTGTTGGTGGTCCTTATTCAGTGAAGATAAGTGGAGGCGAATTCGATTCTGTGCAATATGATGATCTTTACTTATCGCTAGACCAGACGTTCTCTCTTCCTGTTACAGTGGAAGAAACTAACAATACTGAAGTTATTCAAATAACCGGTAGTAATAGTGCAGTAGCCGGTTTCTCGAATGATGGGCTAAGCATGAGCTTAGGCCTTGAAGCGCTAGGCGAAGTGACGTCGATTGATCGTGATATCACAGATGCAGCTCAGCTGAATCCTTTTGCATCAGTCAACGTGCAAAGTGGTGGAGCAAAAGAGCTAACGATTGCGGGTGCAAACAGTAAGTTTAACTCGTTAACCATCGACGGCGTTGCTTTGAATGACCGATTTGGTTTGAATGCAAATGGTTACCCAACACAGGGTTCTCCAATTTCTTATGATGCAATCGAGTCTCTGTCAGTTCAAACAGCCCCTTTTGACGTTGAATATAACGGCTTCACTGGCGGCACTATTAATGCCGTTACTAAATCTGGAACTAATGAACTCCATGGTTCATTGGGCTATTATAATACTAGCGACTCATTGATAGGTGATAAAAGCGGGGATAACGACTTCGACTTTACTTTTAAAGAAGAAACGTTTGTTGCAACACTTGGCGGATCGTTAATTAAAGACAAGCTATTTTTCTTTGTTGCTTACGACAAATACGAAGAAATTGCTCCTCTTAGTAATGGCCCTGCAGGTTCAGGTGCGCTTAACGAACAACCAAACATTACGCTTGACGACGTTGCTCAAGTTGGTCAGATTGTTTCGGATGTTTGGGGCTTCGATATTGGTGATTTTAATAAAGGCCCAGCCGAAAATGAAAAAATCCTTGCCAACATAGACTGGAATATTAGCGCCGACCACCGTGCTAAATTTACCTATATCATGTCTGACGGAAACGCCATTCGTGAGCAAAATGGTAACAACTTTTTAGCGTCAGACAATAGACTTGGTGCATCTTCGGCTTGGTATGACCGTTCAGAAAAAGTAGAAAGCATTATCGGTCACGTATTTTCTGACTGGACTGAAAACTTCTCTACTCAAGTTAAGATAGCCAGTACCACGCAAGCCACAGGTCAGAATTCTTTGAATGGTGCTGAATTCCCCAATTTCGCGGTATTTTTACGTGAAGTTGATGGTGATGAAAATTATCTTTCAATCGGTCCAGACCGTTTCCGCCATGGTAATTCATTGGATCAGGATTTCTTACAATTCAAACTTTTGGCCTCATACTCAATAGGCGATCACATACTTAAAGCTGGTTTTGAGAGAGAAGAGGTTGATATAAATAACCTGTTCGCGCAAAACTCAGAAGGCTCTTACGTTTTTGACAGTATTGAAGACCTCTCCAACGCTACTGCTTCTGGACTACTTTATAATAATGCTGTCACCAACAATGAAAACGATTTGCGTGCTATTTGGGGCTATAATTCCAATTCCTTATATGTTCAGGATTCATGGGATGTTAATCCAACCCTGAGCATCGAAGCCGGCATTCGTTATGACTGGTACGAGTCTGAAGGTTCAATCCGCGACAATCAAAACTTTAACGACCGTTATGGTTATTCCAACGCTACAGATATCGATGGTTTGGATGTGATTCTTCCAAGGATTTCTTTTGAGTGGTTGGCTTCAGATGACATCACAGTTCGTGGTGGTATTGGTCGCTTTTCTGGTGGATCACCTGGGGTTTGGCTTTCAAACAGCTATTCTAACGATGGTGTGATTTCTGACAGCTCTAATGCTTTCGGGACCGTTATAGTTCCAACGACACCTGATGCCGCAACAGGTCAGTACATTCCACAAGATGTGCTTGCTTCACTGGCAAACGAAGCGCCAGATGGCGGTGTTAACGCACTTAACCCATCATTTGAAATTCCAACCACGACTAAGGTTAGCCTTGGAGCTGCTTACTATGCTGACCTTCCAGTGCTAGGTGAAGGTTGGTTATTTTCTGCAGACTTTCTTTACAACAAGTTAGACAATGCAACTTATTGGTATGATCAACGTTGTGAAAACCCAGTAGCCACATCACCAGATGGACGTGGTGTCTATGACTGTAGTGAAGGACCTGAAGCTCTGATTGTTGGCTCATTTGATGCTGGTGATAGTAAGTTATATGCGCTGTCAGCGACTAACGAATGGGATACTGAATTCGGTGAGTTCGACATGTTCTCAAGCTACACCTATTCAGATGTAGAAGATATCGGTTACGGCACATCGGCTACAGCGTCATCTAACTACTCTGATTTTGCTGCATATGATCGCCAAGCGCCACGTGCGGGTACCTCAAGTTTCCAAACTGAGCACTTGTTTAAGTTGCGTGCTAACTGGAAAAAAGAGTTAATCGCAGGATACGAAACCAAGGTGTCGGTGTTTATGACGCGTCGTACTGGTCAACCTTACAGCTATACATTTAACGAAAACAATGCCTGTCTGCTTGACGTAGGTGGCGGTCGTTGTTCACGTGAAAGCCGTAATGATGATGCCGGTCACTTGCTTTATGTTCCTAGTGGTCCGAATGATCCGATTTTTGCTTCCACTTCATTTGAGGGAGATGCAGCAGCCCAACAAGAGTTCTTTGATTATATCAATAGTTCTGAGCTGGCACAGTATGCGGGTAGCATCGCTCCGCGTAACAATGACAACTCTGCTTGGTCAACCATCTTAGACATTCGTATCCAGCAAGAACTGCCAGCTTTTAGTGCTGATCACAGTTTCAAGTTGTTTTTCGATATTGAAAACTTCGGTAACCTTCTTAACTCAGATTGGGGTCGTATTGAGCGTACTCGATATGAGTACGAACGCGATGTTGTTTCGGCTAAGATCGTCGATGGTCAGTATGAGTATTTTAATCTGAACAGTGACAGAAGTATTAAGAACTTAGAAGTGCTTTCTCAATCTGTATGGCAACTTCAGCTTGGTTTGAAATACGAATTTTAATGATTATTTGACTAATCATTAGCTACTATAAAAGCCGATCTTTATGATCGGCTTTTTTTTGCAATTCTCAAAAGGTTAACGATGTATAAATTACTTACCTTTGTATTGACGGTGTTCAGCATGTCTTCAAATAGCCAAAACATTAGAATTGCCACGTTTAATGTCAGTATGGACGCCACAAATTATGTTTCACAGCACGAGTCGCCAACAGGTGATGAATTGCAAATCAACTTAAGCAACGGTGAGCATAAGCAGATAAAAAACATTGCAGAAACTATTCAGAGGCTCAGCCCTGATATTGTTCTATTAAATGAATTTGATTATTCAAATCAATCGACAACAGACGCCCAAAATTTTATAAAGCATTATCTAAACGTATCTCAGAATAATAATCAGCCGATTGATTACCCCTATTTCTATAGTGCTCCGGTCAATACAGGAGTGGATTCTGGATTAGATCTCGATAAAGACGGCATTGCGTCGGGCACTAAAGGCGATGCCCTTGGTTTTGGTTTATTTCCGGGCCACTATGGCATGTTAGTGCTGAGTAAATATCCTATTCAATTTGAAGAAATCCGTACGTTTCAATATTTTCTTTGGAAAAATATGCCAGGTAATCTTATGGTAACTATCAAGGACGAAAACGGTAAGTCATATTACAGCCAACAAGCGCAGCAAATACTTCGTTTGTCTTCTAAGTCTCACTGGGACATCCCCATTAAAATAGATAACCGCAGTATTCATTTACTGGCCAGTCATCCCACACCACCCGTATTTGATGGACCAGAAAATCGTAACGGTAAACGCAATCATGATGAAATACGCTTTTGGACTGATTACTTATCTGGTAGTGAACAATCTGCTTATATCTACGATGATAATCAAAAACCAGGTGGCTTCAAGGGAGATCACTTTGTTATTTTCGGTGATTTGAATGCCTCACCAGATGAAGGTGATGGCATCAAGAGTGGCATAAAAGGATTACTTGCACATAACTTAGTAAATGACACTACTGTGCCACAAAGTGAAGGTGGCAGGGCTCACACACTCGATAACCAATATTCAGCTCAGCATACTGCAGAGTGGGCAATGCGTGCTGACTATGTATTACCTTCAACCTCGCTTGAGGTGAAAGTAAGCGGTGTATTTTGGCCTAAACCAAATGAGCCTTTATATCGCCTTATTAAAGACCGTAAAAGCTCTTCAGACCATCGGTTAGTGTGGGTAGATATTACCGTTACAAAATAAAATATTGCTCACCACCGAGCACAATGAGGTCACAGAGGAAAAGAAAAGTGAATATTAAGTTTGTTTCTATGTGAAGCGAAGCGTTCTGCGTGCGGCACCCGGAGTCCTCTGTGGTGGAAACTCTTTTGCTTTCTCGTCTAAGATCAAAAAAGGGGCATATGCCCCTTTTTCAGTTTTACTTAGGTGTTTAACAACTTACACGCCTAGGTAATCCAGTATACCTTCAGCAGCGTTACGGCCTTCATCAATGGCTGTCACGACTAAATCAGAGCCCCGAACCATATCTCCGCCGGAGAATATTTTAGGGTTAGATGTTTGAAATGCAAACTTGCCATGTTTAGGAGCACGTACACGGCCTTTTTCGTCCAATATAATCCCGTAATCTCCAAACCAGCTAGCAGGACTAGGTTGGAAACCAAAGGCAATAATCACCGCGTCAGCTTCAATCACGTGTTCAGAGCCTTCTACCTTCACAGGTCGACGGCGACCTTCTGCATCAGGTTGGCCCATTTCGGTCTTAACCATCTTCACACCAACGGCTTGGCCGTTTTCATCTACGACAATATCGAGCGGCATAAGATTAAACTTGAAATTTACACCTTCTTCACGTGCGTTAACTACTTCACGGCGTGAGCCTGGCATACTTGCTTCGTCACGTCGATACGCACAAGTGACATCGGGTGCGCCTTGACGTATGGCAGTTCTTACACAATCCATAGTGGTATCACCACCACCTAACACCAGCACTTTTTTACCTTTCATATCAATAAAGTCAGCAGGCAGTTTTTCTAGGCCTAATTGGCGATTAACATTGGCAATAAGGTAAGGTAGAGCTTCGTATACACCTGGTGCTTTTTCGTTATCAAAACCACCTTGCATCGGTTTGTAAGTACCCATACCTAGGAAAACGGCATCATAACCCTTTAATAAGTCTTCGAAAGGAAGATCTTTGCCTACTTCGGTATTTAGAACAAATTCCATTCCCATTTCAGAAAAAATTTCATGGCGCAGTGCGATGACTTCTTTTTCTAATTTGAACGAAGGAATACCAAACGTTAATAAACCACCTATTTTTTCGTATTTATCAAATACAACAGGCTTTACACCGTTGCGTACGAGTATATCTGCACAGCCTAACCCTGCTGGACCTGCACCAATAATAGCGACTTTCTTGTTGGTTTTAACAACATTGGACATGTCTGGACGCCAACCTTGTTTAAAAGCGGTATCGGTAATGTATTTTTCAATACTACCAATAGTCACTGCACCAAAATCATCGTTTAGGGTGCAAGCCCCTTCACATAATCGGTCTTGTGGGCATACACGCCCGCATACCTCAGGTAATGTATTGGTTTTACTCGATAATTCTGCTGCTTCAAAAATACGTCCTTCATTGGCAAGACTTAACCATTGTGGAATGAAGTTATGTACTGGACATTTCCATTCGCAATAGGGGTTACCACAATCAAGACAACGATCGGCTTGACCCGCTACTTGGGTCTCACTCATTGGCTGATATATTTCAGCAAATTCTTCTCGTCTGAGGATAGAGGGTTTTTTAGGTGGATCAATACGCTCTACATCGACAAATTGGTATACATTTTTAGACATGATACCCCCTTATTGGACTTGAACACGAAGTTCGGCAGTAGACCGACTTATGTGGCCAAGTAAATTTTTAACGTCACTGGTTTTTGGCTTAACCAGCCTAAACTTCGGTAAATATGTGGCAAAGTTGCATAATATTTTGTGAGCATGTTCACTGCCTGTTGCTTCATAATGCTGATTAATTAGGCCTCGTAAGTGCTCCATCAAAATCACTTTATCTTCGATAGACATAAGCTCTACTAATTCACCATTTACGCGCTGCTCGATATCATTTTGTTCATCCAGAATATAAGCAAAACCACCGGTCATACCCGCGCCAAAGTTTACACCAGTGCGTCCAAGCACTGCCACAATACCGCCAGTCATATATTCACAACCGTTATCACCTATGCCTTCAACCACGGCTATAGCACCAGAGTTACGCACTGCAAAGCGTTCGCCCGCAAGCCCCGCAGCAAATAATTTACCACCAGTTGCGCCATATAAACAGGTGTTACCTGCTATCACGCTCTCATTTGATTTAAAGCTAACACCTCTAGGTGGATGAATAACGAGCTTACCGTCAGCCATTCCTTTGCCTACGTAATCGTTGGCGTCACCCGCTAGGGTCATTTCTAGACCGCCGGCATTCCATACACCAAAACTTTGCCCAGCCGTACCGGTAAAGTTTAATTTAATGGGATCTTCACTCATGCCTTTATTGCCATGATGTTTGGCAATTAAACCAGAGATAATAGCGCCAACAGACCTGTCTGTATTACCAATATTATAATTGAATACACCGCCGCTTTTGTTTTTCACCGCAGACGCTAAATCTGCTAATAATAACTGATTCAAATCGCCTTTATCAGCAGGAGCATTAGCACCTTCACTGCAAAAGAGTTTAGTGTGGTCGCCTGCTAACGGTTTAGCTAAAATAGGACTGAGATCTAACTTGTTCTGTTTAGCTGTTACGCCGTTTAATATTTTTAACAGATCAGTACGTCCAATCAGATCATCTAATTTACGCACACCTATTGAAGCCATAATTTCACGCACTTCTTGGGCAACAAATTTGAAGTAGTTCATTACCATATTAGGTAAACCTGCGAAATAATTATCACGAAGGTTCTTATCTTGTGTAGCGATACCTGTGGCGCAATTATTCAAGTGACAAATACGTAGATATTTACAGCCTAAAGCCACCATTGGCCCCGTACCAAAACCGAAGCTTTCCGCACCCAAAATAGCACCTTTAACAACATCTAAACCGGTTTTTAAACCACCATCTGTTTGCACCCGTACTTTATGGCGTAATCCATTGCTTACTAAAGCTTGCTGAGTTTCTGCAAGCCCTAATTCCCAAGGGCTACCTGCGTACTTAACTGAAGATAATGGGCTGGCACCTGTACCGCCGTCATAACCTGAAATAGTAATTAAGTCGGCATAAGCTTTAGCAACACCACAGGCAATGGTGCCGACGCCTGGCTCCGACACTAACTTCACTGAAATCAGTGCATCAGGGTTCACTTGTTTCAGGTCGAAAATGAGCTGAGCTAAATCTTCGATAGAATAAATGTCATGATGCGGTGG
This sequence comes from uncultured Paraglaciecola sp., assembly GCF_943787955.1. Taxonomy (NCBI): domain Bacteria; kingdom Pseudomonadati; phylum Pseudomonadota; class Gammaproteobacteria; order Alteromonadales; family Alteromonadaceae; genus Paraglaciecola; species uncultured Paraglaciecola sp. The sequence continues at coordinate 102,083 of NZ_CALSOK010000014.1, forward strand.
TGGAGATATTAACGTCACTCCAGGTACCGAATGACGAAGTTCAGCAATATACTTGTTAACTTTATCACCCGGTAATTGACCACCTTCACCAGGTTTAGCACCCTGTGCAACCTTTATCTGTAAGATTTTAGCATTGACTAAATAGTGCGGTGTTACCCCAAAACGACCTGATGCGATTTGTTTAATATTTGAGTTACGTTCATTACCAAAACGTTTAGGATCTTCGCCACCTTCGCCCGAGTTAGAATTACCACCTAAACGGTTCATAGCGATAGCTAAAGACTCGTGAGCTTCAGGGCTTAAAGAGCCAATAGACATAGCTGCCGTGTCAAAGCGTGGATATAAGTTTTCTGCAGACTCAACTTCGTCAATCGAGATGGCTTCTGAATCAGGTGATAATGCTAATAAATCACGAAAACAAGCAGTGGGTCTTTCATTTACCAAAGTACTAAATTTTTGGTAATCCTGATAGTCACCACTTATCACGGCCTTTTGTAGCGTTGTGACTACGTCAGGGTTGTAAGAGTGGTATTCACCGCCGTGTACATATTTTAATAATCCGCCGTGGTCTACGTTTTTGCGTTTTAACCAAGCGACACGATTTAAGTTAACTTGATCTTGTTGGAAATCCTCAAAGTCAGCACCTTGAATACGGCTTGGCACCCCTTTAAAGCACATGTCCATTACCGCTGTGTTAATACCAATCGCTTCAAATAATTTTGAACTGCGGTAACTAGCAACGGTTGAAATCCCCATTTTTGACATGATTTTGTACAAGCCTTTGTTTATCGCTTTACGATAATTAACAGTCGCTTGCATTGGCGTCATATCTAGTTGCCCAGACTCACACATTTGTTCAATAATTTCGTATGCCAAGAACGGATATATTGCTGTAGCACCCAGACCAATCAATACTGCATAGTGATGCGAGTCTCTGACCGATGCTGTCTCTACTACTATATTTGCATCACAACGTAATCCTTTATCTACTAGTCGCTTCTGTACCGCACCCACCGCCATCGCTGCTGGTATAGGTATGCGTGACGTTTTAATGGCTCGGTCTGATAAAATAACGAACGCGGCACGTTTGTGTGAGACTAAGTGCTCTACCTCATTACATATTCTATTAATTGCTGCCTTAAGCCCTTCTTCTGGTGGGAAATTAAGATCGACGACTTCAGAATAATAATGTTCAGGATCGTAATTACGTAACTGCTTTAGATCCGTATACACCATGATAGGTGAATCAAACAGTACACGATCAGCGTATCCTGATGTTTCCGTGAACACCGATTTTTCGCGGCCAATACAGGTAGCCAAAGACATCACGTGATTTTCACGTAAAGAATCAATAGGCGGATTGGTTACCTGAGCAAACTGTTGCCGGAAATAATCGTAAACGGTGCGGCTTCTTCCAGAAAGAACAGCCATAGGCGTATCATCACCCATCGAACCTGTCGCTTCTTGGCCATCTTTGGCTAAAACCTTGACTACTTGTTCAAGTTCTTCATAACTGTAATTAAACTGTTTTAAATAAGTATTAATCATGTTGTCGTCAAACATACGTTTGCCGATTTCAGGCGCATCACACTGTTCAATAGGTGTTAAGCGGCGAATACTTTTCTCTAACCATTCTTTGTAAGGATGACGACCCTTTAAATCATCATCTATTTCATTTGAGCGCCATAATTTACCTGTCTTAGTATCTATAGCTAGCATTTCACCTGGTCCAACACGACCTTTTTCAATCACATCTTCTTGCTTATAATCCCAAATACCCACTTCTGAAGCTAAGGTGATTAAACCATCTTTGGTGATGACATAACGTGCGGGACGAAGGCCGTTGCGGTCAAGGTTACAGGCAGCATGGCGACCGTTAGTTAATACAATACCGGCTGGGCCATCCCAAGGCTCCATGTGCATGGAGTTGAACTCGTAAAAAGCCTTTAAATATTCATCCATGGTTTTGTTATTTTGATAAGCAGGTGGCACTAACAGACGCATTGCACGGAATAAATCCATACCGCCAGCTAAAAACAGCTCTAACATATTATCTAGTGATGAAGAGTCAGAGCCTACTTCGTTGACAAAAGGTGCTGCATCCGCCAAATCAGGTAGTAAAGGCGTTTTGAATTTACCTGTTCGGGCTTGTGCCCAATCGCGGTTACCACGAATGGTATTAATTTCACCATTATGTGCTAAGTATCGAAATGGTTGAGCTAACGACCAACGTGGCAAGGTGTTAGTTGAAAAACGTTGATGAAACACACAAATAGCTGACTTCATATTTTCGTCGGCTAAGTCTAAATAAAACTGAGGTAGGTCACCGGCCATTACAAGGCCTTTGTATATTGTGACTAGACTGGACAAACTTGCGATATAGAAATCTTCGTCATTAGAAAGACGTTTTTCTGCCCGTCTGCGAGCCATAAATAAACGGCGTTCTAAATCTTGAGAGCGCCATCCTGATGGGCCGTTAACAAATACTTGTTCAATTTGAGGTACACACGAAGCCGCAAGATCACCTAAGACTGAATTATCCGTAGGCACAACTCTCCAGCCAACAACATCTAAGGTCTCTTTTTCTAGCTCTTCAGTGATGACCTGTTTGGCCAAATCCGCTAGTGCTTGGTCTTGGTTAAGAAAAATCACACCAACACCGAACATTTTACTTAACTTCCAATTCTGCTGTTCAGCTATTTTGCGAAAAAATGCGTCGGGTGTTTGTAGTAATAAACCACAGCCATCGCCTGTTTTGCCATCTGCAGCGATACCACCACGATGTTGCATACGGTCAAGGCCTTCAATTGCGGTACTGACCAATTTATGACTTGGCTCACCTTTAGTGTGGGCAATTAAGCCAAAACCACAATTATCCTTTGAATCATTAGGATGATATAAACTCATTAATGCAGACTCCTTCAACCTTCGGCTGGGCAGGGTGTTGTGTGTTGTTATTGCTAATCATACATTTAACTACTTGTATGAGCGTAAGCTGGCTCCATGACCCGATGCTTATTTTCCGGTTGTAATTATATTGGGGATACAGTCGGGTATCGAATATTTATACTAAGCAGGCTGTACAAAATACCGAGGATTATTTTATAAATCAATTCTCTTATATGGTGTATTTAATATTTTTCATGATATACGGGCTGTTTTTCATTTAAAATATATACTATTCAAAGAGATAGTTGATTATTATGGCTTGGTTATAAGCTATAAATAAAAGCTTAAAAACAGTGCCATATGTTATCAATAAGTTACAAAAAGCCTTTTTTTTATTTTTTTCGCATAGTTCTTATTGAATTAATATTTAGGTTAACTGAATAAATAGTCTTTCAGGGTTTTAGATATACACTTTAATACTAGGCTAAATTTTGATCCTCGGAATATTCTTGCTAGCATACCGCGAATTAGCAAAACCACAGATGTTTGAGACCAAGATATTATGACAAAAATGACCTCAGTTGACCCATGGGTGATCCGTATTGCTCAGCTTATCAACCGTTTTGGTGCGGTAAAGGCCAGTGTTTTATTTGTTTTTTTGACATTAATATTTACCTTTGCTGGCACCTATTTTCTTAGAATGATATTCGGTGACCAAGCTCATTCTGAAGACTTTTTAATTGCTGTTGTATTGGCATTACTCAGTGCACCTTGGGTATTGTGGGTTTTTAGCGAGTTAGTCAAACAACTGGAGCGTTCAAGAGAAAGTATTGCCGATGCGGTGACTGAGTTAGAACGATTGCGCAAGGAAGATGAGTTACTTAACCGCACTTTGCAAAATAATATCAAGCAGCTTAATCATGAAATTGAGCAGCGTAAAAATGCTCAGCTAGAGCGTGAAAATGTTTTCACCGATTTAGAGCGTGAAATCACTGATAAATCAGAAAAAGAACAACAAGCGTTACGGTTATCTACTCTACTGAGATCGATTATCGATGCGTCTCCAGACTTAATCTATTACCGTAATGAAGAAGGGCAGTTTGCTGGCTGCAATCGTGTTGCTGAACAAATGACGGGTAAAACCGAAGAAGAATTGATTGGCTTAACGCCTCACCAAGTTTATGGCGAAGAGCTCGCCCGACAAGTGGTTGCTAGTGATCAAGACGTGCTCGAAAAAAACCTTAGCATTACTGAAGAATTATGGTTGCGCTTTTCCGATGGTCCCAGCCGCTACTTTGAAATGCGTAAGGTGCCATTTTTTAGCGCAGACGGCACCCGTCTTGGACTACTTGCTTTCGGACGAGATATCACTGAGCGTAAACAGGCAGAGGATGCTTTGGCTAAGGCCAGTAAAGACAAAACTGCTTTTATTGCTACTATTAGTCATGAGCTGCGTACACCACTAAATGGTATTGTCGGCTTAAGCAGAATGTTGCGTGATACTGATCTGACTAGCGAGCAGTTTGCTTGGGTCAGTACGATTTACGCGAGTGGCATTACCTTAGGTAATATATTTAACGATATTATTGATTTAGACAGGCTAGACAGAGACAGGCTTGAATTATCCCTGAAAACATTATCCATAAAAGATTTTACCCAAGAGCTTGGCAGTATTATTGAGCTGTTAGCTGATGATAAGGATCTTACTTTTGCTGCACACGTAAAGGATCCCTTACCCGCTTTAGTTGAGGTAGACGGTACTCGCTTAAGACAAATTTTGTGGAATTTATTGTTTAACGCGGTCAAGTTTACACAAAAAGGTACAGTCTCATTAGAAGTGAAAGCTGAAAAGATTGATGCTGAAACATCTATGGTCACATTTAAGGTATGTGATACGGGTGTAGGCATACCTCAAGAGGACCTAGATAAGATTTTTGCTATGTATTATCAAGTTGACTTACCCGAACATCAAAGTGCAACAGGAACTGGCATTGGTCTTGCTATTTGCCAACAAATGGTGTCTTTGATGAATGGTGAAATTAGTGTCAGCAGTGTGATAGGTGAAGGTACCTGTTTTACTGTTGACTTGCCCCTTGGTATAAGTAAAAAGCCTATTCAAGTTGAAACACTTAAAGTCACAGGTTTACAAATATTATTGGTAGAAGATATTGAGTTAAATGTGATGGTCGCCAAAGCGTTGTTGGAAAAGCTTGGACAATATGTTGACGTTGCTATTACAGGTAATGAGGCCATTACTATGGCACGTGAAAAACAATATGACTTGATTTTACTGGATATTCAATTACCTGATATGAATGGTTTTGATGTAGCAAATGTTTTGCATGAAGAATCGTTGGTAGAGCAAACCAGTATTGTGGCGTTGACCGCAAATGTGATTAAAACTCGTCAAGAGTATCTTGATAACGGAATGGATGAAGTCATCTCGAAGCCGGTCAAAAAGAGTCGTATTATTGAAGTGTTTAACAGTTTGTTTTGTGAGCAACCAAGGGTGCCCCACCAACCTTCTGCAGAGCCTAAAAAAGACATGCTAAACACTGTTCTCGATATAGAACTGTTACAAATGCTGGTGGATACCATAGGCCACGATATGGTGTGCACCAGTGTTAACGTTTTTCAGGAAAAGATGCCTGAATATTTGGAAATTTTGCAGCTGAATTTAAGTGCCAATGAAAAAGACGAAGTGTGCTCCCAAGCACACAAAATAAAAGGAGCGGCGAGCTCAGTAGGCTTAACCCGAGTTCAAAAAATTGCTAACGAAATCCAACAAGGTGATCATCCAGCATGGTGGCAAAATGTGCATGATTGGGTAGAACAATTAAATCAGGCCGCTAACCAAGATATGCAAAAATTAATTAACTGGTTGGGTCAGCAAGACATAGACGATTAGAGGGGCCTAACTGGCCTCTACCTAAACAATAGTTAATTCATCAAATATTATGATACGGTTTTTGTTGGCTAGCTTGTTTTTAGATGTAACATATTGGTTATTCGCCATTTAAATTAATGGCAGCACAAATAGGTTATATAAGTTATGTCAAAATTTGATCCCGTTGATCATTCACATCGTCGTCGCAATCCTTTAACCGGAGATTGGGTCTTAGTCTCACCCCATAGAGCGAAACGTCCTTGGCAAGGTCAAGTGGAAAAGCTACAGATTGCTTATACTGCATCACACGACCCAGAATGTTATCTTTGTTCGGGTAATACCCGTATTAATGGTGAAATTAACCCAGAGTATGCTGGGACATTTGTATTTACGAATGATTTCGCAGCATTGATGCAAGATACCCCTGCAGCAAAACAATCGAATGACGACCTATTTACTTTGCAAGCGGCCAGAGGCACTAGTCGCGTTATTTGCTTTTCTCCCGAGCACAACAAAACGTTACCCGAATTATCTTTACCCGCTTTGGAAGGGGTAATTGATACTTGGCAAGAGCAAGTGGCCGATCTATCAAAAGATTATGTTTGGGTACAAGTATTCGAAAACAAAGGGGCAGCCATGGGCTGTTCTAACCCTCATCCCCATGGGCAGGTATGGGCGAACGACTTTATTCCCAGTGAAGTAGCGAAAGCTGAGGCGAGCCAAAAGACGTATTTTGAAAAACATGCTAGTTCGCTATTGCAAGATTATGCAAAAAGAGAATCAGCAGATGGTGCTCGCACCGTTGTGGAAACCGAACATTGGATAGCGGTAGTGCCATATTGGGCCTCTTGGCCGTTTGAAACCTTGCTTATACCTAAGTTTGCTTGTGCCAGACTCACCGATGTTAATGCCATGCACAAAACCGATTTGGCTATTGCTATCAAAAAACTTACAAGTCGCTATGATAATTTGTTTCAATGCTCTTTCCCTTATTCAATGGGCTGGCATGGTGCACCCAATAATCTAGAGTCGACAGAACATTGGCAAGTCCATGCTCACTTCTATCCGCCTTTGTTGCGTTCAGCCACGGTGCGTAAATTTATGGTGGGTTATGAAATGATGGCAGAGCCACAACGAGATTTAACACCAGAACAAGCGGCACAGCGTTTACAGGCGCTCAGTGATGTTCATTACAACGAATCAACTGGAGCCTAGTTTTATGTCTAACAATGCGTCAAAAATTGAGTCTAACATCTCTCAAAGTATGTTAACTGAACTTGATTCGGTATTTATTCAGACATTTGGAGCCGCGCCCGTACGTCATTTTCAGGCACCTGGCAGGGTTAATCTGATAGGTGAACACACAGACTACAACGATGGTTTTGTGCTGCCTTGTGCTATTGATTATCAAACGTTAGTTGCAGTGACACCTAGAGATGATATGACCGTCAGTGTTGTGGCTGTTGATTACAGTAATGAACAAGATGAGTTTTCATTAGACTGTGATATCGAAGTCCACTCTACACAAATGTGGAGTAATTATGTGCGTGGTGTTATCAAGCACCTACAACGTAGAGGGCATATATTTAAAGGTGCCAATTTAGCAATAACCGGCAATGTGCCGCAAGGTGCTGGGCTAAGCTCGTCTGCTTCTTTGGAGGTGGTAATAGGTGAAACCTTCCGTGGTTTATACAATTTATTACTAACAAAAGCAGAGGTGGCGTTAAACGGCCAAGAAGCTGAAAATCAATTTGTAGGTTGTCAATGTGGGATCATGGATCAGATGGTCAGTGCCTGTGGCTCTAAATTCAATGCCTTGTTATTGGATTGTCGTTCTTTGCAAACAGAACTGATATCTATGCCGGAAAACTTGGCGGTGATGATCATCAATTCCAATGTAAAACGTGGTTTAGTCGACAGCGAATACAATACCCGCCGTTTGCAATGTGAAGAGGCAGCTCATACGCTGGGGTTAAAAGCCTTACGTGATATTAGCTTGATTGAGTTACAAAATAGCAAAATTAAGCTACCTGATGTGGTGTACCGACGAGCTCATCATGTTGTATCCGACAGTGAACGTACTGTTTTAGCTGCAAAAGCGCTTAGAAACAATGACGTAACTCAATTATCACAATTAATGGCCAAGTCACATATCTCCATGCGTGACGATTTTGAAATCACCGTACCTCCCATCGACTTTGCTGTAAAAATATTAACTGAATATCTTGGCGATAAAGGGGGTGTACGTATGACTGGTGGTGGCTTTGGCGGCTGTTTGGTGGCTCTTATGCCCCATGATATGGTTGATGGGGCAAAATTGTTGATGGCTGAGCGTTACGAGGTCGAAACTGGTTACAAAGAGACAATTTATATTTGTAGTGCTAGTGATGGTGCGGGTGAGATCTGATTTTTGAAATATGAAAGCGCAGCCAAAGCAGTGACTTGCGTTTTCAGTTTTTTAATGTGTATTCCTAATATCAAACAGAACTAGCACTATTTTCATCGCATTTTAGCATCTAGATGTTGATAAAGTGACAATTAGCTGTTGGTATATCTAGGCATTAATTTTACTTAGCAACCAATTAATCGTGCCTTAAACGGCACTGCTGCAAATGATATTAGTGCTCCTGTTGCATAGCTAAGAGTGATAGAGGGATTAAAAAGCCTTTCATAAACAAACAAACAAAGATAAGGCGCCAGCGTGTTTACCATATTGATTGATGTTATCTATGGCTAATTTGTCCTTGATGGTACTTATGAATACCAAGATAAATATCACACCTAGCAATCGAATAGATGTGAAATCTGTAAAAATAAGCTGCTCTTTATGAAATACAAAACGACACCATGCAGATTGAACTGCAATGGTGAACAAGGCTAAAAGTGTTAATACCATTTTACGAGAAAAGCTTAAGTTTAGATTAACAGCCAAGTAGCAGAGCCTAAAAATGCGAATATACCTACTACATCAGTGATAGTGGTTAAAATGACGCTACCGGCTAAAGCAGGATCTATTTTTAATTTTTTCATGATGATGGGTAAGCTTGCCCCTGCTAATCCGGCGGCGATCATATTGATCAGCATAGCAAAGGCAATGACTGCGCCTAACATTAAGTCTTGTTTCCAGATGGCAATCACTGATGCAATTAGCACAGACCATATCACCCCATTTAAAAAACCTATGGCTAATTCTTTGCTAATTAACCATCTCGCGTTAGCCGAATTCACATGCCCCAGCGCCATGCCACGGATCACTAAGGTAAGCGTTTGATTACCTGCTACCCCACCCATGCTAGGTACGATAGTGTTGAGTATTGCCAACACCGCCAGTTGGCTTAAAGTGGCTTCAAATAAGTCACTCACGGCAGCTGCCATTAAAGCGGTAAGCAAGTTGACACCTAACCAAATTGAACGGCGCTGGGTGCTTTTTACGACTGGCGCGAAGGTATCTTCTTCATCATCTAAACCGGCCATGCTCATCATTGAGTGTTCTGCGTCTTCACGAATGATATCGACCACATCATCAATAGTGATACGTCCTAACAATTTGTTGTTTTCATTTACAACGGGTGCTGATAACCAATTATATCGCTCAAATAAACTGGCTACCTCGTTATCCATCATATTGGCTGGTATAGCTTCAGAGTCCTTAATTAACGATTCTATTGATGTGTTAGCAGCGGCAGTTATCAACCGAGTCAACGCTACACCGCCCATTAATTTATCGTCGCGATCAACCACATATAAGGTATCTGTGTGTTCCGGTATATCGCCTTTCAAGCGCAAATATCGCAAGATCACATCCACATTAATGCCCGGGCGAAGCCTAATAGCATCGGTGTTCATAATAAAACCGGCTGTTTCTTCACCGTAAGATAATCCAAGCTCGGCGCGGGAACGGTCTTGTTCATCCATGGCAGCCAATAAATCTTGCGCTACTTCCTGCGGTAAGCCACGCAAGGTATCAACGAGGTTATCGGTGTCCATCTCTTCTAGGACATCGGCTACTTTTTCTGGGAGCATTTTTCTGATAATGCCATTACGTACATCATCAGACAGTTCTTCGAGCACGTCACTGTAGAGATCAGGGGGAATGAGTTGCCAAATATCCAAGCGATTGCGGCTGCGGCTCGATTCTAAAAGTAAAGCAAGATCACCGGGTTGCAGCTGATACAACATCTCTTTGACTAGCTCAGTTTGACCGCTACCTAACGCTTCATTGATGTCATGAAGTTGGTTGTTACTGCTTTTGGCTTCGAAGGTATTTGGCATGGCTCAGACAGACTTACTCATTGGGTCAATACGCACTAAAACGTAGTGCTTTAATTATACAACTCTAGTTTAATCTATGGCCACGAGCTGGTCAGCACATATTTCACTATTGGAGTGTGAAATAAGTTGAATGCAGTCTAATAAACGGCAGTTTTGACCTGTTATATAGAGATAATGTAACAAGCTTATAAGACTTTTTGCTCAATGCCATCAGTACCTGCCAAAAGCCCTTTCGCCAAGGACAAATTTTTTATGAGCTAAACGGTGTTTTACATATTGTGTGAAGCGTTGGGTTTGGCTCCTTGGTAAGTTGTCATTACTTTTACAGGAGACGGTTACGGCTTTCTGCGCAATTGGCGAATTGTGCCAATACCCGTCATTCGGAATCACTACAGTTAAACCGATTTTCGCGATAAATTGTCAGTATCGCTCGCAGCCCAAAAGGACAACTAACGACCTAAAGCGGACGTAAGAGAATTCGAACTATCAGACTATATTGAGCTAAAAATCATCATGCGATTAATCAAGCTTGACTGACGGTAATGAGCGATCAACAGACTGTCAGGATTTTTTACACGTTTTAGCATTTACCAATGTAAGCTGACGATCAGTATTTTCGCGTTGTTTCAAATATTGGAATATAAACTTGAGGTTATATTTCATGCACCATCTGGCTCCTTTGATCACCGGACATACGACTAGGCGGTGTAATATAGCAAGGTCAGACTGCGTTAGCGGACTATCAATCGACGCCTTTTCAAGTGCTGTGACCCCTTGATTTTTTCCAAATTATTTTAAATTTCGTGGGGATACGTCAGACCCTGACCCCAGATTTATTGGATTTCGTTTGTCAGGTTTTTTACATATTCAATTATTTTTCCTAACGCATAGCCTCTGAATCTTTGCCATATATAGAGCAGCATAGATTATGCCAAGGTAATTACTAAGTTTAATATTGGCATTTCGCTGATAAAAAACGCAATAGGAAGAAAATTAAAATGATTAAACGATTATTAGGTTCATTCGCAGTATTAATCTTTTTATGTGGCAGCGCAAACGCGACGCTATTGGTAGGGTATTTACCGGATGCGGAGCCAGCAACTGGAGTCAGCGCATCGGCAATATCAGCGGGTTCAGGGTTAGAATCTTATGACGACTTTGAAGATTGCGCTGGTATTATGTCTTTTTGTAACCTAGTTATTAATCAGTGAGGTATTATTAATGGCGCGATATGTGCGTTATCTTTTATACAATTGTTTGTAATTAACCATAAATTTAAAAGTAATGTAATGAGAAAGATAATTATAAGTTTGATGTTTGTTGGACTTACCTTAACTAGCTCAATTGTGAGTGCGACTATGATTTTGGCAGTGACTTCCTTTAGCGGTGGAAATGAAAGTATCAGTAGTGGTACTGATTTGCCGCGACTCGTCGGTTGGAATCTTTTCGTTAATAGTGACATGTCGGTATCTAGCCTTGGATTTTGGGATCAAGGCCTAATCGGACTTTCAGCTGCTCACCAAATTGGATTGTGGGACAGTAATGGCACCTTGTTATCGGATGTAATAGTTCAGGCTGGCACCTCAAGTACTCTAATCGATGGCTGGCGCTATGAAACTATTGCAGCAATTATGCTAAATGCAGGAAGCTCTTACACCATCGGTTCGACGATCTCACTAAATGATGATACCTACATCTGGAGCCCTAGCACTGTAAGCACGACAGGTGATATCACCTTTGGGAATGGCGTACGCGGTTCGGAAAACATTTCCTTTGAATTTCCAACACTAGAATCGAATTCGGGCAGGTTTGTCCCCAATTTTATATATTCGACGATTGAGGTTTCAGAACCGTCATTGTTAGGACTGTTAAGTCTAGGTTTAGTGTTGTTAATCCAAAGAAGGCGCGCTGATTAGGAGCGTTCACATGCTGCGGTTGGGATATCGAATATACCTAAAGCCACCAGTATAAAAGGAGTATGTACGACTATTTTGGTGACATCAGAGCACGTTATTTGCTTTTTATGCAACTACTCTTCTCTACTGTGCCTGATACTGTGTATTACGGTGTAAAACGTTGAGGTCGCGGTGCTATGTCAATGAGCTTTTTGTGGCATTTACAGGCTCTAAAATTTAGCATTGCAATAGTTGGTGCCGCGGGGGAGTGGATGCTTTCGGGTTATGGCTATCAGCCAAATGAAACCCAAACCGAATAGGCCATATTTGGTATTTTATTAATCTTTGCCATTAGCTTAGTAGCAGCAGGGATAATTGTGTTGTTATTTCTCTATCAATTTAAATTAGTAAAAGGATTTAAGGACTCTTTATGACACATTCTCTAATTACCAATCCTATTTTACCTGGGTTCAATCCTGATCCTAGTATTGTGCGAGTTGGCGATGACTTTTATATTGCTACTTCAACATTCGAATGGTATCCGGGTGTGCAAATTCATCATTCAAAAGATCTCAAAAATTGGCGATTATTAACTCGACCGTTAAATCGCAAGTCTTTGCTAGATATGCGCGGTGAGCCAGATTCATGTGGCGTATGGGCGCCTTGTTTGACTCATCATGATGGGTTGTTTCATTTGATTTATACTGACGTGAAGCGTTTTGATGGTGATTATAAAGACGCTCATAACTACTTAACAACTTGTGCCACTATCGATGGAGAATGGTCTGATCCTGTTTACATGAATTCTAGTGGTTTTGACCCGTCTCTATTTCATGATGAGGATGGAAAAAAGTGGTTGGTAAACATGATTTGGGATCATCGTCATAATCAACATAGGTTTGCCGGTATTGCGCTTCAAGAATATTGTACAAGTCAAAAAAAGTTAATTGGTCAGCGTAAAAACATCTTTCAAGGTTCAGTACTTGGAGTGACTGAAGCGCCACATTTATATAAACGTAATGGCTATTATTATTTGGTAACGGCTGAAGGTGGCACAGGATATAACCATGCTATGACGATTGCCCGTTCTGAACAGTTAGAAGGGCCTTATGAAGTGGATCCCCAAGGTTACCTGTTAACAGCCAAAGACAATCAACATCTGCCCTTGCAACGCTGTGGACACGGCGATTTAGTCGAAACTAAAACAGGTGAACACTATTTGGTGCATTTGTGCGGCCGACCTTTAACCGGTGAACGCCGCTGCCCCATGGGTCGAGAAACAGGATTACAAAAAACCATTTGGACTGATGATGGTTGGTTAAGAGTAGAAGGGGCAACAGCAGACGGACTTCCTGCGTTACATATTGCCGCGCCTAATTTACCAGAGCATCCTTGGCCAAAACAAGAAGCTCGTCATGAATTTGATAGCGAAACGTTGCCGATTGATTTTCAGTGGTTGCGCACTCCGTTTCCAGAAACCTTTATGAGTTTATTTGAACGTCCCGGTTATTTGCGTTTAACGGGTAAAGAGTCAATAGGTTCTTTATATGAACATGCATTGATTGCACGTAGGCAACAAGCCTTTGTTTTTGATGCTTCAACCAAAGTCGATTTTTCACCGACTAATTTTCAGCAAACAGCGGGATTGGTTTGTTACTATAACAGTCATAAGTTTCATTATTTGTATATCTCGGTAGATGATGATGGGCAGCGATTTATAGATGTGATGAGTTGTTTGGCTAACCCACAACTGAGTTTGTCTTTTCCATTGCGCGAAGGACATACTGAAGGCTTGTTCACTGACCCAAGGTTCATTCTGCCTACTGAAGGTGAGGTATATTTGCGCGCCAGAGTCGACCACCATGTGTTGAAATTTGAATGGTCACTCGATGCAGATTTCTGGAAAACATTACCTTATCGCTTCGACTATAGTGTTATTTCTGATGAAGCAGGCAAGGGCGAAGGGGCAAGTTTCACCGGAGCCTTTGTAGGTATGGCTTGCCATGATACATCAGGGCAAAATTGCGTAGCTGATTTTGACTTTTTCGAATATATCGAAGGGCCGAGTTAATCAAACAGAATACCTTCGTAATACATAGAAATAAATGTATGAGCATATTAAAGTTTGAAACTCAGCCTTACCTAATAAACTAACAGGCGGGTTTGAGCGATCAGCGGTCGTAACCCAAGCTGAATATATTGATCACTTTTTTGATATTTGTTGATGCTATCGGTCGGAATCCTAATGGCAGGTGATAAAATGTCTGCCGCAAGTTTGTTGAGTTATGTCGTCAGCTCAACATGTTTGAGGATTCAGCGTTCGCCATTGATGGTAGTAAGTTTAAAGCCGTCAACAACAAATCCAAGAATTATACACCCGCCAAAGTTCAGGCTCATATCGAGCGAACAGAAAAGAGTATTCAACAATACTTAAGTCAAATGGACACCAAAGACGGGGATGAAAAGAATATTGACACCACAATATCTACTTCAAAATTAGCATGGCTTGAGCAGCGATTAATTGAGCTTAAAGCACTCGAAATACAAGTGAATGAACACCCAGACAAGCAAGTATCACAAACCGACCCTGATGCACGTTTGATGAAGACGCAACATATGGAAAGACAGGTGTGCTACAACGTGCAAAGCGCTGTGGATACTAAGCATCACTTGATTATTGAACACGATGTCACCATGACAACCGACAGGGGCCAGCTCACCTCAGTAGCAGCGCAAGTTCAAAAAACGTTGGGTAAGAAAGACATCACTATCATCGCCGACAAGGGCTACTTTAGTCGCATAGATATTAAAGCGACACAAGACTTAGGCATGACGGCAAACGTGCCACAGACTGATACATCAGGCTCAGAAAAAAAAGGCATATTCAACAAATCATTATTTAAATACGATAAAGACCAAGACCTTTATATTTGCCCAGCGGGCGAGGAATTACCGTACCAACGTGACGTGACCGAAAGAGGCCTTGAGCAAAAGGTATACGTTAATTTTTACGCTTGCCGTGATTGTAGTATTAGAGATAAATGCACGAAGTCATTAAAAGAGCCAAGGAAAATGAGACGTTGGGTTCACGAAGATGAGATAGACGCGATGCAGCAGCGGCTCGACGATAATCCAGAGATATCGGTTGTGAGAAAACAAACTGTGGAGCATCCGTTTGGTACTATCAAAATGTGGATGGGCGCGACACACTTTTTAATGAAGCGTAGAAAGAATGTCAGTATCGAGATGAACCTGCATGTGCTGGCTTATAACCTGAAGAGAATGATGACAATAATGGGGACAACTGGTTTGATGGAGGCCATCAGGCAATAAGGGGAGATTTAGCCTGATTTCATGAGATAAAACTGCCTTCAAACGTCACTTTTATCATCAACAACCCGCCTTAACACTCCAAATCCAAAATTCCGTGCTAACGCTAATAATCAGTGACTAAGTCATTTGGAAGGTTGAGTATCACAGAGGGTAAGATTTGGCGGTTGTAATAGGAGTTTTTACACAGTCTGCCGACAAAGCGGTCATTAGCACTTAGAGTAATATTGGTTCATTTCGCTATTAAAACCCATCTTTAGGAACGTTCTCTATCCTTCGGCCATGTGCCAAAAGCCGCCATTGGCGGTAGCTTGATAAAACTGGTTTTGATGGTCTGCAATGCGACATAGCTGACTTAAGTGATATCAATTTTCAACTTAAAAAAACAGATTGGCAGGAAAATTATTATATAAATTGATCACAAAAATAGGGGAAGATCAACCAGCTCTTAGATGGTGTTGTCACGGATATCTGCCTCAACAAAGATGGTTTTTTTACCCGTCAAGGCTTCCACTCGTTTAAGCGACTCGTTAGAGGCATTGCACAGATTGTCCAATACGATAACTTGATGATCCGTTTCCAATAATTGCAAAACCCTATGGCTGCCAATGTAACCATCGCCTCCCGTTACCAAGATAGTTTGCATTTGATTAGTATCCTTGTTGTTCTAGGTTAGACATATATTGAGTACCGCAATTTAGTTTGTACATCGAGCGGTATCATCCTGGGAAGTATCCTGTTGGTGGTATGCGGGTGTCTTACGAGCATGCGCTAGGCTGGATTGCTATTACGGTGCAATTTCACCGGCACCGTCACTGGCACTGCAAATATAAACATCTTCTGTGATGCCGCTGTGCGCAAAATAACGCTGCGCAAGTAAGAGCTTAGCCCCTTCCACCATGGCGTGGGGCATCAGGGCAACAATGCAGCCACCAAAACCACCCCCCGTCATCCTTACCCCGCCATGTTCACCGAGGTATCCGGCCAAAATTTCAACAATAAAGTCAATGGGAGGTACTGTTATCTCAAAGTCATAACGCATGGAGTTATGAGAAGCTGCCCTGCATTTAGTCAGGCAACAACAGCACACCGTTGCACTGACTTCATTTAAAAAAGCCTATGACTTGTTGCCGCAAAATAGCCAATACGCCTACGCCTACATCCTGTCGATGGATGGACAAGGACAGTCAAAGAAAGCCTTGAACACCCTTCAAATGATCGTCAAACGCTATGCCGACAGGCAAAACTTACTGGAACTCGGTGTTTATTTAGCCCAAAAGAATCAAGACCGTAGTGCGTACCAGTTTTTCACTCAACAGCTGTGAGCGGCATTCAGCAAAGAACCTATATAATGCACTCGTGTATTAAGGGCTTAAGTCACGAATTTGCAGTGAGAAAAAAACATATAGACTTTGGTGAATGTGGGTCATGAGGTGAAGTGTGCCAGTCAAGTCCAGTTAGGCATATTTTGGCCAGTTGGGACAGCATTAATTGTATCTATTTTATTTGGCATAATGCCGATTGATATACAGATTCTAAGTGATAACGGTTTCCTAAAACATATTAGTGGTTTTTGCAATTTGCTGCAGGTTTCTACGTAGCATCGCTCGCAGTGATAGCCACCTTTCCAAGTGAAAATATGGATGTACCAAGAGACGAGAGCCCTCTTTAAGTTAAAAATACAGTTATCACTACAAGACAGTATCTCTCATGTTTAACACAGCATAGTGTTATTCTCCTAAATTTGTAGACACCTTTTATTTAGAAACCGAAGTAAGGTAAAGGTGTTATTAATAAAAATACTCCGATGAAATTTTCCATATAGGGCATTCTCGTCGAACATCGTTGCTAAAAATCAACAAAAGCTTAGGTCAGCTATCAGGTGTGAGTTCAACTGGTCACTGCAACACACTGGTTAAATCGCTCTGCTGGTGTCTCATAGTCTAACGTCTTTCTTGGTCTTTCGTTTAGTTGTCTGGCGACTTGGCTTTATTTCAGTTGAGAATGCTCAACGTCGCCTTTCTGTCGATAAGGATAATTTCTGATTAGTATAAAGTGCAAAGAAACACAGTATAAAAAGTGTAACCGGTTAGAGGGTGGCGACCGCGCGGGACGATGGCGCGAAGCGAAGCTTTTCATTTCTACTTATAAACAAAAAGTGTTATTCAGAGCTTATTATTCCTCCTCATTAAACTTAGTGACGATCAAGGTTTCTACCGCGTCCATTGCTGCTTGTGCATCTTTACCTTCACTGACGACTCGCACTTCTTTACCTTGGTGGCTTTCGAGCATCATTAAGCCAAGTACGCTGTTGGCTGAGGCTTGCTTATCGCCTTGGTGTAGCGTGATTTGTGCATCAAACTTATTGGTTAGCTGAACAAGCTGCGTGGCTGCTCTTGCGTGAAGCCCTAATTTGTTAACGATCACCAGTGTCTTTTCGAAACTAGGCATCAGTTTTGTTCGCGGTGGCGAATTTGTACATCAGGGTGAGAGTTACTGAAATTTTTGGCTAACATTTCAGCAACAAAAACGGATCTATGTTGGCCGCCCGTGCAACCAATCGCTACGGTGACATAACTGCGATTGTTGCGCTCTAAATGGGGTAACCATGTGGAAATTAAGTTTTGAATTTGCCAAATAAACTTAGTCACTATGGGTTGCGAGCCCAAAAATATCTGCACCGGTGCATCTAACCCTGTTAAGTGTTTGAGGTCCGGTTCCCAATGAGGGTTAGGTAAGAAGCGACCATCAAAAACATAATCTGCATCTTTTGGTATGCCATGCTTAAAGCCAAAGGATTCGAATACCAAGACCAGTCTAGAACTTTTTTTACCTAAAATGCGTTCACGGACTAATTCAGCAAGCTGATGGACCGACAGTTGGTCAGTGTCTATATACAAATCAGCACGTTCGGCAATAGGTGCGAGTAATTGGCTTTCTGCTTGGATAGCATCAGACAAAGACTTATTTTGTTTGGATAAAGGATGCAGTCGTCTTGTTTCGCTAAAACGTCTAATCAACATGTCATCGCTGGCATCTAAATAAAGTATGGTCATATCCCAAGTGGAGGGCAGATAATCAAGAATTTCGACTAGCTCATTAGGATCTTTTGGTAAGTTACGGACATCGATGCTAACGGCCACTTGGTCGTATTCATCAACTACAGTATGAGTGAGTGTGGGTAAAAGGTTAACTGGAATATTATCCACACAATAATAGCCAAGATCTTCTAATGAGCGCAGCACTATAGATTTACCTGAGCCAGAACGCCCACTAATAATGATAAGTTTCATTTATCCTAGTGCCTCAAATAACTCTTGGTCTGTTTTTGCTTGGCGCATTAGGCTTAACGTGTCCTTATTGTTTAGTTTCGTGGCAATAGCAGACAAAGTGCCTAAGTGTTCAGATGCTTTGTCTTCGGGTACTAAAATAGCAAAAAAGATATCAACAGGCGCATTGTCTATGGCGTCATAATCGATTGGTTTTTTACTGGTCAATACAATAGCCATAACATTTTCTAGTTCTTGTAGGCGACCATGTGGCAGGGCAATACCATTGCCAATGCCAGTGCTGCCCATTTTTTCTCTGCATGTCAGACTAGACAAAATAGTAGCTTGGTCAATATCAACATCAATTAAATGTTGGTTAGCAATTTGACTAATAAGTTCAAGTACTCGTTTTTTACTGGTTCCTTGAACTGCACATAAAGTACAGTCAGGATGAAGAATATCTTTTATTTCCATTATGAATTCTAATTGTGGTTTATCGTTGACGCTATCAATGGCGTTTAATTTTTTCCTTGTGCTTAATCACTTGGCGGTCAAGTTTATCGATTAAAGCATCTATTGCTGCATACATATCTGACTGTTCAGATGTAGCAAACACCTCTGTTCCACTGAGGTGTAAAGTGGCTTCCGCTTTTTGATTAAGCTTTTCCACATTTAATATTACATGAACATTATTTATATGCTCAAAATGTCGTTCTAGTTTAGTAAATTTCGTATGTACGTAATCTCTTAAAGAATCTGTAATATCTACATGATGGCCGGTAAGGTTAATTTGCATATCGCCTATTCCTTCTTCAATTCGCCTAAAGCAGGCTCTTACGTTGGTTAGATGGTGGGATCATGAGTGACTCCCGGTATTTTGCTATTGTTCGCCGCGCTACCATAATGCCTTGGTCGGCCAACACCTGAGCAATTTTGCTATCGCTTAAAGGTTTACTGGGTTTTTCTGCAGCTACTAACTTTTTAATCAATGCCCTTATTGCAGTTGATGAACATTCTCCGCCTGCATCTGTGGCTACATGGCTAGAGAAGAAGTATTTCAGCTCAAAAATACCTCTTGGTGTATGCATGTATTTTTGTGTTGTAACTCGCGAAATAGTGGATTCGTGCATATCTACCATTTCAGCGACATCGTTCAACACCATAGGTCTCATCATTTCGGGGCCATGTTCAAAAAAACCCATTTGTTGCTGCACTATGCAGTTAGACACTTTAAGAAGAGTTTCGTTGCGGCTTTCAACACTTTTAATAAACCACTTTGCCTCTTGTAAATGTGAACGAATAAATTGACTGTCTGAAGTGTTCTTAACACTTTTGCTCATCGCTGCATATTGCTGATTGACGTTGAGTTTAGGAAGGCTATCTGGGTTAAGTTCTACTTTCCATCGGCCATTTTTCTTAGAAACAGATACATCAGGGATAACGTAATCTGATTCACCTGTGACTATGGCAGTACCTGGCCTAGGATTAAGGGTTTGCAACAGACGCATGGCTTCCCGCAACTCTTCTTCTTTGAGACGAGTTTTTCGCATTAGAGTACGATAGTCTTTACTGCCTATCAGATCGCAGTAATCAGTAATCAACAACTTGGCTTCTTCTAACCAAGGTGTATCTGATGCAAACTGCCGTAATTGGATTAGTAAACATTCTTGGGCGCTGCGAGCGCCTGAGCCTATGGGATCAAACATCTGGATGCGTTTAAGTACTACTGCAACTTCGTCCAGTTCAATCTCTTCGTCATCCATACTGGCTAGGACTTCTTCAGTGCTAATAGTCAAATAACCGGCTTCATCGATAGAATCGATAATGGCCATAGCAATAGCAATATCGGTATCGCTAAAATGGGTTAAACGCATTTGCCAAAGCAAATGGTCTTGAATATTTTCTGTGGTTTCGCCTTGAAATACTTGATCATCATCGCCTGCTGATCCTGCACTGCTCATAGAGGAAGGGGCTGATGAAGCACTTAAATATTCATCCCAAGTACTGTCTAAGGGTAAATCCTCTGGTATGTCATTATTTTGCAGGGCATCGCCGCTATCGACACTATCCGCATTGACTTCAACTTGAGTGCTGTCGCTATCTTTATTATCGGCACTGTGGTTAGTTTCAAGGGCTTTTTCGCCACTACCACTGTCATCTGACTCGTTTACTTCTAACAACGGGTTAGAGTCTAAGGCTTCTTGAATTTCAGCTTGTAAATCCAAAGTAGACAATTGCAATAGCTTTATGGCTTGTTGCAGCTGCGGTGTCATTGTAAGTTGTTGGCTAAATCTTAACTGTAAAGAGGGTTTCATTAACTTCTTATGTTTAATCTGTTGTTGTTATCAGACGAGATGAACTCTTCATTCTAGAAATTACAGCGTGTTGTCGAAGTTATCCCACATCAATCATAAAATACTAATCAAGTTCGCTTGCTTGACAGCTTTGCTGGAAGCTTAATATTTTAAGTAATATTCTTTTAACTATAGCCTGAATTGTTCACCTAGGTATACATCTCTTACACGTTGATCACTTAAAACTTCTTCCGAAGTGCCAGAAGCTATCAACTCGCCATGGCTCACTATATATGCTTTTTCACATACATCTAAGGTTTCACGCACGTTATGATCGGTAATTAATACACCTAGACCTCTATCGCGTAATTGTTGAATTATTTTTTTTATGTCGTTAACTGAAATGGGATCAACCCCAGCAAAGGGTTCGTCTAATAATATAAATTCTGGATCAGCCGCCAAGGCTCGCGCAATTTCTACTCTTCTGCGTTCACCGCCAGACAGACTCATACCTAAACTATTGCGAATATGGTTGATATTAAATTCGTCCAATAATGAGTCGGCCTGTTGTTCTCGCTGTTCTTTTGATAATTCTTTACGAGTTTGTAATATCGCCATCAGATTTTGATATACGGTTAGCTTTCTGAATATTGATGCTTCTTGTGGTAAATAACCTATGCCTTGCCTAGCACGCACATGCATTGGTTGCAGAGTAAGATTCTGTTGATCAATATAGATGTCACCTTTGTCTAAAGGTACTAGCCCAACAATCATATAAAAAGTGGTGGTTTTACCAGCGCCATTTGGTCCTAATAAACCCACTATTTGACCAGTCGATACTTCAATGCTGACATCTCTTACAACTTGTCTAGACTTATAAGACTTAGCTAAATGTGTGGCTTTCAATACGGCCATTAAGGTTGTTCATCCTGTTGGGCTGTTTCAAGTTCTTTAGGCTTTGATACAGGCTGGAATGTGGTAATAACACGGCCACTTTCTTGATCGCTACCTTGAGCTATGATTTGTTCAAGTTCCATATTAAATGTGATTGATTTGCCTTGCACACTACTAGAATTCTGCTTTATCTCAGCATTCCCCTCTAATGATAGGGAGCGAGTTTGACGATGGTATTCAATCTTATCTGCCTTGGCAGTGACCATGCTGCCATCTTCTTGTTGTTGAGAATATGTAGCAGGGTTACCAGTGGCGATAAATATTTCATTGCCTTCACCCTTGCTGGCATCAATTTCTAAATCATCTGCACTGACTTTTAAAGATCCTTGTAGGATCACAACATTGCCTTGGTAAGTTGCTCTTTTGGCAATGCCATCAGCATTTTGGTACAAGGAAGCCAGTTCAATTTTTTTAGTAAAATCATCTTTCCCAGCATAACTATTAGTCGAAAATAATAACGTTGCTAAAAAACTAGTACGGAACAGACGGTTGGTAAACGGTTTTAACATGGTCTAATAACTCATATTTTTGGGTTTCTAGGCTAGCGGTGAAGCCATTACTGTTTATCACATAATTTGGGCCAATAATTTCGACTGGCTGATCTGAATACATGGTCTTTTCCACTAGGTTTACTTCGACAAAATTGGTGCGGATGACTTGTATATAACCTTTCTTATCAAGGCTGGTGATTTCTACATCGGTTTCAAATTGGATCCGTTGATCTTCATATAATGTCCCTTCCTGTGCGTCTACTTTCCATGGATGAAGTGATTGAGCAAATAACAAATAGTTAGGTTGTTTAAACAATGTGAACCCAAGGAGGTCAAAATTTTCCATCTTTTGGGCAAAAACCTGATGATTTATCTGTCCCAATTTATCATACAATGTACTGCGCATCTTACTTGCTAGGTAATTAGGAACCCAAGCGTCTTCTGTTTGCGAGTCTACCTTTAATACTTCTTTAGCAAGCCATCCGGGAAGACTCAAGGCTAATGCTAGTAAAAATAACACCACAATACACAGGGTAACGCGATTCATATACTGGCGCTGTGTATGGTATGTAACTGCCCATGAGACAGCAGGATTAAATCGCATAATTCACGCACTGCCCCAAATCCACCTTTAGTCCGAGTCTGATAGTGCGCCTGTGCAGCTAAAAGCGGGTGGCCATCTTGTACACATATATTACATTGCGACACCTTAAACATGCCTAAGTCAGGCATATCATCCCCTATTGCAGCAGTCTCACTTATAGTAACGGATATTTTATTTTGTATGGCTTGCAAAGCTGGCTGTTTGTCTTCACAGCCTTGATAAATATGTTGAACTCCTAGAGATGTCATCCGCTGCTCTACCATATTTGAATTACGCCCAGTGATAACTGCAACTTGCACACCAATTTTTTGTAATGCTTTGATCCCGTAGCCATCTCGTGTATGGAATGCTTTAAGCTCCTCTCCATTTTGACCCATGTAAATTCGGCCGTCCGAAAATACACCATCAACATCACAGGCTAATAGTTTTATTTGCTTAAATTGTATTATTAGTTTTTTATCAATCGGTCCATAAGGAGTCATTAACATAGACATTAAATAATACCTGCTTGAAGCAGTATCTGCATATTGATAGCCCCTATTGGTTTGCCATTATTATCAGTTAAAAAAAGCGAACTTATTTTATGTTTTTGCATGAGTGTAAGGACTTCGGCAGCCAACATTTCTGGTTTAGCTGTAATGCAGTTAGGGGTCATAACCTCATGGATTTTAGTTTTGTGAATATCTATTCTATCGTCAAGTATTCTGCGTAAATCACCGTCTGTGAAAATACCCAATAATTGACCATCGTCATCGATCACTCCTGCCATACCTAAGGCTTTTTGTGAAATAACTAATAAAACTTCACGCAAATTTTGTTGTTCTGAGACCAAAGGTAAAGATTGCCTTGTGACCATCACGTCTTCTAATTTAATTAAGAGCTTTCTACCTAATGAACCGCCTGGGTGTGACAATGCGAAGTCTTCAGACGTAAAACCTCTTGCATCGAGAAGCGCAACGGCGAGTGCATCACCCATAACTAAGGTCGCAGTTGTACTTGAAGTAGGCGCAAGACCAAGTGAGCAGGCTTCCTGCTCAACTTTGATGCACAGATTAATATCGGCATATCTGCCAAGAGTACTCTGAGGGTTTGATGTCATAGCAATAATAGGCACACCCATGCGCTTTACCACAGGGATCAATGCTAATAGTTCGGACGTTTCGCCTGAGTTTGAAATGGCTAACAAGATATCTTGTTTGGTGAGCATACCTAAATCACCATGGTTGGCTTCCGCAGGGTGCATAAAAAATGCGGGTGTGCCTGTGCTGGCTAATGTGGCTGATATTTTATGGCCAATATGACCTGACTTCCCCATCCCGCAAACAATTATTTTACCCTCGCAAGGTAAAATTAATTGACAAGCCTCTACAAAAGAATCATCGATATATTGGGCTAATTGCGCGATTGCTCGTTGTTCAATTTCTAATACTTTTAAGGCTGATTGTTTAATCATAGTGTGATTCTAAGCGTCGCTGTATTAACTAAATAACAAATATTGATAAGCACAGAAGCAAGTAATTAGACACATACCTTCCATTCGGTTAATACACCTGCCTCCTTTTAAATTAAAACTAAATACGATGAGTAATATTGTCAGCCCTAACATCACGTAACTGTCCCGTGTAGCCGCATTTTCATCTATTACTCCTGGGGCGATAAGACCTGGCATAGCCAGTACCGCCAAGAGATTAAAAATATTTGAACCAATTATATTACCTAGCGCTAAATCATCTTCGTTTTTCAACACTCCTGCAATGCAAGCCGCCAGTTCTGGTAAACTTGTACCAATAGCGATGATGGTTAAGCCAATGACTAATTCACTTAAACCAAAGTAGCGTGCTATCACTTCCGCAGAATCTACCATAAAGTAGGCGCTTGTTGGCAACAGTATCATACCCACTATTAACCACATAACGGCTATTGAAGTTGATACACCAGAAGGAATTTCATTTTCAGTTTCAGGTTGTAAAGGGTCGCCTTTTTCCATATTGAAAGACACCCAAGTGAGTCCACCAATAACAGCAAAAAATAAAGTGATTAAGATAATCCCCTCTATTTTGAGTAACAAATGATCAGACAAGAAATATACAGCCAGAAGGCTTACCAGCAATAACACCGGCATTTCTTTTTTTAGGGTACTTGATGCAATAGAGAGAGGTTTAAGTAGGGCTGTTAATCCTAGTACTAAAGCAATGTTAGTAATATTTGAACCGAGAGCGTTACCCACTGCAGTATCTATATTGCCGTTGAATGAGGCTGTGGCAGCTATCATGATTTCTGGAGCAGATGAGCCCATAGCCACGATAGTAAGGCCTATGATCATAGGTGAAACACCTATGTTTTTAGCTAATACTGAGGCGCCAAAGACAAATCTATCTGCGCCCCAACTCAAAACAATAAGCCAAATTAGGAAATAACAAGCTTCTAAAATCACAAAATTTCACTTCTAGTTTTGTTAGGGATTATAAATAGTTAAATTCAATTGTCGCAAAAAGCAAAGGCTTTGCATATGAATGTTAGTATAATTTAGTGTCGAAAATTTTTCGCACCCTCAAGGGTCCTTGAACCAGATGTATATTTAAAATGGGTTGATATATGCTTAAACTGTAACGAAAGCATGTATGTTTGTTGTATTTGATTTGCTTTTTTTGGATAAGATAGCAGCAAGTTAGACCCAATAATCTTATTATTAATAGATAACGTTAAGCTATTATTCAGTGATAGTTGCATTAAATCGAATATACCTTGTTACTTTTTGTCTTTGTTCTTTTATGCAGAAAACTTATACACTAAATATGTCTTGTAGTTAGGTTTTTATGCTTAGCTCTATCAACAACATTGGAATGTTCCTAAATTAATGGAAAATTTGATTGAAATTAACAATCTAACCTTTAGCCGGAGTGGTAGAGTCATATACGATGATATTTCACTGCAGATTAAAAAAGGTCAAACTACCGCTATTATGGGCCCTAGTGGTATTGGAAAAACTACCATGTTGCGCTTGATGGGAGGCCAGTTGATACCCGACAAAGGTGATATTAAATTTAAAGGTGAGTCTATCCCGGGAATGCGCCGCAACCGTTTATTTGAAGTGCGTAGACAAATGAGCATGTTATTTCAAAGTGGTGCGTTATTTACTGATATGTCGGTGTTCGATAATATCGCCTTTCCGCTGAGGGAGCATACAAAGTTATCTGAGTCCATCATACACACTATTGTGATGCTGAAATTGCAAGCTGTGGGCTTAAGAGGTGCGGCAGATTTGATGCCTGCTGAATTATCTGGGGGAATGGCACGCAGAGCGGCTCTAGCAAGAGCGATTGCTTTGGAGCCAGAGTTAGTTATGTATGACGAACCATTTGCAGGGCAGGATCCTATCTCAATGGGAGTGTTAGTAAAACTGATTAAAGCCTTAAACGATGCTTTGCAATTAACCAGTGTAGTTGTGACTCATGATGTTACTGAGGTATTAACTATTGCAGATTATATTTATATTTTGGCTGAAAGAAAGGTCATAGGTAGTGGTACTCCAGAACAAATTAAAAACAGTGAATCACCTCTAGTCCAACAGTTTTTGCAAGGTCAAGCAGATGGTCCGGTTCCTTTTCATTACCCTGCTAGTAGTATTGCTCAGGCTTTTTTGGGTAGTGAAGTATGAATTGGTTAATCCATTTAGGTACGAGCACCCTTAACCGTCTAGAAATGTTTGGTCGTGCCTCTTTTATGTTGTTCGGAGCCATCGTTGCTAAACCTCAACCTGTAAAAATGATTCCTCTGATTATTAAACAAATACATATAGTTGGTGTGCAGTCATTACTTATTATAGTGATATCTGGCCTATTCATTGGCATGGTAATGGCATTACAGGGTTATACTATCTTGGTTGATTATGGCGCTGAAGGCAGCCTTGGGCCTATGGTTGCCTTATCATTATTAAGAGAGCTCGGCCCAGTGGTCACCGCTTTATTGTTCGCTGGAAGGGCGGGGTCGGCGCTAACAGCTGAAATTGGTCTAATGAAAACAACGGAACAACTTAGTAGTTTAGAAATGATGGCGGTTGACCCACTGCGAAGAGTCATTGCGCCGCGCCTTTGGGCGGGCATAATATCCATGCCAATGTTAGCGTTAATTTTTAGTGCGGTTGGTATTTTAGGAGGACACTTAGTCGGCGTTGATTGGTTAGGCGTAGATTCTGGCAGCTATTGGTCTATTATGCAGTCCACTGTGGATTGGAATAAGGATGTGGTGAACGGTATTATAAAAACCATAGTGTTTGCTTTTGTGATTACTTGGATCGCCACTTTTAAAGGATATGATTCTGTACCCACCTCAGAAGGTATAAGTAAGGCAACAACAGAAACAGTCGTATTTTCGTCGTTAGCGGTACTAGGGCTAGATTTTATATTGACAGCATTAATGTTTGGAATTGAGTAAAGGAAATAGGAATGAAATCTAGAAAGTCAGAACTATTAGTGGGTGCGTTTGTTGCATTAACTATCGCTGCAGGTCTTATGCTAGCACTTAACGTGGCCAATCAAAGCATGTCCAGCAGTGAAGATACATACATATTATATGCAAAGTTTGACAATATTGGTGGGTTAAAAGTCCGCTCAGCAGTTAAAGTGGGTGGGGTAACCGTTGGTAGAGTCGACAATATTACGCTTAATAATAGTGATTTCACTCCAGTGGTGACCATGAGTATTTCGTCAGAGTTTGACCAGTTCCCAGAAACAAGTTCGGTATCTATACTTACCTCAGGTTTATTAGGAGAGCAATACATTGGTTTTCAACCTGGTTTTGCTATCGAGGGTATTGAAAACTTGGCCGAAGGTGACTACATAGAAGACACTAAATCAGCTCTGGTATTAGAAGACCTTATTGGTCAATTTTTATTTAGTAGCAACGACGGTTAATTGATGACGTTGATTGGAGAAAATAACGTGGTAAATAAATTTGCACTTCTATTATTGGGTGTGATGTTGATTTTTAGTGCTGGCATGACGAAAGCACAAGACAAAAACCCGTACATAATGTTGGAAGATGTAGCGACTAAAACTTTCAACAGGATTAAAAAAGAACACCAGCTTATAGAAGAAAATCCAGAGCTTTTGAGAACGGTTATGGAGGAGGAGTTGCTACCCTATGTGGATTATAATTTTTCCGCATTAAAAGTTCTAGGTAAGTATTATAAAAAAGTACCAAGAGAGAAAATCCCTGAATATATTAGTGTGTTTCGTTCATACTTGATTACTACCTATGCATTGGCTATGGCCTATTACGATGGCCAAGACGTTGAATTTCAACCTGTTCGTGATGTGACTGATGAAAGAACAGTAACAGTCAGAGCTGTGGTTAAAGAGCCTGGCCGACCAGATATTAATTTAGCTTTTAAATTACGTAAAAATAAAAAAACCAATGTATGGAAAGCCTACGATATGGTTGCTGAAGGCATAAGTCTTTTATCCAGTAAACAAAGTGAATTCCAATCTATTTTGCGACAGGATGGTATACAAAAAGTGATAGATTTGATGAATAACACAATTAGTAAACCTATTAACATCGACGCGGCAAAAAAAGGCAGGTAGATGACTAAATTAGACGTCATTGAGTCACCTGTAGGGTACTTCATCTTACAAGGTGATCTAAACCGTAACACTATCGCTAAGTCAGACGCATTAGCAACTCTTGCTCAAAGCATTCAAAGCAAATCCAGTGTTCATGCTCCCACCCTTGATATGTTAGGTGTGAACAATTCCGATACTGCAGGGTTAGCTTGGTTGATGAACTTTTTGAAAGATAACCAACAACAAAATTTTCATGTTGAACTTAAAAACATTCCAGAAAGCTTGATAAAGCTTGCAAAAATAAGCGACGTAGACAGTTTTTTGTCGGTACAATGACCTACTATTTTACACATCTGGACTTGTCATGGATAATCAACAAATTGAAACGCTTCTTCTCGAAACATTAAGCTTAGCTGAAGCACATGTAAAGGGTGATGGCTCTCATTTTCAAGTGATCGCTGTGAGTGATCAGTTTGAAGATATGAGTAGAGTTAAAAAACAGCAATTTGTTTATGCGCCTTTGGCCACAAAAATTGCGGAAGGTAGCATGCATGCAGTTTCCATTAAAACCTTCACCGAAAGCCAATGGAAGCGTGAGAAAATGTTTAACCTTCCTCAATAATATTCAATTCCGCCATCATCCTAAACATCAAATAGAGTGCATCTATGAACAAATTAATTATCAAAGCTTGCCCGCCGCTAAATGGAATTGTGACCATTTCAGGCGCCAAAAATGCTGCATTGCCTATTCTGATGTCAAGCATACTGGCAGGCTCTACTTGTTATTTTGACAATGTTCCTGAGCTCAGAGATATACACACCAGTTTATCTTTGTTAAGTGAGTTAGGTGCTAACGCTTATCGCCAAGATGGTCAATCTGTAGTAATTGACCCGAGTCCTATACATAATTTTAATGCTTCTTACGAATTAGTCAAAACCATGCGCGCATCCATCTTAGTGCTTGGGCCACTTTTGGCTAAATTTGGTCAGGCAAATGTGTCTTTACCTGGAGGTTGTGCTATAGGCGCTCGCCCGGTAAATTTGCACCTGCAGGGTCTTGAACAGATGGGCGCTAAAATTGATGTAGATAATGGTTACATCAGAGCCTCTGTGAATGGAAAGTTACAAGGTGCTCACATATTTATGGATGTGGTTAGCGTTGGTGCTACAGAAAATTTGATGATGGCTGCGTGTTTAGCTCAGGGCGAAACTATTCTTGAAAATGCGGCAAAAGAACCAGAGATTGTTGATTTAGCTCATTGTCTAAATGCTATGGGTGCTAAAGTAATAAATGCTGGAAGTGATAAAATTATTATTCAGGGAGTTGAGTCTTTATCAGGGGGGCGTTATCGTGTATTGCCAGACAGAATCGAAACAGGCACGTTTTTAATTGCTGCAGCCGTAACCGGGGGCAGGGTTCGCTGTGAAAAAGCTGCACCAAAAACACTTGAAGCAGTACTCGATAAATTGTCTAAAGCTGGGGCTAAATTAACGGTTGGTGACGATTGGATCGAGTTGGATATGACAGATAGAAAACTTATCAGTGTTGATATTCAAACAGCCCCACACCCTGGATTTCCAACTGATATGCAAGCGCAATTTGTTGCGCTTAATTGTTTGGCTGAGGGAACAAGTGTGGTGACAGAAAATATTTTTGAAAACCGTTTTATGCATGTACCCGAATTGCAGCGAATGGGCGCCGATATATCGTTGCAAGCCAATAGTGCAGTCTGCAATGGCAAGTCGAACTTGAGAGGTGCTCAAGTAATGGCGACTGACCTAAGGGCTTCGGCGAGTTTGGTGATTGCAGGGTTGGTGGCAGAAGGGCTAACCACAGTAGATCGCATTTACCATTTAGACCGTGGTTATGAACATATTGAAAGAAAGTTAAACGGCCTAGGTGCTAACATCAGACGTGTTTGCTGATTACAAAACAGTCTACTGGCTATTACTGCAATTCAGCCACTATCATGTCTAACTTCAGAATTGCCCCCTCTCTGTTTACTTCAAAAGAAACGGAGTTTCCTGGCGTAGTATCTGCAATGTAATCCAAAGTGTCACGAATATTAATGGCCGGAATAGTGTTAACGGATAAGATAAGATCATTAACTTGTAAGCCACCCAATTCAGCTGGACTTCCTTGAACCACAGATGTCACGATGATCCCCGCGCTTGTTGGTCCAGCCTGTTGACCTACAAAACCTAATGCTCCTCGAGTAACCTTGCCAGTTGCGATGATTTCAAGCATGACTTTTTTAGCCAAATTGTAAGGTACAGCAAAAGACACACCATCTACCGATTCAACACGATTTCGACTGATACGAGTTTTAAAATTAGCATTATTGATACCTATCAAAAAGCCTTTACTGTCTATTAGTGCTCCGCCAGAGTTACCCTCGTTTAATGCCGCGTCTGTCTGAATGTAATCAAAATAATTATTTAGCTCGTTGTTACTAATCCGGCTAACAATTCCTTTTGTCACTGTTTGTCCTAAGTTGTAAGGATTACCTAAGGCTAAGACTACGTCTCCTACTAGAGTGTTAGGATCATTCAGTTGGGGAATGGGATGTAGGTTTTCTATTGATATGTTGAGTACCGCTAAATCTGTTATAGGATCATAACCGACAATTTGAGCTTCTTCGAGTCTTCCATCTTGTAATCCTACTAAAATCAGCTTGGCATTTGCAATAACGTGATAACAGGTCAGGATATAGCCATTCGAGGTCATAATTACGCCAGAACCAAGACTTGTTCGTTCGATTGGCTTTCGACGATTATAACCACTTCTTTCGATGCTTTGACTATAGATGTTAACTACTGCAGGACCTGCTGCGTTAACCGCTGGATTAAAACTATGTCTTTGTGAGCTTTCTTGCTCAGTGAATAAGGTTAGTGGCAGACCACTACCAGTGCGTAAATCGGGGACAAGCAGCAAAATGACCGAGGAAATGATCATGCCTATAAGGATGGATTTTAGAAAGAAAGGTAAAGATTTTAGCACGAGCGATATTAAATTTTTTCTACGACAGGTATCAAAATAATAACATTGATATCATTACGTTGATAGCGTTACTCGGTCAGAATACCGCTACCAGTCGTTAGATATTATTAACGGATCACTAGATACAAAGAAGAAATGCCGCGTTTAACATTGAGCGCAATGACGCCTTTTGCCTCTTCTAGTTCAGTGCGTAATTGAACTAGGTTATCCACTTTTTTTCGGTTGATACCGATTATCACGTCACCATCTTTTAAGCCAATACGACTCGCTGGAGAGCGTGGCCCAATACCTGAAACAACTACACCGTTATCACCTTGTTCAGATTTACCGTTGGTTAAGGTAGCTCCCTCTAAAGCTGGATGTATTTCTTTGGCAACCACCACATTTTGGGTTGCATCACCTAGTACAACATTTAATTTTTCACGTTTGCCTTTGCGAAGCACTGTTAATTCAAGCTTAGCGCCTGCACCACTACTGGCTACTTTGGCTCTTAATTCTTGGAAACTCGCTACGGCTCTATTATTAATTTCTGTAATAATATCTCCAGCCTGAATTCCTCCTTTATCGGCCGCTGAGTCTGGCGAAACTTCACTGACAAATGCGCCCTGATTGACATCTAGGTTCATAGCATCTGCCAAGCCAGAATCGATGTCTTGACCCATGATGCCGAGTAAACCACGGCGTACTTCACCAAATTCTATTATCTGGTCGACTAAACTTTTCATCATATTACTAGGTATGGCAAAACCAATGCCAACATTGCCACCATTCGGTCCAAAGATAGCAGTATTAATCCCTACTAATTCACCTCTTAGACTCACTAAGGCCCCGCCAGAGTTTCCTCGATTAATCGCCGCATCAGTTTGAATAAAGTTCTCGTATCCACCAATGTTCAAACCTGATCGTCCAAGCGCGCTAACGATACCTGAAGTGACGGTTTGATTCAGACCAAATGGGTTACCAATCGCGACCACAAAATCACCTACTCTCAATTCGTCTGAATCAGACAGAGGCATAGCAATCAAAGCATCAGGATCAATTTTTAACAACGCAATATCACTTTGATCATCTGAGCCTAATTTTTTGGCTTTGAATTCACGACCATCAGTTAGCTTAACAGTAATATCATCAGCGTTATCCACTACATGATTATTTGTCACCACATAGCCTTTATTTGCATCGATAATAACGCCCGAACCTAATCCTTTAAATGGTCTTTCTTGAACTTGTTCCTCTGTTCCACCAAAAAAATGCTTAAACATTTCTGGAACACGTTGACGAGAAACTTGAGTGCCTTCTACAGAAATGCTGACAATTGCCGGTGTGGCCTTGTCTAGCATTGGCGCGAGACTAGGTATCTGATTATTATCGCTTGAAAAAAAAGGTATTGCCGCGCTAGACACCAAGCTGACTGACATGCTGGCAGTCACTACACAACAAGCAACTAAAAAACGATTGACTACTTTTCTCATTGGTTATCATCTCCGATATCTATGTTTAAAACAGTTTAAAGACTATCTTAGTCACGAAAAAGTTCATTATTTACTGTCTTTAATGGGGGCTTCTTTACTGCCCGAAAACAAACCTGAGCTTTGTGAAGAGAAATCTAATGGTTGTATGTCTGCACTAGATTTTTCACGCACAGGCTTGGTACTTTTATTACGTAAATAAGCCGTCGTATGTTCGCCAAAGTAACTTATTGAAGTGCCTTCTAATCCATTCTGCTGGCTGCTTAGTAGTTCCTCATAATCTTCAATCTGCTTTTTTAACGAGGCGGATTGTGCGATTAAGCTTTCTGCAATTTGCTTGGTTTCTTGAATATGAACAGCTGCTTGCTGGCTCATTAATTCTTGAACTGTTTGCTGACTTTCGGTTTTACCTGATGTCTGCTGTTCTTTTTCGCTGACAAATCTTGCAACAAAAAAACCTATAACTCCGCCAACTAATAACAACAATAATCCTATAAACCAATCCATAACGTCTCCTATTTCTTTACTTATTTCTGCCCATTTGGTTCACTACTGTTTAATAAAAATATAGAGTATTGACCATGAGCAAGCACGGTATATTTGTTATTATACGCCCAGCATTTTTAATGCGGTCATTTTATTTGTATTCAAGTGTTAAAAACACACATAAGTAAAAGGAAAAACATCACAGAATGATTGAGTTTACACCATGGCAAAAATATCAAAGTGATCTGCAAGATCCTGAATTTCTCTATGATGCCGCTCAGGAAAATGCGGTAAAGGAATTACAGCGGCTTTATGACGAATTAACTCATCCTGAGAAAAAACTAACTTGGCGAGTAAAGTTGCAGAGCAAGTTTGGCAAGGGGATGCGTAAACCTAGTATTCAGGGTATATATTTTTGGGGTGGGGTAGGACGGGGTAAAACATATCTGGTTGACACTTTTTTTGAATGTTTGCCCTTTAAAAGAAAGTTGCGTATTCATTTTCATCGTTTTATGCATCGTGTGCACCAAGAACTTAAATCCCTGGAAGGTCAACCTGATCCTTTAAAAACCATAGGCAAAATTTTTGCCAAAGAGACAAAAGTGATTTGTTTTGATGAGTTTTTTGTTTCTGATATTACAGATGCAATGATTTTAGGTACCTTGATGGAAGAACTTTTTGGTCATGGGATAGTGTTAGTGGCTACTTCAAACATAGAACCTGACAACCTTTATCGTAATGGTTTGCAACGAGCCAGGTTTTTACCTGCGATTGAGTTGATAAATCAAAATACGCGCATTGTGAATGTGGATAGTGGAGTAGATTATCGCCTGAGAACCCTAGAGCAGGCAGAAATTTTTCATTTTCCATTAGATAATCAAGCTAATGAAAATTTACATAAATATTTTATACAGCTAGCACCCGAACTAGGCATTGAGAATCAAAAAATTAAAGTAGAAGGGCGATTGATCCCAACATTGCATTATGCGGACGGGGTTGTCATGTTTGAGTTTCGGGATATTTGTGATGGGCCCAGAAGTCAAACCGACTATATCGAATTAAGTCGTCTTTATCACACAGTATTGATTGCTAATGTAGAGCAAATGGGACAAACAACAGATGATATTGCCCGGCGTTTTATTGCTATGGTGGACGAGTTTTATGAACGTAATGTTAAGTTGATCATGTCAGCTGAGGTGTCTATGGAAATACTTTATTTAGATGGCCCACTTAATTTTGAATTTAGACGCTGCTTAAGTAGGTTAAAAGAAATGCAGTCACATGATTACCTTGCAGCGCAACATGTTCCTTAACTGCAGTATAGGTTGTTGAATAGATTTTGTTATCTGGCATGAATATCGGTAAAATCTTTAACGCTAAATCTAATCGGGCCAGTCGCTCGACATTATTAGAAGAGAATACATAAATGGGTAGAAAGTTTGAAGTGCGTAAAATCTCCATGGCAAAAACCGCTGGAGCAAAAACCAAAGTCTATTCCAAGTACGGCAAAGAAATTTATGTTGTTGCCAAAAATGGTGGCGTAGACCCTCAAGCAAACTTGGCTTTGCGTAGGCTGATTGAAAAGGCCAAAAAAGACCAAGTACCTAGTCACGTTATTGACAAAGCGATTGATAAAGCCGCAGGGGGGGCAGGTGAGGACTATGTGCCTGCTCGTTATGAAGGGTTTGGTCCTGGTGGATGTATGGTGATTGTTGACTGTCTAACCGACAACAATAATCGCACTATCACTGATGTGCGAAATTGTTTCACAAAGACAGGCGCTAAATTGGGTGTTGAGGGTTCAGTAGGACATGTGTTTGATCACCAAGCGGTGTTTGCCTTTAAAGGTGATGATGAAGATGCAGTACTCGAAATTTTAATGGAAGCTGACGTTGATGTAACCGAAGTAGAGTGTGAAGAAGGAGTCGTAACTGTTTATGCGCCTCACACGGAATACAATAATACACGAACAGCCCTAACCGATGACTGTCCTGATATCGAATTTGATGCTGATGAAATTACCTTTATCCCTCAGACCGAGTCTGTTGTGAGTGGAGATGATGTTGCTACGTTTGACAAATTTATGGATATGTTAGAAGACTGTGACGATGTACAGCACGTATATCACAATGCAGTTGTTGAACGTTAAATTATGCCATCATCATTAAAAAGCTGAGCTTATGCTCAGCTTTTTTCAGAATTACTATGGATTACTTTTTAACATACTGCGCCAAATATCTGCCCAATCTGGCTCCTTACCAAACAAGGTGATGTTGGCTCTGAATACGCGAGTAGCAAATAAACGTACGTAGTACACGCCTGCCATCAAAAACACCAACGATAAACCGACTTGCCAGACTGGTACACTCATTGAAGCAATACGCATAGGCATAAAGCTGATAGAGGTAAGAGGCACTAAAGATAATACTGTGGCCACCTGCCCATTGGGTTCTCCCATCACAATAAACACCAACATAACGGGTAACATGGGTAGTAGCATCAACCCAGTTTTCCCTGAGTGATTAGGGTCATCTATGGTCGCAGCAAAACCAACAAATACATAATTCCAAAATAACACACCTGTGACACAAAAAATTAAAATCTGTATCATTACTGTGGCTGACACATTCATAGTTTCGCTACCACCGTCTGAAAAAACGGCGACGCCAGTAAACACAATTGCCATCACAAAACATGTGGTCAACAAGCTTTTAATACTCGACAGACACAGGCCTAATGCTTTGCCGTCGACCCATTCTTGATGGCTTATACAGGTGAGTAATTGTTCGGTAATACGGTGTTGTTTTTCTTGTGTCACCGAGGTGAGTGATAAACCAAAGCTAGTAAAAACTGCCATCGCACTTAAAATGGCTGCAAGCAGTCCAAGCACTTTTACACTGCTGCCCACCACTTCTTCTGCTTGATTTACAAACGTCATGGATATCGGGTTCTGTAATTTTTTTAATTGTTCCGGGCTAATGTCCATCGCCCTTAACAATATATCTTTTTGTTCAGCAACCAATGCTTGTTCTAATTCTTGTTGCCAAACACTTTGCTGAGCAATATACAGAGTAAACTCGTCTGACTGATCAACCTTTAATATACCATCCAGCGATAATTCAGCTATCTTCTCGAATAGTTGTTGCTCTTCGACGCTAGTATCTAGTGAAGACAACACAAATTTACTGTTTAGCTCAGTCTGTAACTGACCTATAACGGCTATATTAATGGTTTTCTGGGTACTTGATTGGCTCCACATCTGCACAGCAAAAATTGCTGCATAGATTAATAACATTAAAAAATAGCCTATTAGTTCCTGTTTCCATTTAAAGTTGCGCATAAATTCCCAACGCGCAACCAATAGCACCTTATCCATTATGTGGCTCCTTTGACACTGTCAATGTAGATGTCATGTAAACTGGGTTGTTCAGTTTGTAAACTTTCAATTTGATGCTCGGTTAACATACTTTGTAAAAACTGAGGAACATGGCATGACGGCGCCAAAGTAAATTGAATGGTATGGGTATCAATACTGATAACTTGGATGATTTGCTCGGTCAGTAAAAAGGATTCAATGTTGACTGGATCACTAAATGTCACCGTTAAATTGGTGCCTAGTTGCGCGGCTTGGCGAATATCTTTAATTGAACCATATAGCGTTGCCTTACCTTTATTCATCAACATAAACCTGTCGGCTAACTTTTCAACTAAGGACATTTGATGGGCGCTGAGAATAATAGTGGTCCCTTGTTGCCTTAACAACTGCAGAAATGATATGACTTTTTCTTGGTTAATGGGATCTAAACCGGAAAAAGGTTCGTCAAGAAAGACGATTTTGGGTCGGTGAATGATGGCACTGATCAATTGCACTTTTTGTTGATTACCTTTGGATAGGGTCTTCAGTTGGTCTTTTTGTCGTTCTGCTAAATCGAAGCTGGTTAGCCACATGTTGGCCTGCTCTGATGCATCTGCTCTTGTCATCCCTTTTAACTGCCCCATGTAAACTAGGGTGTCTTGAATGTTGCTCTCTTGATATAGGCCTCGTTCTTCAGGCAAATACCCAAAGTCGCCACTGACTAATTTGGGTATCTTTTGACCTTCAATATCTGTAAATGAAATCACTCCAGTATCAGGATAGGTCAAGCCGATTAACATACGAATTGTAGATGATTTACCTGCACCGTTAGGTCCAAGTAAAGCGAAAATCTCTCCCGATTTTACTTCAAAAGATAAATCATCCACGGCGAGTACTTCAGCGTATTGTTTTCTAATCTGTTTGACTGATAATTGCACACCCTCTCCTTTTTAATCACACAGCTATTTTTATATCAGCTTACCCTTTGTGAAATTCCCTATATCAGCTTAATTGTTTCAAAAAATATTATTGGCCAGTTATTGGGCTAATTGTGTTGCAACAATTTGATCAAGCAGGCCAATCATTAATTTCGTGCCTGTACCTGAAGCAATACCATCAAACACATTTTCAACATTTTTGCCGTGTTGCCCGCCAGCTAAATCACTAATAGAACGAATAATTACCCAGTCTACATTATTAACAAAACATACTTGTCCAACAGCAGCTGATTCCATTTCAGTCACCTCGGCACTGTACACCCGTTGTAACCAATTACGGTATTCTGCGTTATCAAGAAATACTGAACCGGTGACACCATTACCGCCCACTTTGATTTGAATAGGTTTCCCTGAAGGCATATTGATTGGACTCACGGCTTTAACCGCTTTTTTAGCCAAATCGATTAATTCAGGCGTGGCGCTAAAATAGGGCATTTGCTTAGGTTTATCCCAGCCCTGTTTAACTATTGTCATTTCTTCTGGATGAATATAGCCATAGTTTTCATAAGCGGGTGAATGTGGGTCTTGTTCGCGTCTTTCTTTGTATCTTTGAAGCGCGTTTTCATAATAGTCGGGTAATACAAAGCTGCCGGCCTTTTTGGGATCAGGATTGACATATACGGACTCATCATGAAAATACCAACGTTCTGGTACTGAGATGTCACCCGGCTGAAAATCAGGATTGACAGCACCGGCAATACCCATCATTACCACTCGGTCAATAGGGAAATAATCCAGTGCCATCTGCATCGTCATAGCCGCATTAGGCACACTGATACCTGTAGTAAATATTACCACTGGCTCGCCTTTGTAAGAGCCCAGTTGGTATTTGACCCCCCTGATGGTAAGCGTTTGATTGATTTGGGCATCAGCCAGTTGACTGAATGCTTCATCAATCGCTTTAATTTCTGGGGCGTAGGCGGCAACAATCGCGGTCCATTTATTTTCATCTGTAAACTCTTTTGGCCCATAAGCGTTAATATCTTTTGCAAAAGAGCTGTTTGCAATTAGTAAGGAGCTAGAGATAAGAAGAAAATAGATGCTGATTTTATTTAACATAATAACATTACTCTTATATGAATGTGTTTCCGCACTATAAAAGTGCAAAGGAATAGTAGGAAATGGCCAAGTCGGAATTATTTACCGTAATTGCACCAAATTAGTGAGATTTTTTATCTCAGGCGTTTAAATATAGGAAGTTCATGCCATTAGTTGTATGACTGCACTAACTCGCTAAATAATTATTTACCTATTAAGCGTAGAAACTCGTTTCTGGTTGCATCAGATGTGCGCATGGAGCCCAGCATTACTGAGGTGATCATCGATGCGTTTTGCTTTTGAACACCGCGCATCATCATACACATGTGTTTGCCTTCCATTATAACCCCTACACCTGATGCCCCCGTTACTTTCTGCACTGCATCGGCAATTTGTTTGGTTAAGCCTTCTTGGATTTGTAAACGTCTTGCATACATATCTACAATTCGAGCAAACTTTGATAGTCCCAACACTTTACCATTAGGTAGATACGCAATATGACAACGACCTATAAAGGGTAAAATGTGATGTTCGCACAACGAGTAGAACTCAATGTCTTGGATGATGACCATTTCATCAGTATCTGCTTCGAAAATAGCTCCATTTACAACACCATCTAAATCTTTTTGATAGCCATCAGTTAAAAACTGCATGGCTTTGGCCGCACGTTTTGGCGTATCGACCAGTCCACCACGACTCACGTCTTCCCCTATGATTGAAAGAATATCTGTGTAGCAACCGGCTAATTTATCTGACATGTATTTTGACTCTTCGAAAAGTAGAATGAATTGAATATGAGCATATGATATCGAGGTAACTCATTATTAGGTCTCCGATGATAACATTTTCTTAGGATAGGATTAAATACTGCCGTCATATTTATGTCTGTTGAATAAATAACTGATTTGAAGCTTTTTGTTGTTGTTGTATTAATAGTCGAATTTCTAATCTGTGGTATTTGGGTCAGTTTTAGCTTCCTCGTAGGCTTGAGTGTAATCTTCAGATCTTGGTTATTGTTTAAATACTAAATAAGTTTTATCTGCTGTTACTTAAGCGCTGTTGGTTGACATCCATGTCGATTTTCTTGAGTTTCATAGGTTATAGGTCATAGATCGTGCTCAAAAATATTTTACAGTCGCTAAGACAATAATAGCCAAGACAAGAAGGACAGGCGCTTCATTTAAAAAACGGTAGAAGCGTGAAGAATGAGTGTTTTCATCTTTGGAAAATTTCTGCACTAATACAAATAAATAGCCATGGTATACATATAAAACTGTCACTAAGGAAAGTTTAATATGTAACCATTTGGCCGCTACGAACCAATCCTTTCCATACAAATTTATTAACCATACGCCAAACACCAAGGTCAATACGGCAAAAGGCGTGACAAAGAACCACAGCCGCTTTTCCATTATCTTGAACTGTTCTTTCACTGCTTGAACATCTGACTGAGCATGATAAACCATCAATCTAGGCAAATAAAACAAGCCCGACATCCAAGCAACCATAAAAAATACGTGTAGGGCTTTTATCCAAAGTAAAGTCATTGTGCTTCCTAGTAACTTGCTTTATGCAGGTGATGTCTAAGTATTTTCCAAGTAATAATACCTACTATTTCTTCTGTGCTAGAAAATATATACACAGCCCCCTTTCTGTTAACTTCAAGTAAGCTGTATACTTCAGCTAGCGTAGCCTGAAAGTGGACTCCTTGCATCGGAATAAAGATTAAACGTGTTGTTTCTCCTTCTTTTCCTTTGTCATATTTCACTAATGAATATTCAGCTGCTCCATCTGTATCAACCTTATATTGTACTACAGGGTTATGATGTTCCTTATCTAAGGTACTGATAAGTGGCTTTTTGTCGGCATTAAGCAGTTTGAATTCTTTGTCCATGACGGCTAATACGCCAGTCTTTTGTAATGATTCCATAACGGAAGAAATAGTATAAGGTAACTTTTGATAATCTAGTTGCTGAGTGAAAATAGAACTATTACCTAAAAACTGGGTCGAAGTGACATATGCAGGCACGATCACCAGGATAGTCGGTAAGATCATCTCTGGGCTGTAGGATAATTCCATCACAGCTGATAAAGCTGCTAATGGTGCATGAATAACAGCGGTCATCAGTCCTGCCATTCCCAACAGCGAAAAACTGCCATTTAAGTCACTGACATCATCTAAGAAAAAGCCCAGTGGAAATGCAAGCACAACGCCACTGAGCATTCCTAAAACAAACACTGGGCCTATTATGCCCCCGGGGATCCCTAGGCCAATCGCAAAAATAGTCAATAAGAATTTTGCCGCTACTACTGCGATAAGCAGTTGAATATTTTCATTTTGTGCTATTAGAATGTGTGCGGAGTGGAAATGTGCACCTAATGCATCAGGCAAAATATATCCCACTGCGCCAGTAATTACCCCCGCAATTAATAATCGACGAACCATATTAATACGACTAAACCCACTGATAACCAGCATCAATGTCTTGTTAAACAAAGTGGCTAAACAACCTAATAAGATGCCAAAAATGATTAAATATAGGTAAATCCACCGACTAAACTCGTTGAATTGAATAAAAGACAGCTCTTGTGCCTCACCAAATACAATACGAGTTAATACTGTGCCGCAAGCCGCTGCAAGCATTACGGGAATAAAAACATGGATTTTATATTCCCGTAATACAACTTCCATAACAAAAATTATAGCGGCAAAAGGTGTGTTGAAAGAAGCTGAAATACCGGCTGCAATACCGCATCCTGACAAAACGCGAATACTATTGTGGGGAAACTTCAGCCATTGGCCAAAAAAACTGCTGGCGAATGCACCTAGATGAATAGATGGCCCTTCTCGGCCTACTGAAAAACCACAAACTAACGCTAAAGTGCCACCGAAAAATTGGTTAATGGCTGTTCTAAATGGAATCTGCCCATAGTAGTGCTTAACTCTATGGATAACAAAAGGGATCCCCATTCGATAGTATTTAAATCCTGTCAGATAGGCAATGAGCACTATAGCGATAGCACCTAAACAAGGCAGAAGAAAGCGCATCAATGGCTCTAAAGTGGCGAATTGATTTAATTCTGGTAAGAATAATATTTGTAGCCATTCAACACTTAAACGAAATAAAATAATTAAAGAAGCAGCACAAGTTCCACCTACGATGCCGATGATACACAGCTGAATAGATGTACGTGGAGTGGCAAGTTCTTGTCTAAAAGCGTTGAGGTTCACAATTATAAATGGACTGATAACTGAGAAAAGTAGTAGTTTATCACAACCCTTTGTATTTTATAAAGTTAATCTATTAATCAGAGCCAAAAACATGAATTTTTGACAAATCAATCGACTATTTCAAACCACTAAATGATATTATCCTGCCATCTATAAAAACTTTGCAGCTTTTAAAAGGGCATAAAGTGATTATTTCTGAGCTAAAGAACAAACTTGGTGCATTTCAGTTTTATTTGATCCTAATTGTGATGATTGTGGCCACTGTTTATCTTGGTTTTTTCTGGGGAAACGCGCATTACACTCAACAACAAATAACAATATTCACCCATGAAAAAAGTATTCAAAATCTTAAGCTAGAAAATGAGAAACTGACCAAAAATCTAAATATTTTAGGGGTTGAACTTGAAGTTTCAAAACTGACTCAACAGCAACATTTTGTTGAAATTAAAAAAAGTATTGATGTTGAAAAAGAGTTACGCACTCAACTCGCTTTTTATCAACAAGTGATGGCACCAGAACTGAATGAACAAGGATTTCTGATTGAAGGGTTTAGTCTAGAGCCTGCTTTAAGTGATAATTCTTTTCGGTTTAAATTAGTATTGATGCAACAAACCAAAACCAAAAATACTCTTAAGGGAAATTTAAACGTGACTTTGATAGGCAGTGAAAATGGCAAAGCTAAGCAATATGCATTAGACGCTATGTTGTCTGATCACGAGCAAAAAAGTCTGACTTTTAGTTTTAAATATTTTCAAGTGATTAATGGGGAATTCAGATTACCAGAAGGTTTTCAGCCAGAACAAGTATCTGTGCATGCCGATATCTTTCAGTTTAAACGTAAAAAAGGTCAGTTAACGACA
This sequence comes from uncultured Paraglaciecola sp., assembly GCF_943787955.1. Lineage (NCBI taxonomy): Bacteria > Pseudomonadati > Pseudomonadota > Gammaproteobacteria > Alteromonadales > Alteromonadaceae > Paraglaciecola > uncultured Paraglaciecola sp. The sequence continues at coordinate 144,971 of NZ_CALSOK010000014.1, forward strand.
GTATTCGATTGGCTCATTAATCCAAACTAGGATAAGCATAACGCAATCGGTATTAATTAGTCTTAGTGAATACTTGACCATATTAGTCAAGCACTAGATAATCTGCTTGGTTACAGTTATTAAATTTTTCACCGAGGCAAGTTATGACAGTGCAAATTGCGTTACCTATTGAATTTTCTGATGCTGCCGCTAGAAAAGTAAAAACTTTGGTGGAAGAAGAAGAAAATCCAAACCTAAAACTACGTGTCTATGTGACTGGTGGAGGATGTTCTGGTTTCCAATATGGTTTTACTTTTGATGAAAAGGTTAATGAAGGTGACACCACCATAGATAAAAACGAAGTGACTTTAGTGGTTGATCCTATGAGCCTTCAATATTTAGTTGGCGGAGAAGTAGATTATACAGAAGGGTTAGAAGGTTCGCGTTTTTTAGTGACCAATCCTAATGCAACGACTACATGTGGTTGCGGTGCTTCATTTACTGTATAGAGTCAGTCCTGGGGTTGCATTAATATGAAAAAGCCAGTTGAGTGACAACTGGCTTTTTTATTACACCTTATTCAAAATCAACTATTAGTACTTTCAAATATTTTATCTGCAGAAGCCGCAACAAAGCCTTGGTACAATTCACCTGTAGGCATCTTGTAACGCTGAGCGAATTCATAAAAACAGCTAGGTATTAGCTTTTTGCCATTGCTGAACTCAACTTCGATTTTGTCTGCCATCGTAGATGATTGAGCTAACAGCACTTGTGGGCCACCTTTTATTTCACCCCCTGAAGAATTTAATATAAAGCCTTCATTTTTTAATAAGGTATTTACCTGTGCAAGAGATTGAAAATGGCCCATGTGATTTAAACTCACTGTAAAATGATTGGCTCTAAACCCCCAAGCTGACATCCAGGCAGCGTATTCAGAATGCGCAACTAAAAGTTCATATTCTTGTGGGCTGACTTGCCAATGTGTTCCTGAATACAGAAAGTTATCCAGTAACGCCGCATCATCAGAAATGTTATCAGTTATTTTTAGAATAATCTGTTGAATATCCAAGGGCATTTCTTCAACAATAAGCTCACTAATAAACACTTTGGGGTAAGTATCATCTGTATGTTCGAAGTGTTTAGCACGTAATTTTTTTTCTACAAAGGCATATTGACCTTTTTCTGAATAACCTAGTGCTAAAAAGTGTGCCGCAAGTTTATCTAAGTTGATTTTTTCAATATTAAGTGTGCGCAGTGCAATATGGTCATTAACTAACTTAGACGGTTTACCTGAATGCTCAGACTCGTATCCTTCCAATAAGTCATGTACTTTTTTTGCCGAAGGCGTAATGGTTAAATAGTCTTGCCATAAATGGCTAAACAAGCTATTTATTTTGTTATGCATAGTGCTAAAACTCTTGTTCTAAAATTAAATACTTAATCCTGGACTCAAAGTGCCAGGCAGTGTTGTTTTTTCCAGCTCTACTGAGGAAACCGGATAAGAGCAATAGTCAGCAGCATAGTAAGCACTTGCTCTATGATTACCACTATCGCCAATCCCGCCAAAAGGTGCGGCACCACTAGCGCCTGTAATAGGCCTATTCCAATTGACTATACCAGCACGAATACGTTGGTAAAAATGTTGATAGTCTGTCTGGTTATCTGCTAATAAACCTGCTGACAATCCAAAGCTAGTATTGTTGGCCTCATCTATGGCTTGGTCAAAATCACTATAACGAATCACTTTTAGTAAAGGACCAAAATGCTCTTCATCTGGCATATCATTAAGGATGTCAGACACGTCAATGATACCTGGACTAACAAAACCAGACTCAGTATCCAGATGCTTGAGTTCGACTAAGGTATTCGCGCCAAGAGTGATCAATTGCTGCTGTGCTTTGACCATCAAAGAGGCTGCATGTTGTGAAACCATCGCACCCATAAAAGGTTGTGCCTCGGCATCATACATTCCCACTTGAATATTGTTGGTGGCTTCAATCAATTTTTTTATGATGACATCCCCAGCTGCACCTCGTTGAATAAACAAACGACGTGCGCAAGTACAGCGTTGACCAGAAGTGACAAATGCAGATTGAATAATATCGTGTACCACAGCATTAGTATCAGACGCATCTTTGACTATAAGTGGGTTATTTCCGCCCATTTCCAAGGCTAATATTTTTCCGGGATGTCCAGCAAACTGTTCGTGTAACAATCTACCAGTTCGCGAACTACCGGTAAAAAACAGGCCATCTAATCCTCTATGAGAGGCAAGTGCTTTGCCTGTTTCTACTTCACCTTGAACCATGTTCAATACTCCAGCAGGCAAACCGGCTTGCTGCCAAAATTCTAAGGTTTTTTCTGCAACAACGGGAGTAAGATCACTTGGCTTAAATACAATAGTATTACCAGCTAGTAATGCAGGAACGATATGTCCGTTTGGTAAATGTCCGGGAAAATTGTATGGGCCAAATACCGCCACCACACCATGAGGTTTGTGCCGAATAAATGCTTTACCTAACGGCATGGCATTTTCTACTGTGCCAGTTCTCTCATGATAGGCTTTTTCAGATAAGGTGATTTTACCTATCATAGCGCCCACTTCAGTTGCCGTTTCCCATAATGGTTTGCCGGTTTCTTGAGCGATAGTTAAAGCAAGTGCTTGTTTATTTTGCCCGAGTAATTCGGCAAATTTTTTGACATAAACCAATCGTTCTTCAAAAGTGAGCTTGCTCCAAGCAATAAAAGCCAACCGGGCAGCTTTGACGGCAGCATCAACTTGTTCTTGGGATGCTGATTTAGCTTGCCAAATTATTTTTTTCTTTGCAGGATCAACTGATTGTATATCGTGACCTTCGCCAGCTAACCAGTTGCCTGTGATAAAATGTGTATGCTTATTCATGATTATGTCCTGAAATGAGTAGGAGCAAAGCGAATGTTGTCGCCATCGCTTACACCGAGTGCATCAGCGGCTTGTTGACCAATAGTGGCATGTTCAGTATTAACATCGATAAAGAGTGGCGCACACACGCCACGAAAATCTTGTACTTTAGTATTGATTATAAAAAAGTTTTGTTGATTATCATTAACTTCATCAGTCACCTTAATCTGCATTTTTATACTAGCTTGGGCACTTCGGATGTGTATTAAGTTTGCTTCAACGGTGGGACCCGCATCGAAAATATCTACATAACCTCTACAACTGAATCCCTCATGTTCAAGAAGTTGTAATGCGGGTTTGGTTTTTTCATGTACTTGGCCAATCACTGCTTGGGCTTGTTTGCTTAGCAAGCTTACATAAATTGGATATTTTGGCATAAGCTCAGCGATGAACTGTTTTTGACCAATTCCAGTGAGATAGTCAGCTGTAGGGAAGTCCATCGAAAAGAAATGCTCTTCTAACCATTGCCAAAAAGGTGATTGACCGTTTTCGTCATTAATTCCGCGCATTTCGGCGATAATAGTTTCAGCAAAACGGTTTCTGTGCTCCATCATAAAGAGAAAACGAATCTTGGATAATAATCTCCCGTTTAAGCCCTCTCTAGCACCTTGCCGCAAAAATAATGTGCATATTTCAGAGACACCAGTGTAATCGTTACACAAGGTAAGAATATCGACATTGTTATAAATTTTAAGCTCACGGGATGCATGCACTACCTTACTTAGATGGTAATGATAAAATGCATCGTCCAAACCAACACCGGCTACAATGCCGCTTGTACCCACAACTTCTTGTGTCTCTTGGTCTTGCATCACAAACAGATAACTTTCATCTGCTGGCTTGATTACCTCTTTTGCAAAAGCTTGAACTGACTTGCCTATTTTACTTCTAAGCAAAATTTCATTTACTGGTAACGAAGTAAAACCTACCCCAGATTCTTGGGCAATTTCATTTAGTGATGAATAATCATCCGGATGGATGGGGCGAATAATTTTCATATTCGATTACTCACTTAAAGGAGACGTCGGCGCCGGCTACTTTTGCCACTGCTCGTTCGAAACGAACCAACCCTTCTTGAATATCCTCATCAGGTATAATAAGTGATGGAGCAAAACGCACTACATTAGCACCTGCAATCAAGCACATTAAATGCTCTTCAGCGGCGGCAACTAAAAATTCTTTAGCACGACCAGAAAATTTTTCATTTAATGCTGCTCCCAACAAAAGACCTTTACCGCGAATTTCTGAGAAACAGTGGTATTGATTATTGATGGCTTCTAATCCCTTACGGAAAAGCTGTTCTTTATGTTTTACCCCATTCAACACTTCTGGCGTATTAACAATATCCAAGACTCTTTCTGCTATTGCACAACCTAGTGGGTTGCCGCCATACGTACTTCCGTGAGTACCTACCTTTAAATGTTTGGCAATTTCTGTGGTTGTTAACATGGCGCCAATTGGGAAACCACCACCAAGTGCTTTAGCGGTTGTGAGTATGTCTGGTATTACCTCAAGACCCATGTAGGCAAAAAGCTCCCCAGTACGACCAACACCGGATTGCACTTCATCAAAGATAAGCAGGGTGTTGTGTTTGTCACACAAAGCACGTACTCCTTTTACAAAATCAATAGTGGGACTGATTATGCCGCCTTCACCTTGCAATGGCTCCATCATAACCGCACAGGTTCTGTCGGATATCAATGCTTCAAAACTGGCTAAGTCATTATAATCTACGTGCTCGATACCACCTGGTTTAGGACCAAAGCCATCGGAATAAGCGGTTTGTCCACCGACAGTAACAGTAAAGAAGGTCCGGCCATGGAAGCCTTGTTTAAAGGAGATAATTTGATCTTTCTGCTCGTCAAAGTGGTCAAGGGCAAAACGACGGGCTAATTTTAATGCTGCTTCGTTGGCTTCAGCACCAGAATTGGCAAAATAGACTTTTTCGCAAAAAGTGGCATCGGTTAGTTTTTTGGCTAAGCGAAGCGCCGGCTCGTTGGTTAGAACGTTACTCAAATGCCACAGTTTTTGGCCTTGCTCAGTCAATGCGGATACGAGTTCAGGATGGCAATGGCCCAAAACATTGACTGCAATACCCCCAGCAAAATCGATGTATTCGGTGCCTGCTTGATCCCACAAACGAGAGCCTAATCCTTTTACCGGAATGATTGCTGCTGGGTTGTAATTAGGAACCATTACTTCATTAAATATGTCGCGAGTTACATTCATAATATTGCCTTACTAGTGTCATATCTTGATTTAAAAAAGAGCAGTAGTATGGCAGAAGGTTTGACACTTGTCTTTATGCATGTTGAAAGCAAAGCGCCATTTTTAAAGGGATGCATCTAGTTTTGCATGAAAAGTGAATAACTATTAAGTCGCTGGCAATTTAGTATTCACCGTCAGTATCAAGTAACGCCAATACTGGATGCCGGTATTGGCGTTTTCAACTATTTTAGCGGTGTTGCATGAATATGCTTAAAAAAATTAATCGTTATCCATACTTAAATCAAGTGTTTGCATATCTGTTTTTTTAAGTAATTCTAAGGAGCCTGTTGGCATACGCAGTGTGCGTATGAAATCTTTAGGCTTCTATAAATTGACCAGCTTATGCCTTTTTAACATACGATATTGTGCATGGGTTTTGCCTTGTATTAATACTAAAGCGAGGGGAGATAAGCTAGGCTCATTATGAGCCACTTCAGATATTGCATTAGCGATAACGACCCTCTGCATAAATATTTTATCAATTAAGTCGGCAATAATGTTTAATACGAATTTATCGATTAGATGGTTGAGAAATTGACCAGATGGAGTGATTCCGATCAAAGCAGAATGCTCTTCATATTTTTTTTCACTGAGAGTTCTAATTATGCTTCTCGCAGCACGATCTCAAAAAGCTTGAAATATAGCTTTGACGGACGCCAACCACAGAAGCTATTTGTTTGCAGGAAATAGCCGTTGCTAAGGCTTCCTTCCAAATACTTGATTTTTTAAATGTATTTATTCATGTGCAATAACGATTAAAGTCATCATTTATCTTACATCAATATAACGCAATTTCCACACTGCTACATCAGCGCTCTGGAGATGTTTTTGTTGTAAGAAAATTGTTGAGTATACGATGACCAAATTCGGTTAATAAAGATTCTGGATGAAATTGCACACCAAAAATTGGCAGAGTGTTATGTTCGATAGCCATTACTTCTCTATTTTCTATCCCACCTTGGCTTAACGCGTCATTCTTGCCGTTGTCATTATCACAGCACCATGCGGTTATCTTAAAGCCCTCAGGGATACTCGCTCCATCTAACACCAATGAATGATAACGCGTGGCGACAAACGGCATCGAAACGTCTTTAAACAAAGAGGAGTGGGAATGGTAAATTTTTGATGTTTTTCCATGAAGGATTTGTTTTGCATTAATGACCTTAGCACCAAATACCTGCCCTATTGCTTGATGCCCTAAACAGACACCTAACATTGGGATGACACCAGCGAATACTTTTATTGCTTCTATTGTTATTCCTGAACTATTCGGTGTACAAGGACCAGGAGAAAAAACCAAAAAATTGGGGCTCAAGGAATCTATTTCGGCGCAACAGATTTCATCATTGCGCAACACCACTACCTCTTGTCCCAACTCTTCAAAATAGCGAGCTAAGTTGTAAGTAAATGAATCATAGTTGTCAATCAACAGAAGCATTGCTTATTTTAACCAGTGATTAATCTAAGGGCGTTTAACAAAACCTACCGCTTCGTATGCTTTAGCTAAGGTAAAGGCTGCACGTTGGCTGGCTTTTTCTGATCCTTCACGCATTATTTTATTAAGCTCAGTTTGATCGCCCCTCAGCGCGTGATACTTTTGCTGAATAGGCTCTAGTAAGGCAACTATTGCATCGGCCACATCTGATTTTAAATGACCGTACATTTTATCTTCATAACTAGGTACCAGTTTTTCTATTGAGGAACCCGTGGCACATGATAATAGGCTTAATAAATTCGATACACCAGGTTTCTCTTTAGTATCAAAGTAAATGCGTGCTTGGTCGTCCGAGTCTGTGACTGCACGCTTAATTTTCTTAGTAATCTTTTTTGGATCTTCTAATAGGCCAATAAAATTATTAATATTATCGTCTGACTTAGACATCTTTTTTGTTGGGTCTTGCAAACTCATCACTCGAGCACCAAATTCGGGGATATAAGGTTCGGGTATGCTAAAAATGTTGCCATAAACATTATTGAAGCGTGAGGCAATATCTCTAGCCAACTCTAGGTGTTGTTTCTGGTCATCGCCTACAGGTACCTGGTTGGCTTGATATAACAAAATGTCTGCAGCCATTAATACCGGGTATGAATACAAGCCAGCATTGATATTAGACGTGTTTTTCGCTGACTTATCTTTAAACTGAGTCATGCGATTGAGCTCACCCATCTGGGTATAACAATTCATCAACCAAGCTAATTGGGCATGTTCTGGTACATGAGACTGCATAAAAACAATACTTTTAGCGGGGTCAATCCCACACGCTATATATAGCGCTAACCCATCTAAGCAGGCTTGATGCAGGACTTTAGGATCTTGCCTTACGGTTATCGCATGCAAATCAACCAACATATATAAACAGTCATGATCCTCTTGCATATTGACCCACTGACGAAGTGCACCCATATAATTGCCAATACTGAGTTGGCCTGAAGGCTGGCAGCCGCTTAGTACAATTGGTTTTGTCATGTTAATCGGTTCTACTTATAAATAGTGTTGAAAGAAAGGTTAATTAACTAAAGCAAGTTCTGAGCGCATTTGGTTAATCACTGCTTGATAATCCCCATGGCCAAAAATAGCCGAGCCTGCTACAAACATATCGGCACCTGCTTCTGCAATGGCGCGAATATTATCGATTTTTACGCCGCCGTCAATTTCTAATCGAATATCGAAACCTGATTGATCAATTAATGCGCGAGCTTGTTTTAGCTTGTTTAAGCTATTTTGGATAAAAAATTGACCTCCAAAGCCAGGGTTAACAGACATTAGCAAAATATGATGTAATTTATGCATCACATGATCAAGATGTTGTAGTGGAGTAGCGGGGTTAAAAACCAAACCTGGCTGACAACCAGAATCGATAATCAGTTGTAAACTTCTATCCACATGCATTGATGCTTCAGGGTGAAAGCTGATATAGCTTGCCCCAGCATCAGCAAACTGTTTTATCATATCGTCCACTGGTTGCACCATAAGATGAACATCGATATCCGCGGTGACCCCGTGTTTACGTAACGCTTTGCAAACTAACGGGCCAATAGTCAAATTTGGCACATAATGGTTGTCCATGACGTCAAAGTGAACGACATCTGCGCCAGCACTGAGCACGTTGTCTACTTCTTCACCTAACTTGGTAAAGTTGGCGGATAAGATAGACGGGGCTATTAAATACGGTTTCATCAATTTCCTTGCCAGCAAAAGACGTTACTTTACAGAAAAATCTAAATAGACAAAAGGCTCCTCTTTGCACCAATGTTGACACATTGTCCTTTTATGGTGCATTAGAAGTATTCAAATGCTGTGGGAGTGTCTTGCAAAACATCTTCTTTTTTAAATAATTATTAATGAAAACAATAGGATAAGTGATTTTTATTAAGTGGTGTTTGGTTGGGAAAATTTAGGCATCAGATTTGCGTTATTCAGTAAATAAAACAAAAATAATCTGTCACAAAACTTAATTTAATTACTGAAAACACAATCGGAGTACACACATGAAAACTTTAAAAATTACTGCTATGGCCACCGCCGTTTTAATTGCATCTAGTGCCAGTCAAATCGCGTCAGCAGAAGGTAGTGTTAGCGCAAACGTTGGTTTTGTTTCTGAGTATCACTTTCGTGGTATCCAACAAATAGGTAGTGGCTCGGCAAGTGCCGGTCTGGATTACGAAAACGGAGGTTTTTATCTAGGTACTTGGGCTGCAGATGTAGATGACGGACTAGAAATCGACTTTTATGCTGGTTATGGTATTGAACTCGATAGTGGTTTGTCTCTTGGTGCTGGTGTAACAACCTACCAGTACACCGGAGATTTTGATAGTGCCTACAATGAATTGAACCTCAGTGCTGGTTTCGGCATGTTCAGTTTAGAGTATAGTATTGGTACTCAAGATGATGACGCAGATTTAGGTATTTCAGAAGCAGATTATACATTTACCGGTGTTACAATAGAGCATAATGGTATCTCTGGTACTTTTGGTTCTTGGGGAGATGATTTTTCAGGTGAATACTTTGAAGTAGCATACGGTACTGAAGTTGGTGGTTTCGATGTGGGTGTAGGCGTAATCTTCAGTGGTTCTGATCTTGATGATGACGAAGCCATGTATTTCTCACTTAGTAAATCATTCGAGCTTTAGTCTTGGTTTAATGAGTTAGTTTTTTAAAAGGCGCATTTAATGCGCCTTTTTTACATCCATAGGTTAACGATGGAGTGCCGAACATTTCAGGTGAAGTGCAGTTGTCGCTTGGTGGATTACAGGTATAATATAACCAAGTATGATTAGGCGGACATCATTATGAACAGGAAGTCAAAATCGTTGTTAACCCTGTGCGGAATGACGTTAAGTGGTATAGCTGCGGTAGCTATGTTGAGTTTTTCTCAGGTCTCATTGGACAGCAAAAGTATGTTTTGTGGAGATCTAGACAATGTTGTCCTAGATCAGCAGCTACCTGTTAGTCATCCTGTAAATAGATGCGCTACAGAACAGTCCCAAGGCGTGAGTTGGTCGCAATGGTTTTCAGGACGCTCTAGCTCTTACCAATTCCATTTTATTGATTTACTTGAGTTATTGTCACGCTCAGGAAATCTTGAGGCCTAGCCCCAGTTAGCCTACTTGATAGAGTGCTAATAGTTCAGCTACTTTTAATCTAGTATTACCATTTCGACTGATAAAACGACTGACCTGAAGTTTAGTCAGCTCAGCACCTTGATAAATATCTCTTGTAAATTCAGTATCGTGATTGCTAACCAACACTGGAATATTGCGATCGTAACCTGTGCGCCGGGCCAATGATGCAAGTTTAATTTGGTTATCCAAAGTAAATCCACCAGTAGCATAACTATTGAACATAGCTGTTTTACTAATGGGTGCATAAGGAGGGTCGCAATATATTACTGAGCCTTTTCGTGCCTTTGCGAAAACCTTTTCAAATGATTCACATGTAAATGTTGCTAGTTGGGATTTCTCTGCAAAGTACACTAGCTCTTTTTCTGGGAAATAGGGCGCTTTGTACCTGCCAAAAGGCACATTAAATTTTCCGTTATTGTTATAACGGCATAACCCATTGTAGCCATGCCTATTTAAGTAAAGAAAGTACACCGCCCGTTCATAGATGTCCTCACTATTATTAAACTCTAATCTCATCTGGTAATAACGTTTTTCTTCGTTATAGTCTGAAGTAAACAGCTTGGCACTGTCTGTTATGTAATCAGTAGATTGGTGTTTTACGATATTGTATAAATTAATTAGATCAGGATTAATATCATTAAGCACATATTTAGAATAATCGGTATTGAGAAATACCGAGCCTGCACCAACAAATGGCTCAATGAGCTTTTTCGCTTGTGGAAGTTTAGCGTTTATGACTTCGATAAGTTTGTACTTACCGCCTGCCCATTTCAAAAAGGCTCTATTTTTTTTATCTTTCGTTACTGCCAATGTGTCAACCAAGTTGGAGCCCTAAGCTTATGGAGCCGAATTGTAACGGTACTGAACAAAAACAACAAATAGCTTAAGGCTCAGAGACGCTTATTTCTTGTTTGACTTGCTCAATACTCTTAACAAAAGGTGTGTTTTTTAATACTGCATCTGCCAAATTGATTATTTCTACTCTGGCAGCTTCTATTGAGGAAAAATGTTGGTTTTTTAGTAATACAAACCAATCTACATTATAACGTTGGGTTTTATATAACCACAGTTGTTGGCTGAGCTGTTGTTCCCTAACATAATCTTGCAAGATAATAATATTAGCCATCGCTGCTATTTGAATCACAAAATGTTTATTAGGTAATGCCAACAACATACCAGGTTCAGGTTTAAGAAAAGCGGTAGTTTGGATTTGTTCAGTATTAGCTAACCGCTCTCCTTTTTGTGAAGATATTGGTGTAATGTTTACCTTAAACTTATCTTCGATTTGATAGTCATTGACAGTGTCAGTTTGTGCTTCTATGTCCTCAACTATGGCGGGCTGCTTTGGCACTAAAGACCGATTCGTTTGTGTATTCAGTTTTTCATCAATATTGTAGCTTTGCAAAAGTACTTTATTTGACTGCTCATTAAGTTTGATAATGGCCGAGTTCCAATCTGTTACTAATAGTTCTTTAATACCCACTTTAGTCAAATTTGGTATGTTTTCTGAAACAACTGTAGTTCTATCAAATTGAGATGCTACTTGAGCAGTTTGAGTCGAGAATAACTGTTGTACTAACTCAGACTCGGAGACATCAGAAGGGACAACAGTTTGCTCTTGAGGCGATATATAATCGGTAACATATGACCGCATAGCACTCACTTTTTCTGAGTACTGCCAACCCAGCATCCCAATAAAAACGACTAAAAAAAACAGACTGAGTAAAGTGGCCATCCACCACTTTTTATAAATTGGTTTAGCTTCGAAAGTCTTATGACTTCGTTCTTTTATACGTTGCGCGAATTTTTTACGTTTATCTTGAATAAATGACTCTACATCAGAAAATTCATGACTTTTAGCGGGTTGTATGTCAATTTGGCTAGTTAACACTATGGGTTGTTCTTTGGATTTAGCCCCCAAAGATGACTTAGCTGATTCGGCCCAATCGGAGAGACCCATTAGCAATACATTAAGGTTTTGTTTGTTGTTCGCAAAGCGACTTTGTAAGACTAAATCCCACAGCTCTTTTACAAGCTTAATGGGCATTTTTTCAGCTTGAAAAACGCTTATCAAGATTGAACCATTATGATTATTAAATGGTTCTAGTCATTTGTTCAGCGGTTTTTCAGTTCTGACGCTACCATTTTTCATATACCTAGGTAGTAATGTTTATTATATCGATACAAAAAACTAAAAATTAGTCCTAAGAAAGAATGACGCGTAATACCTCTTCAGATATTTCATTTGTGACAAGCGCTTTGCCAATTCCTTTGGGGATGACAAAAAAAAGTTGCCCAGCTTGCACTTTCTTATCGTGGCGCATATGTCGGACAAAGTCCTCATATGCCATTTCACTAGGTGCAACTGTAGGTAAATCAAATGCTTGCAGTAAAGATTCGATACGACTGAATTCTGACGCTTCGAGCCAATTCATCTTAGTTGCAACTGCAGAAGCAAGAACAATGCCTGCTGAGACAGCTTCGCCGTGCAACCAGTTGCCATAACCCTTTTCAGCTTCAATGGCATGGCCAAATGTATGGCCTAAATTTAATATTGCTCTTAATCCAGATTCTCTTTCGTCAATAGAGACTATCTCTGCCTTAATTGCACAGCAACGGGCAATCATATATTGCAACGCTGCGAATTGTTTGTGCTTTATGGCTTTTTGATTTTCTTCTAACCATTTAAAGAATTCGGATCGTAAATCACTCCGTACTTGATGACCTCTGCCATGCCTGCAGCAAACTCTCGTTGAGGCAAAGTGGACTTAGACTGTTGGTATCGATCAGTACCGCTTTGGGTTGGTAAAATGCGCCAATCATATTTTTACCCAACGGGTGATTGACTGCTGTTTTCCCGCCCACGGATGAATCCACCTGTGACAATAAGGTGGTAGGAATTTGGATGAAGGGCATGCCCCGCTGGAAACTAGCAGCCACAAACCCAGTTAAGTCGCCGACTACACCACCGCCCAATGCGATTAATGTGGTGTCACGCCCTGCAGACATTTCCAACAAGCTTGGAAATGACCATTTCAAAGCTTTGCAGGTTTTTGTGTTGTTCTCCGTCAGGTACAACAATTTTACTCACGTCGTAGCCTGCTAAGGCTTGACTGACAATGGGGAAGTAAAGCGGTTCGACCACATCATTGGTCACGACTACTACTTTGTTTGTGGTGAGGTGTGTGGTCAAAACCTCAGGATGGGTCAAGCAGATTTGCTTCGATCAATATAGGGTAGCTACGCTCACCCAACTCAACTGTTAGTGTTGCCATAAGTGAGCTCGCCCTATTTTTGCTATATATGAAAAGGAGTGTTACAGACCTATTTTTCCAATGATCTGATTTGCCACAGCGCGAGCACTTTGATCATCGGTATCAACAATATAATCGGCTGCATCTTCATATAGTGGGTTGCGTTCTTCAGCTAGATTACGCAATACCGTTTCTGGATCATCTTTTTGCAACAACGGACGACGCTTATCTCGCTGCGTTCTGGCTACTTGCTTATCGATCGTCGTTTGCAAATATACTACTATGCCTCGTCGCCGACAACCTGTTTCTAACATTTTTACTGACCACCGAGCCACCGCCCGTTGCCAAAACAATGCCTTGCTTGTCGGTTAAGTCGTTAATGATGTTTTCTTCACGTAGACGAAAGCCTTCTTCCCCTTCAAGATCAAATATCCAAGCGATATCTGCGCCCGATCGTCTCTCGATCTCTTGATCGGAGTCAAAGAATTCTAAGTGAAGTTCGTCTGCTAGGTGCCTACCAATAGTGCTTTTACCAGCACCCATGGGGCCTATAAGGAATATATTACGTTTTTCAGCCATTTTTGCTTATTTCACAACTATGTTTAAGGGGTAGAAAGTTCTGTGCGGCTACCCTTTTATGGATTAACCAGACCTCGTCGAAAATTTCGAGGCGACGATTATCTCAGTTTTACAGTGAATTTTGCAAGCTTTGTAAAGGTTTATGCAGCCAGGAATAATAAAAAAACGGCCTAATCAAGTGGTTAGGCTGCTTTTTTGCATCGAATTTAGGCGGCTGAACTTCGACCAAATGTCACTTGGTTCTCAATTCATCCGCTAGTATTTTAGGTGTCACAAAGATTAGTAGCTCGCGTTTCTCTATTACTTCTGATGTGTTTTTGAATAGGTAACCCACAACAGGCAAATCCCCCAGAAGTGGTACTTTTCGCACATCGTTTGAGGAGCTCTGTTGGAAAATTCCGCCGAGTACTATGGTTTCTCGCCATTTTCTACTAATACCTGGGTACTGATTTCTTGGGTGTCAATTGCCACTGCATCGCCGGTTGACGTTGATACTGTGTCCCCTCGCGTATCTTGGGTCACAACCAAATCCATGATGATCCGATTATCCGGGGTGATGTGGGGGGTGACTTTCAAACTTAATACTGCTTTTTTGAACTCAACCGATGTGGCGCCACTTGAGGTTGCTTCTACATAGGGTATTTCTGTCCCTTGCTCTATGTAGGCCTCATGTTGGTTAGCAACTGTGATGCGTGGGCTTGCAATGACTTCACCTTTGTTTTCTGACTCAAGAGCTGATAACTCCAAGTCAATGATAGTGCCGTCTAGTAGGCGAGCTATTTGTATTCCTATTCGCCCAGCTGGACTGCTCACTGGTAACGCCACATTGAGTCTGTCTGTTATAGAAGGGACAATCCCACTGGCAACGGAATCAGCACCAGTCAATGAGCCTGATATGGCGCCGTTGTTTATGGTCTCACTTAACCCCCACTGTACACCAAATGATTCGCTTGCATTATCTCTTACGGTCACCATGCGAGATTCAATCAATACCTGTTTAATAGGAATATCCAAGGCGTCGACTAGGATTTTGGCCTCATCGATTGATGTTTGAGTATCACGAAGTAAAAGTGTGTTGGTTCTTTCATCAACTGCCACACTGCCTCTGAGTGTTAAAATGCTATTTTCTGTACCTTTGAGAATTAATGCAAGATCCTGTGCTTTAGCATAATTGATTTGTATGTTTGTGGAAACTAATGGTGCGAGTTCAGCTGCTTGTTGTTTGGATTGCAGCTGCTGAGTTTCACGAGCAGTCAGCTCTTCAGTGGGTGCAATAAGTAAAATGTTTCCTTCAAGCCTTTTGTCTAAGCCTTTGATTTTTAATATCATTTCTAAAGCCTGATCCCAAGGAACACCAGATAAACTGATAGTCACATTGCCGGTCACAGTATCAGCTGTGACTAAATTAAAACTGTTAACTTGAGCAATAATTTGCAGTACTTGGCGGACGGGTACATCTTGAAAATCAAGTGAAATAGGTTCGCCAGAAAAATTAGTTTGCTGGCCTTCTATTGGCGCATCTTTCGTACGTTTTTCAATTTCTATGCTTAAGCTGTTAGCCTTTTTCTGGTGACGAAAAGATATCTTATCCTGAAGTGAAAATTCAACTCTGGTTTGTTCTTCATCCTGGAACGTTTCAATGGCATTGACCGGTGTTGCAAAATCTACCACATCGAGTTTAAACAATTGTTCGCTGGCGAGTTTTGTTTTGGGTAAAACCAAACTTAGGTTTTTGCCACTTTCACTCAACTGCAGCTGAAAGTTTTCATTACTAAACACTATTAACGCTTTGGCTCCACCACTGGGTAGACGCGAAAACTGCACATCTAGCAATTCGGAGCGAAAAACGCTATTTGCCTGAGGTTCGAGATCAACCAAAACAACCGCTTCTTGTTGGCTTAGCGATTTAAATGCGAATAGGCTTAAAGCTAACGCAATGAACCAATACCAGACTGGATTAGTCCGATTAAGTTTTTTGTTAAAAATAAAACGCTCAGACATTATTTTCTCCTGCCTTCGAAAGCATAGTGAGTGTGGCTTGCTTTTTCTGCCAGCAGCCAGCTCCATCGGGCAGCATTTCAGTAAAAGAAACTGTGCCATTTTGAATAGAATCGATTTTCCCAAAGAACAACCCTAGGTAATCGCCAATTGTAGCTTTAAATAAACTTCCTGTATTAGACTGAATAAGAGCCCATTTTTTGCCATTGGACTGAAATACCCCACTAACGGATAACGCATCGATACCAAATTTTTCTAAAGGTTGTTTGCTACGGTTAAAGTCGGGCTGTGCACAATTTGGTTGGGCGGCTACGTTTATTTTGACACCTGCACCCGTATTTCGTGGACGTTGAAATGGGCTGCGCAAAGTGTCAGCAGAATAGATAAAAGTAGGTTTGCTATCAAATTCTGGATAAGGCTCAATATTAACACTAGTTGTTTGTTTCACTTCAGCAATAAATACCTGTAAATCGTCAACTTTGGCTTCACAGCCACATAACAGTAATGCAGCCAACACAATTTTAATATATTTCATTGTGTTTTACCTTCTGTAACTGTGTCTTGTTCGCTTGACGTTCTATACGTTTTTGCCTGTACTGTGAGCTTAAGGGAATTACTTTCCTGGGTAACTTCAAAATCATGCACTGTGACAATGCGAGGTAACCCTGCTATGTCTGAAGCAAATTGCCCAAAGTTGTGATACCCACCAAACACTTCCATTTCAATAGGCAACTCTGAATAAAATTCTTTTGGGATCTCTCTTTGCCAATTTAATAATCTAAAAGTGAGCCCTGCTGATGTGCCTACTAACGTGATGTCATCCAATAATCCGGGTGTTTCATTGCTCGTAGGAAGTGATTTTAACATAGAAGAAAAATCACTTTTCAATTGACCTAATTGCTCTTCGTAGGCTTCTAAGTTAACCGCAATGCGATATTTTCCTTGGTAGACTTGTTTTAATTTTATTTCTTTATTTTGTGCTGCTTCAAGTAAAGGTAGTTTATCTTTCACTAAAAAATAATACCCAACTACTAAACTAACAATTATGCCAAACATTGCGACTAAAGATTTAACTTCAAAGGGCCAGATAGCGACTTGCTCGAAATCTAAATCATTGACCTCTTTTAATTTATTAACATCAAATTTCATTTAATTGGCTCCTTATTAATGATTGAGAAATCTGGAGCCACACTAGGATTAATAGTAAAAGTCAGCTTAAAATCACTGACTGCTTCTAAAGCGGATGTATCCGCCTTGATTGAAGATAATTCGCCACTACTGAATACAGTAGATTCTTGCAGTTGACGCATAAAATCTGCCAACCTGTTGTTTGATTCACTGACACCCAATATTTCAATAAGATTGCCTTGGCGAGAAAAACTGCGAAAGGATAAACCATGTGGTACCAGTCTAACTAACTCATCCAAAACGATTGGCACGGCGTTTCTGCTTGACTCAAGTTGCTCAATTAAGGCCATTCTTTGTTCAATAGCTTCCTTGTCTTTTTTGATATTTTTAATTTTCTCAATTTGTTGATCCAATAAAGCCGTTTCTTGTTCAATAAAATTGTTTCGATAATTTTGGTAATCTGTCATTTTTTCTAACACAGATCCAGCAGTAAACATTAAGCCAATTGCACTAAGTGCAAGTAAAGTCAGTAAAGTCAGGTAATTCTTCTTATGCTCAGCCCTGCGCCCTTCGCGCCAAGGCAATAAATTTATATGTGCCACGGTTTAAAACTCCTACTGGCTAAACCTGCAGCGATAATAAGTTGTCCAGAAATCTGTTCGAAATCACCTTGATTAACGTTGTCTGTTATCACCATGTCGGCAAATGGGTTGAAACACATGACCTCAATACCTAAATCCGCAGTTAAGTCTTTAGGTAAGGATGTTAGGTGTCCGCCGCCTCCACATATCAGCAAAGAGCTAGGACGAGCTTCGCCAGATGCACTGATGTAAACTTGCAATGCTCGGTTAATATTTTGTTGGAGATTAGCTAAAAACATGGGGTAAGCGTCTTGTTTCCATGTTTCTGGTAATGTGTCATCTGTTAATTGTTGTTCAATTTGAGAGCGTTCTTGGCTGTAGAGCATGGTGAGGTCTTGGATCAATGCGTCCATACCAAAATTGTGATCTTTAGTATAAATAACTTCTCTATCTCTAACCACACACATTTGTAAATGACTGGCTCCAATATTGATACAACAAACAGTTTCATGCTTTTCACTTGGATAGAAAGATGCAACCGCTGCACCTAAGGCGTAACTTTCCACATCAACAATTTTGGCTTCGTAATCCACTTCTCCCAATAACGTTATTCTGCGATCAACTAATTCTTTATGAACCGCACTTAATAACACTTCAACCTTATTATTTGTGGTTAGGTTGTCACTTCTCTCTTCGAAGTCAATGTAAACCTCGTTCAGCGGATAAGGAATCAAACTTTCCGCTTCTAGTTCAATTTGGCTTTCAAGTTCGTAATCGGTCTGCCCCGGGTCCATGTATACAATCTTATTGAGTACTGTTGAGCCTGATACTGCTATGGCAACAGACTTGTATTTACTTTTTAAGGCAAGCTTTACTTTTTTTAGCGCATGGCTCACTGCTTCGAAATCCTTAATTTCACGCTCTGCAAAAGCATCGCCCAGAATTGGCTCACAGGCATAAGCTAGCAAATTATATTGTTCACCTGATTTTTCGATTATCACGGCTTTAATAAACCGGGTACCTATATCTAGGCCAATCATTTTTTGTACTTTAGCGCCAAATAATTTTTTCAATTTTAGACATCCATTTACATAGGAATAATTTACTGCATCATTATTGCGTAATTTTTTGTTATTTATGGTTCTAATAACTGTACATAGGTATAAAATGTAGAACATTTATTAGACTTTGCCTTGGTATTATTTATCCGTGAAACTACTTAAATCCTCATTAATAGCTATTTCTGTCACATTTGTAGTTGGTATTACTATATTGATAGGTACCTATATCTATATCAAATCTGACTTGCCTAGCGTCGACGTTCTCAAAGACGTTCGATTACAAACGCCGATGCGCATTTTTACCAAAGATGGCAAACTTATCTCCCAATATGGGGTGAAACGCCGCATCCCACTTACCCTTGAGCAAATTCCGGAACAGTTAAAACAAGCAGTTATCGCCACCGAAGATAGCAGGTTTTATGAACACCCTGGCATAGATCCTATCGGCATGTTGCGTGCATTAGTTAATTTAGTTATCACCGGTGAAAAAGGGCAGGGTGGAAGTACCCTAACTATGCAAATGGCCCGAGACTTTTTCTTGACCCGCGAAAAAAAATACATCCGTAAAATACGTGAAATCATTTTAGCGTGGCATATGGAACAACTATTAAGCAAACAAGAAATTTTAGAGTTGTATTTAAATAAGGTAGAATTAGGCCACCGAGCTTTCGGTTTTGGTGCGGCAGCGCAAGTCTATTATGGCAAGTCACTCAATGAACTGACATTAGCCCAAATTGCCACTATTGCAG
>NZ_CALSOK010000015.1:0-183990 GCF_943787955.1 uncultured Paraglaciecola sp.
ACTGTCACCGCCATCAAAAGGTAATTCACCTTGATAGTGTGATATGCCATCCCACAACAGCACACCGTATTGTTCCTTCAACCCGTAAAATACAAACTCTCCGGATTTATCTAAAGTTTCAAACAATCCTTCATGGCGTATAGTACGATCTTTATCGGTCGATAGTTTTTCCCAATTCACACCAATATAAAATACGCGTGCATTCTCGACGTTTACTGTTATTGGTGAAATCTCTTTTGGCGATACAATAGTGGTGTGCAGGTTTAGTTTAAGCGGGGACTAACCATTGTGCCTCGATTGATTGCCGGAGTGTTTCGACGTATTCATCTACTCTAGGTGAGCCTGCAGTCAACACCCTATCATGACTACGGAAGCAATCGACAATAAAATTAAACATCTTAATTGGCAGTGGCTTTTGGGTAATCGGATCACCCACTATAAAAGCAAGTGGATTCCAATTAACCGCATAAGATAAACCGCTTAATAACTTTGGGTTGAGATAGTGCAGATTAAGCACCAAGTCAAAATCATCTTGTCTGCGCACAGGCGATAATCGATTTCCTGAAGAATCTAGAACCTGCCCCATTGGGTCGATAATGATTCCTACGTGCCCTAAATGTGCCAAAATTGGCATAATTCGCAGGATAATATCCAGCTCGCTGTTTCTAGCACCTGGCCAATTATGCACCAAGCCAATACGAAGAGACTTATCCTGTTCCCTCATCGATTATAACTTCCCTCTTAAACGTGTAAAACAACTAACTACGGGTTGGATTCCAATACTCGCCAATGCTATCCCCATTTTTCGCATATCATTGCTAGTGCCTAGTTCTGAGGGTGATACTGTGGCAGGTAAAACTATCCGTATTGTGGTTGGAGTATTAGTAGACTGTTTTGGTAAACGGGAAAAAACCTGGCTAACCTTGTTAACTTCTCGTACTTTGTGTTTAAGTAAAACCCCATCAACAATAATGGTCATCTGTTTCAAAAATTCTGGTTTCATCACCGCAACAATATCTAATGTGAGTTCTGTCACACGATTTCGTTTTACAAAGATGACAAAATCTAAGGTTTTGTCTGCACCACTCCAACAGAATTGATGTCCAGCATGTAACTCTAATTCTTTAAGATTGGCGATGTTTTTCATATCTTTGGCAATTAGCGTGACAGAATCTTGCCATTCAGACAAAACCGAACTAACTATATCGTTGCTACTAACCCGCGATTCAGCAACAAGCAACGCCTCAATAATTTGCATACGTGTTCCTAATTCAGACAGGCAACTTGCGCATTCTTCAGCCATGTCTTTATTATCAAGCCCTGACACTACCGCGTTCAACCGCATACGATAATAATTTAACTGTGAACTACGAATCTCCTCAAAGTAGGATTTTTCTTGTTGCTGAGCCATGTTTTCCCTATTTTTTTCAGAAGTGATAATGACAAAAGCTTATCACTTCTGCCAATCACAATGTGAGATAAAATTTGGTTAAATAACAACAGGGATACTTTAACTAACGCCTAAAACTGTCCTGATTGTCTAAAAACCAGTCGTAAGCATTTTTTAAACCAGCTTCTAATTCATAACTATGCTGCCAACCCAACATATGTAATCTCGTCACATCCATTAGTTTTCGCGGTGCCCCGTCAGGTTTATTAGCATCCCAAACAATATCCCCCTTAAACCCTGTTACTCTGGCAACCGTTTCAACCAGTTCTTTTATCGTACAATCAATACCTGTACCCACATTGATGTGACTTAACATAGGCTCAGTATTGGCGTCATAGAGCGGCTTTATCTAATTCCATCACATGCATCGACTTGCTGCTGCCATGTCGTTGCACGTGTAAAAATTCGCGCATCGGCTTGCCGCTTCCCCAAGCCACCACTTCGGCTTATCACCATCGCGTCTGCAGCTTCATGGAATCGGCGCAACAAAGCCGGAATGACATGGGAGTTTTCAGGGTGAAAGTTATCGTGCGGCCCGTATAGGTTAGTCGGCATAACCGAGCGATAATCACGTCCATATTGACGGTTATAACTCTCGCACAATTTAATACCCGCTATTTTAGCAATGGCATAGGGTTCGTTAGTTTCTTCCAATGTACCGGTAAGCAAAGCAGTTTCTGACATTGGCTGCTCGGCCAATTTTGGATAGATGCATGATGAGCCTAAAAACAATAGTTTTTGAATACCAACAACATGGGCTGAATGAATGAGGTTGCATTCAATCATCAGGTTTTCATATATAAAGTCAGCAGGATAAGTGTTGTTAGCGATAATGCCACCCACTTTGGCTGCCGCCAGATATACTTCATCAATTTGCTCGGCTTTAAAAAACTCAGCAACCGCACTTTGGCTGGTCAGATCCAACTCCGATCGAGTCCGCAGTATTAATTCTGCATCACCACGCGCCTGTAATTGTCGAACAATGGCCGACCCCACCATACCGCGGTGACCCGCTATAAAGATTTTTTTCATTTTTATTTCACTTCCTCCCAGAATTCGTTTTCACAAAAAATTAGCTATTTTTTGTTGAGGCAACACGAGTGTAGTTTCGTGTTATTAAAAATTGGTTCACTTCAGCCAAGACATCAAGTGTCAGCGCCTCTACGACTTATATCAACGGGCGATAACGCTGCCAATTATTGGACTTTAGAACCTCGATTTCCAATCCTTCGACATCAATATTACAAAACGTTATTGGCTTACCATCGTCAACATGCACATCGAGTATCGATGAAAGTGTTTTGACTAGTACTAGCGACTCTCCCAACAATTCGGTGCGAGTTGTTGCGTATTCAACGCTCGATTTATCAAATGTGTTGAAGGCTGGTTCTTTAAATTCATAATAAACAGGTTCAGACTCAGTGTTGGCGACACCAAGTTCTAAATTTATATCCTTGGGTCTCAAAGCGTCGAATCGTGCTTTTGTGCCAATCCTTGGATCAATGTTGATCTCTGTCCAACTTTGCAAATAAAAATGATAAGTATTCGAAAAACGAATCGGATCGTGAGCGCCCACATCCACGTAAAAGCCCGGCTTGTAGTAGTACCACTTAAGTAGTCGGCGCAATAAGACATCCTCCCCCTCTTGAGATTCAAATACGTCTGTATTAGGGGGTAAAAGGTCTTGTTTTATACTTGCATAGTTTTCTGTAAATGCTCGCTCTTTTTGCTGTCGAGCGGACTCTTGTAAGAATGGAATTGCCTTATCTCTGACATTATGAATACCCGCCGCCAGAAATCCAGGACGCGCACGTGCAATCGACGGAATCGATATACCACCTTTGAAAAAAAAAGAGGTGCACCATAGATAACTATTGATTGGGCCAGGGCCAGCAAAATCGATCTGTGTGAAGCCTGATAGACGCAGGAATTCCGTCGTGTTCGGCAACCAATCTGAATTATCTAAGACAATAATCCCGCCATGTGCAAGCTTCTTAATGGCATATTTAGCACATTCAAGCCGACGAAAAATATCACCGTCTATCACGATCACGTCAAATCGTTTTTGATATTCATTTATACTGCTGCAATAATCTTGTTGCGACTTCAGCACAACATCTTGATTCGCCTGTTTCTGTCTTTTCACATAATCAAACAATTCTGGGTTTGATTCGATGCTCACTATATTAAAGGCCTGGTTAGAAAAATACAGGCTTGAATTGCCACTGCCCCATTCAAAAACATTGCTGTTTTTAAGGTTTAACTGTTGTAGATAAAAAATAGCACTATAAGTCATCCATGGAATAGGATTATTGTCTTTATCAACACTTGTCCATTTTTCAAAAGTGTTACGAAAGCCATACTCTTTCTCAAGTGCTGCATCGAGTTGGCCCGAATATTTTCGTTTAGGTTGTTCAGGGCTAAGTTTTGCTATGAGATCAATTTGATTTCGGCAAAGAGAACGTAAACTACTATTTACGAGACATTTTTCTGCACTTGCTTTGTTTCCCAACCATGATTCTAATAGCGTCAAATACTCCTTATCAGAAGTAACTCTTTTAACATGACGGTTTGCCCTATCAATATCCGCTACATCAATTCCCTTGGGGTGTATACGCGAAGTAAAACGCGCAAACTCCTTGTTATAAGACAAATCAGTTGCAATCAGAGGCTCTACCGTCAGGTCGACGACGCCTGTATCCTCAGCGATTAGTTTGTGCACCCAAATATCAGAGGTGGTCTCTATGGGATCAAATTTATCCAGCAGGTGAATCGCCATCTCTTTATTCATTATATGAGCGACATTGCTCATTACGGTCCGCTGACTTAGTGACAAGGCTTCAAGGCCTTCCAGAGATACACTAGCATCTAAACCGGAGTTAGCGAGCCTCAGTAGCACGGGGCTTTGAGGTAATATTGCTACATGCTCACTCATAAACTGATTGAGTTTAGGAATTGCTTCTTCGTAAAATAAAACATCATCCTCACATATCAAAGACCACCCGTCACAGTTTGCTACTTTCCTCCACGTTTCGACAAAGGATAACCAATTAGCTACCTGATGAGGAATGATGATGTTATTACCACAGTCGCAACTATTTTGATAGCACCTAAAGCAATTGGGGTACGTGGCGACCCTTCCTTTAACGTAAAGGTTTTTTACAGAATCTGCAGTGGGTAGAGTAGCTTCAACAAAGCTATATTTTTTTATTCCAATTTCATCAAAGTGCTTACGTATATGACTTCGTAGGTTTTCATCTTCCGCTAATGAAACAACAAACGTCTGTCGCATAATTTTATCTAGCAAGGTATTTTCCTGATGGTTGATGACTCTCCATGCGAGCCAACAGGGTTAATAGTGTTATCTTCTGGCAACGGGACCACAAAATCATGCTGTTTTGTCTCGTCCAAGTCGTGTTTTACTATTTCCACACTGTTCTTCAACAACTTAACTACCGAAATTACTAGGGTAACTTAACCAAAATCCACTTGAGCACTGAGGTCACAGAGCTCACTGAATAAAAAACATTAGAAATCATTCTCTCTGTGTGCGTCACCAGGTATCCTTTGTGGCAGGGTGAACTATTCTTTAGGTAGCGCCACATCAAAACCATGCTTTTTAAGCAAGGCATGTTGCTTGGCTTTGTCCAAGTCGTGCTTCACCATTTCGACACACATTTCTTCAACAGTGATTTCTGGTACCCAGCCTAACTTTTCTTTGGCTTTGCTTGGGTCGCCCAATAAGGTTTCGACCTCTGCTGGGCGGAAATAACGTGTATCAACTTTAACAATAATATCACCTACTTTTACGCTTGGCGCATCTTCGACAGTCACAGCAGTAACGGTTGCAATCTCATCGACACCTTCACCGCTAAATTCTAAGGTAATACCGGCATTTTCAGCTGACATACGTACAAACTCACGCACCGAAATTTGTTTGCCTGTGGCAATAACAAAATCTTCGGGTTGGTCTTGTTGCAACATCATCCACTGCATACGTACGTAATCTTTGGCATGACCCCAATCACGAAGGGCATCCATATTACCTAGGAACAAACACTTTTCTGCACCCTGTGCAATATTAGCGATAGCACGCGTAATTTTACGAGTAACGAAGGTCTCACCCCGGCGCGGTGACTCGTGGTTAAACAAAATACCGTTACAGGCATAAATGCCATAAGACTCACGATAATTTACCGCTATCCAGTAAGCATACATTTTGGCAACAGCATAAGGTGAACGAGGGTGAAACGGAGTGGTTTCCTTTTGCGGAATTTCTTGCACTTTACCATAAAGCTCAGAAGTAGAGGCCTGGTAGAATTTCGTCTTCTTTTCCAGGCCCAAAAAGCGAATAGCTTCGAGTAAACGCAAGGTACCAAGGGCATCTACATCAGACGTATACTCTGGTGCTTCAAACGACACCGCTACATGAGACTGCGCACCTAAATTGTAGACCTCGTCAGGCTCTACTTCTTGCATAATACGAATAAGATTGGATGAATCAGTCAAATCACCGTAGTGCAACTTAAAGCGGGCATTTTGGATATGCACATCTTCATAGATATGATCGACACGCTGGGTGTTAAACGAAGACGCACGACGTTTAATCCCGTGCACTTCATATCCTTTTTCTAATAATAGCTCGGCTAAATAGGAGCCGTCCTGACCAGTTACACCGGTAATAAGTGCTCTTTTCATTTTTTCCTCAATATTTTTTTTATAATTGCGAGGTTAATTCAACAAGATAAATGTCATTTTTAACAAAAGGGGGCAACTGTGATCCTTTATTACTTAATGCTCAATAAATAGACTTTTCGTTGTATAGACGATTTTAGCTTTTTGGCTAACAGGCTCATATCCAAGGCATTAGTATAAATTAAAACTCTGATAAAATATTAATTTTTATCTTGGCAGATTCAAGTCTGAAGTGCATAACCCCTAAGCAGCTATAGCCACCATGTGTTCAGCCATTAATTTGGCTGGCGTTTTGTAATTTAGTTTCTTTCTTGGCCTATCATTGAGCTTCACTATTACATCTTCAACTGCTGATTGCGATACTTTTTTGAAAGTCTGTTGATTTCGGCCAATATTGTCGTAATAGACCATTGGTGTTTTCATTTAACCCTCGTTGCCACGAACAATAAGGGATCTGCAAAATAAACACCACATTTCAAACTTTCTGTCATCTTTTCATGGTAAGCAAATTCTTTACCATTATCCGCTGTGATCGTTTGCACCGCATCTTTAAATGGCTTTAATAAAGCAATGGTTGCTGCTGTGACTGTTTTGGCTGATTTATCATCTATACGTGTCGACACAGTAAAACTCGTTTTCCGCTCAACAATAGTAACCAGTGCCCCACTGTGCCCTTGCCAATAACTAGAGTCAATTTCCCAATCACCAATTCTACTTTTATCATCAACAACGGCTGGGCGTTCATCAATACTTATACGGTTCTTAATAAACCCTCTGCCAGCTTGTTTATCTTTGCTACGTGATTGATAAGCTTTACCTTTTCTACGTAAATATTGGAATAATTGACCACCACATTGCTTGTCAGACCAAATGTGCTGATAAATGGTTTCATAGCTAATATAGATGTTCTGGTCTTCTCTAAGCCACCCAGATATCTGCTCTGGACTCCATCTTCTTCTGTAATTTTGACTCAATTAATGCAATGAGTTTGTTGTCATTTTAATGGTTTTACAGCTGCTAATCGGCGTTATCTGATGATGTTTGAGCTTGCTTGAACGATAACCTCGTTTACCTGTATTACGGGAAAACTCTCTGCTAATGGTTGATTGGCTAACATTTAATTGTTTGGCTATTTTATTTTGGCTCATACCTGTTTTACTTTAAGGCATAAATCTGGCATCGTTGTTCATAGGTCAGTTGTTTATATGTTTTCATTGTTGCATCTCTTGCCGGAGAAAAAGCGATTAGCATATATTCAGCTGACCGCTTTTTCTACCCGTTCAAGTTATGCACTTATTATTTGAATCCAAGAAACATTAATTACTACCCCAAACTCACAAATAAGAAGCTATGAAAGCATCACACCGATTTACAAACGGTTGTTGCGCACGTTGGGGCTGACAAAGCTGCTGATGAAGTCGCTGACAAAGCAAACGGTATAAAACAAGCCCCATCAAAGCGAAAAGCATTAGAGTTAAACTGCCACCACTAGATTTTTTGTTTACCGTAATGCTTATATACGTTTTAACATTCACTATTGCTTGTGCCGTTGCTTGTGCGCCTTGTCCGTCATCGACGATATAAATAATGGTGGCTGCACCTACAAAGCCACTAACAGGCGTGTACGTTAGAGTATTATCGCCATTAATCGCCACACTACCTTCATCCACTGTTGCACTGACAACCGTTAAATTATCACCATCAGTATCGCTGTCGTTGCCTAAAACATTAATATCTATCGGAGTTCGATCATCTGTATTGGCGCTATCATTTACCGCAATCGGCCCATCATTGCCATAGACAGTAATATTTACCGTGGCGCTGGCGCTGCCACCATTACCATCAGAAACAGTGTAAACGAGGCTATCTTCGCCAATAAAATCAGTCTGACTTTGGTAACTTAATTGATTGTCAAATGTAATGGTCACAACGCCAAACGTAACGTTAACGGTGCTAATATTAAGCATATCGCCGTCGGCATCTGAATCATTGCTCAAGACATCAATGATTAATGATTCATTACCTTTAACTCTAACAATATCCGCCTGTGCTTCAGGGGGGGTATTGTCGGTTAACATCACTGATACACCACCAGGATCATTAATACTCCCGTTAGCTAAACCATCATCATCGTTGGGCCCACCATCTTCAATCGTTAACTGTACACACCAATGGCCTTCGTTTAGCCCTATTGACCAGCTCGCATCGCCAGGAGGAAGACAAAAGCCATAGTATCCTTGGCTTGAAGAAACCTGGTTATTAACATCAACAACAAAATCAACCCAGCCATTTATTGGCGTAAGCTTCCGATACAATGCGTTGGCAGGTATGGGTTGGAGTTGAGGTAGCACTAGATTGAAGCTTTGACCTGCTTGGGGTAAACCATAAGCGATAAAGTCGAATAAACCACCGACATTAAGCGTTTCTTCATCGTTTGGCACTTCATCAGGCGACAGTTCAAGGCCGCCGCTTTTGTTATTGGCTACCGTTGCGCCTTTACGTAAACATACGCCTGCTTCACCTTCAACAAGGAAGGCTTGTGACTCACTAACTTGCTGTGGCATGACATTACATGCACTTGGTACATCAAGATAATTAGGAATACCATCAAAATCATCATCGCCAAACCCTTCTTCATTGTCAGGAATTAAATCGCCATCGCTATCGATGTCAGTTAATACAGCTAAGGTATCGGTAATCTCAAGATAAATATTGGTTTCTGTGGATAGAGGCTTATCACCATTATCTGTCACCACTAACGTCAATGTTTGAATACCTGCTGTTAACCCTGTGGTATCAAAAGTGTAAGTGGTCTCATCATTGTCAACATCGACCAAGTAACTCTCGCTATTTAGCCATTGATACTGGTGTGTATCAGGCGTATTACTATCAAAAACCTCAGTTTGAATAACCACTTCACCCGCATTGTTTTCAATTAAAAAACGCTGTTCATTGTCTTGCGTCACACTATAAGTCACTTGTGGTGCAATATTTTGTTCAACAATCGTTAAGGTATGAGCAGGTTTAGCGCCAAGGTTAAGCGTATCATCGAGTGTAATGGTCAACGTTTCACTCTCTTCTGACATGTCGTCAGCTAAAACATCAAAACTAATGCTACCAACCTCTCCAGATTCAATAACAATTTCGCCTGAAATAAGGTTATGGTCGTTATCATCAGCTGAGCCGCTCACGCTATAACCTATAATGACAGGGTAAATAGGTGACGGGCCGTTTAAGAAAACCCTCACATCGTGTGAAGTCCCTTCTACTGACGTTTTATCTTGACTCATACTAATTAGTGGGTACACAACGACAGATTGACTTGCCACACTTTTGAGACCTTGGCTATCTTCTGCTTGCCAATAGACAATATTGTTACCGGGTCTAAATAGTGGCTGACTAGCGACTAATGATACAGGTATTGGCTGCCCAAAGCGGTTAGTCGCCGTCGCCACACCCAATTCAACTCGGGTGTATAAGCCTATTGCATCAACTTCTACAGCTGCCGGAGCTGTGATAATCGGGGCACTTTGATTCGAATCACCCTCAATCAAAACATCTACAGTAGTGGTAACAAAGGTGTCGTTACCATCAGTGATGGCATAAGTGATTTCCACCTGTCCGACAAAACCCGCTTGTGTCATGAATATAAGACTCGCACCATCAATCGTTACACTACCAATACTGGCACTGGCACCGGTGATAGATAATGCGTCTCCATCAACATCAGTATCGTTACTGAGTACATTCAAGGTGTAGGTATTTTTGTTATTAAGGTCAAACACAAAACTATCTGCCACCGCTTCTGGTGCCTGATTAATGTTACTCACAGTGACATTAAAGCTAATGCTATCCTTTGCATTGTCAGCGCCGGAGTTGTCGTTCACGGTAATAGTCACATCACTTGTAACATCAACATCCGCTTGTATTGGTGTACCTGAGACTGCTCCTGTCTTATTGTTAAAGAGCATCCACTGAGGGTTGCCACTGATACTAAAGGTCGTAACGTCATCCACATCAACGTCGCTCACTGTTGGGGTGAAACTGTAATTATCACCTTCTGCTACTTGGGTGGCCGGAGTACCACTCATGACCGGCGCATCATTCAGTGCGGCAACAGTGACCGACACAGTTGCAGAAGCATTGCCGCCATTACCATCACTTATCCCATAAGTAATCGTATCCGTGCCATTGAAGTTAACATTAGGGCTGTAAATTTAAGCGGCCATTACTATTGATGCTCACCGTGCCATTGACGGCAGCAGCACTGGTGACCGTTAACGTATCGCCATCACTATCAGAGTCGTTAGCCAATACTTCAATGTTGGTGCTGCTATCTTCATTCACTCTCGCACTATCATTTACCGCCACTGGTGCATCGTTAGCCGCGGAAACAGTGACCGACACAGTTGCAGAAGCATTGCCGCCATTACCATCACTTATCCCATAAGTAATCGTATCCGTGCCATTGAAGTTAACATTAGGGCTGTAATTTAAGCTGCCATTACTATTGATGCTCACCGTGCCATTGACGGCAGCAGCACTGGTGACCGTTAACGTATCGCCATCACTATCAGAGTCGTTAGCCAATACTTCAATGTTGGTGCTGCTATCTTCATTCACTCTCGCACTATCATTTACCGCCACTGGTGCATCGTTAGCCGCGATGACTGTAATGTTGACGAGAGCAGTGTTTGAAATCCCACCTTCGTTATCGTTAACGGTATAAATGAAACTGTCACTGCCAACATAGTTAGCACTTGGGACGTAGTCCACAGTGCCGTCGTTATTGATGCTTAGGCTGCCATTCGTGACGCTTTGTAACAAGGTAACCGTCGTTTCATCTAGACTGCCATCTATATCGTTGTCGTTATTCAGTATGTTGAAACTATTAGTATTACTGTCTTCCGCTACGCTGTAAATATCATCGTTAGCAACGGGAAGGTCATTTACGCTAGCTATCGTTAGATTGACCTTCGCCACATTAGATTGCTTAGGGTTTATCATGCTACCCCGCGCTTCCCGAACCATCATCGCTGACCCTGTAGGTGAAGCTGTCGCTGCCAAAGTAGTTTGCGCCTGGGGTGTAACTTATCACGCCTGTAGTCGGATCCACGCTCACTAAACCTTCATTAGGCTCGCGGTCAATGCTCACTGTGGTAATGTCAATACCATTTTCAGCATCACTGTCGTTACCTAACACGTTGATAGGATAGCTAATATCTTCAAACAAATTGGTAACAGAATCATCGTTGGCCACGGGGGCATCGTTGATAGGGTTAATGGTAATGCTAACTGTGGCCTCATTTGAAGTACCCATCATCTACATCTTTTACCACATAATTGAAGCTGTCTTCGCCGTTAAAATTGGCACTGGGCGTATAGGTGATTGCGCCGTTTACACTGTTTATATTTATGCTACCTTGACTTGGCGCGCCTATCATACTTACAGTACGACTGTCGATGCCACCATCAACGTCGCTGTCGTTAGCGAGTACATCAATGCTCACTGGGGTGTCTTCATCTGTGATAGCGCTGTCATTAACAGCACGCGGTAAATCGTTATCGCCTGTGATATTGATAGTCACAGTAGCAGCATTACCGATTGCACCCGTGCTGTCTTGGGCATAGTAAGTAAAGCTATCAGTACCCTCAAAGTTGCTGTTGGGTTGGTAGTTAATTTTATCATTTTCTATCGTCACCGAACCATTATTTGGCTGAGTATCAATTATAACGGTGCTCACCGTGTCGCCGTCGACATCTGTGTCATTGGCTAATACGTCAATTAAAATGGCAACGTCTTCGTTAGTGGTTTGAATATCATTACTCATCACAGGTGCATCGTTCACCGCAACCACGACAATGCTTACCGTGGCGACGTTTGAAGTCACACCCTCGCCATCGCTGACCTGATAAGTAAAGCTGTCGCTGCCATTAAAATTGACATCAGGAGTATAAGTAATAACACCATTAGCGGTGTTAAGTCTGGTTGCACCATTGCTTGGTGCAGTCATTATGCTGGTGCTCGACGCTAACAAAAATCCTTCACTGTCAATATCGTTGTCCAATACAGCTATTTGCACTACAGCATCTTCATTGACACTCAAAGTATCATCATTCGCTAGCGGCGCATCGTTTTCGGGGTTAATGCTCAAAGTGACCGTGACCGTATTCGAGTCCAGTAAGGTATCATTGGCCTTGTAAGTAAAGTTATCGCTGATGGTTTCACTGTCATCGTGAGTGTATGTAAATGAGCCGTCGGAATTAAGCATTAAAGAGCCATGATTGACATTACTCACCAACACTGCTGTTATCACGCTACCTGCATCGATGTCGCTGTCGTTAATAAGCACCCCAGTGGTAGAAAGGCTATCACCCTCGTTCAAAGTGTAACTGTCTGCCACTGCCACCGGGGCATCATTGGTGTTGCTCACCGTGATACTGAAGGCCGCTAAACTCGCTTGTGCACCAGCACTATCGGTGACCGTTATCACAATCCCTGAAGTTACGTTCACATCAGCATTAACCGGCGTTCCCGTTAAAGCGCCTGTTGTAGTATCAAAACTTGCCCAACTGGGTGCGTTCACTATGCTAAACGCGGCGGTATCACCCGCATCGACGTCGCTTACGGCCGGAGTGAAGCTGTAGTTGCTGTCTTCATCCACCTGAGCTGCCGGTGTTCCTGTGATAACCGGGGCATCATTGGTATTACTCACCGTGATACTAAAGGCCGCTAAACTCGCTTGTGCACCAGCACTATCGGTGACCGTTATCACAATCCCTGAAGTTACGTTCACATCAGCATTAAACGGCGTTCCCGTTAAAGCGCCTGTTGTGGTATCAAAACTTGCCCAGCTAGGTGCGTTCACTATGCTAAACGCGGCGGTATCCCCCGCATCGACGTCGTTTACAGACGGGGTGAAGCTGTAGTTGCTGTCTTCATCCACCTGAGCCGCCGGTGTTCCTGTGATAACCGGGGCATCATTGATATTGCCCACTGTGATACTAAAGGCCGCTAAACTCGCTTGTGCACTAGCACTATCGGTGACCGTTATCACAATCCCTGAAGTTACGCCCACATCATCATTGTCTGGCGTTCCCGTTAAAGCGCCTGTTGTGGTATCAAAACTTGCCCAGCTAGGTGCGTTCACTACGCTAAACGCGGCGGTATCCCCCGCATCAACGTCGCTTACAGACGGGGTGAAGCTGTAGTTGCTGTCTTCATCCACCTGAGCCGCCGGTGTTCCTGTGATAACCGGGGCATCATTGGTATTGCCCACCGTGATACTGAAGGCCGCTAAACTCGCTTGTGCACTAGCACTATCGGTGACCGTTATCACAATCCCTGAAGTTACGCCCACATCAGCATTGTCCGGCGTTCCCGTTAAAGTGCCTGTTGTGGTATCAAAACTTGCCCAGCTGGGGGCGTTCACTATGCTAAACGCGGCGGTATCCCCCGCATCGACGTCGCTTACAGACGGGGTGAAGCTGTAGTTGCTGTCTTCATCCACCTGAGCCGCCGGTGTTCCTGTGATAACCGGGGCATCATTGATATTGCCCACTGTGATACTAAAGGCCGCTAAACTCGCTTGTGCACCAGCACTATCGGTGACCGTTATCACAATCCCTGAAGTTACGCCCACATCATCATTGTCTGGCGTTCCCGTTAAAGCGCCTGTTGTGGTATCAAAACTTGCCCAGCTAGGTGCGTTCACTATGCTAAACGCGGCGGTATCATAAACATCGACGTCGCTTACGGCCGGAGTGAAGCTGTAGTTGCTGTCTTCTGCCACTTGAGCCGCTGGTGCGCCGCTGATGACGGGGGGGCCGATTAATTACAGTGAAACGCCAAGTCGAATCGTCATTAATACCGGCAAAAACATGACCCAAAGCGTCTTTAAAGGCATTGGCTGCTACTGTCACGTAGAGAGCACGACTCTCTGGTAGAGCAGGGGAAAAAGAGACAGTGGCAGTATTGCCCGTAATGACTACAGCTGAGGAATCTGCCGCGAAGGAGTAAATGACGGCGTTATCAGCAACATTTTTGATTTCGATTAAATTATTGCTGGTATTGGCAATTACGGTTTCACTAAAGGTGAGTATCAATTGAGTAGTTGAGACACTCACATCAACTGCATTTTGTGAGGGTGAATAAGCATTTAAAGATGGTGAGGTGTTATCAACGACAAAGGTGTTACTGGGTCCGGCAGACGCAGCTACTTCGGTACCATTTCTAGCGGTACCTGCAGCAATACTTACACCCAAGGTACCATCACCGCTGATATCACTCAAAGTCACAGTGGGTGTTGTGCTGCTGCCATCGGTGACCGTGACGGTGGCCGTCGCCGCAGTACCGCCATTGTTCAGAGTAATAGATGACGAGGTTAAATTAACTTCGGCTGCATTGGCATAGGTGACGGTATAAATCACCGGCCCTGTGTCAGTTGCACTCACACTGGGCGCTGAAATGGTAAGGCTGGGGGTGGCGGTGGCCGGGACACTGGCATACACAATCGTAAGTTGGCTTGCCCCCGGGTTTTGCACCGAATTGTCAACCGCATCATTGACCACATTTGCGGGTAAGTCGATAGTGACGCTGCCATCGGTTGTTGGGGTAATATCTACCGTGTAAGATGCATCGGAGCCTTGCAAATTGCTGGCAGTGCCGTTGCCAACAACAAAATCGCTGGCGGTCAAACCGGTGACATTACGGCTAAAGTTGACTGCAACAGAAAAAGGGGTAATAGATGTTGGACTGGCTTCATTGGTGCTTAGTAACACAGTGAGTTGTTCAATGATTAAGGTTGAGTTTGCCGCACTGTTTGCGGTGTTATTGCCATTCACTGTGGCAGACATGCTAGAAGTGGCACTGTTAAAAACACCCTCTGAGGCCCCCAAAGGCACTTGCAATGACACATCAAAAGTACAGTTTTCACCGGGTTGTAATTCACCGGCGCTAAATATCAAGTTGGTTGTACCACTTAGGGTTGAACTTCCGTTACAAGGTGTTGTAGGTAATGCAATAGCGGTAAATGTAGGGATAATTAATTGATAATTATGATTAAAACTCATAGCGGTTGCGGCCAGTGCATCGGCATGATTGCTGATGGTATAACGGCTGGTAATGATTGCGCCGGGTAATGCCGGGTTGCCGACAAATTCTTGTGTCAGACTCAAACCCGATATGAGAAGCGTATCGGATGCTGTGGCCGAAGTAACAGACATTCCCGAAGTTGTTGCGCTGACTGCTGAACTGTCCATGGTAATGATGCTTGGTATTGCATCACTGGGGATTTGCAAAGCCACAGAGAAAGTACAAGTGCTATCTGGTATAAGCGAGCCCCCAGTCAGGGTTAAAGTATTGGTACCGCTGAAGGTTGAGCCGCTACCACAAACATCAGTTTGTGAAGCTGTGCTGGTTGTCATACCGGATAAGGCGTTATCTAAATCCACAGTAAAAGTCACATTTGTCGCATTGGCGGTACTGTTTTCATTATAGTTTAATGTAAATTCGGCATTGACTGTATCACCGGGTTCTATCGAGCTTTCTACTATGGACAGCGATAATGCTGGTGCCGCGACAATTACTAGGTTATCGCTAACAGGTACACCATAAACTACTGCTCCTACTACAGTTGCGGTGATAAAACTGGTGGTAAAGGCATAAGAGCTGGGCTTACCGTCAGCTGGCGTGGTAAGTATCACGTCAAAGGTACAACTCCCCCCTGCTATGAGACTCCCACCGTTGACGTCAATGAACCAGGTGTCACCATTTGTGGTGCTTTTGGCAAATGTCGAGCCTGTACCGCAACTATTAGCATCGGGTAAGGTTTTTATAACGGTTCCAGAAAAGGTATCGTTAATATTTTGAGTGAAGGTGATCCCCGTTGCATCATTATTGGTGTCGGTATTTGTTATGGTAAAACGTAAAGTCACATCTTCACCCGTATTAATGGGATCATCCATAAATGACATACTTACTGTTGGCGCATTATAAACACTGATAGTGTTGTTATATGCAGAACTAGTAGTTGAGGAGCCGGCTAAATCGTATGAGATTGTACTGGTGGTATTGGTATAGCTACCTGCTGCAGCATTTAAGGGGATCAACACCGTAACATCGAAACTACAACTATCTCCTGAAGTAAGGTTGACGCCAGAAATAGTCAGATTAGATGTGCCACTCATTGTTGAACCACTACCACAAAAACCAGTCGATGGTAGAACAGAAGCCGCTAGTCCGCTGAGTGCAGCATTTAAATCGTCGGTGAACGTTAGAGCTGTAATATCCTGATCTCTATTGTTATTTAAGATCCCAAACGTCAGCGTGGCAGAAGAGCCTGGGGTAACAGCGGCTGGAAAACTGATATCAAGAAACGAGCGTTCAACATTGAGAAGCGTATTACTACCCCCACTTGAACTGCTTCCAAATCGGGTCAAATCGCCGGAGTAGATATCATAGGCACCCACGGTTGCAGCAGTAATGTCTACACTTATTTTGCACGTACTACCTGCGGTCAAAGAAACAAAATTCCCAGTTATTACACTGGCGAATGCCACTGCAGTAACTCCAAGACCACCGACTGTGCAACTTGTAGACAGATTGGGCAGTGGAGATACAAGAACACCCGATGGCAAGTTCGTTGTAAATGCAAGAAAGGTGGCATCTGCACCATTTAAGCTGTTATCAATGGTATAGGTTAGCGTACTCACACCGTCCGGCGCGATGGTAGAAGGCGATAAAGCCACGGAGAACCCTGGCCTTGAAGTGTCCACAATTAAATCGGCTGATGCAGCGCTAACACTGCCCGCACTGGATGTCAGTGCACTGGGAGTATTGGTGTGCGTACCACCAGTGGCGCTAGTCACATCTATCGATAATGTACAGCTGCTCAGTTTGCCCAAGCGATAATCGTTAAAACTAATATTGCTTGCACCTGATGTAGCAGTATAGTTAGCGTTGCTACAGGTGCTCACGGCGTTAGGCGTATTGGCGATGGTCATGCCTGTGGGCAAGGTATTCGAAAAAGCCAGTCCACTAACAGGCGTGGTTTCAGCAGAGTTATCGATGGTGTAGGTCAGTGTTGAGACACTACCAGGGCCTATGGTGGACGGCGAAAACGCGATACTAAATGTTGGTACAGCACTGGCAATCACACTGAAGCATGCACACAGCAAAAAGACTAAGCATTGAGTTAATTTATGTATTATATTGTTCATTTTTTACCCTGCTAATTTACAAATGATAATGTCACGGCTACCGATTTTTTTATAAAACCTAATAGGTTTTAACAACACTGACTTGCATCTTGGTTCATGCAATAATTTTAAAACGAATCTTACCATTAAGTATTTAAAAAGCCTGCATATATTTCATCTTGCCGATTTTTTAAAAAAAGACTGGGGTCAAAAAAGACTGGGGTCACAAAAAAGACTGGGGGCAAGTCTTGTGTTTTGCAACCAAAACTGGAGTCAAGTTGAACCCATGAAAGACTGGGGTCACATGAAAGACTGGGGTCAGGTCTTGTATTTTGCAACCACAAAAAGACTGGGGTCAAGTCTTGTATTTTGCAACCAAAACTGGGGTCAAGTTGAACCTGCTACAGTTTGACGGACACTTTAAATAAGCGACAATACATTAGTCGCTTAGGAGTATCCAATACGAGTAATCAACGCAAAACATTTACCAAGGAATTTAAGTTAGAAGCCATTCGCTTAATGTCTGAATCTGATAAACCATCAGCTGAGATTGCTGCTGAGTTGGGTATCCGACGTAATATGCTTTATAAGTGTAAAGAACAGCTTGAATCTAAAGTTGAAGAAGCATTCCCCATCAAAAAGGGACGACCACTTAAAGAAAACCAGAGTGAAGTTTCAGCACTGAAGTAAGAAAATAACCGGCTTCGCGAAGAGGTCGACATCCTAAAAAAAGCAGCGGTATACTTTGCAAAAGAGCTCAAGTGAAGTATGCCTTTATTCGCGAGCAACGCCTCAATCATTCACTGAATATATTGTGCTCAATGCTTGGTGTGTCGACAAGCGGCTACTATGACTGGCTGGGTAAACCGGCGAGTAAAACGACTAAAGATAATAGTCGTCTTGTGACAAAAATCCGTTGTTTCCACAAGGCAAGCGATTCTATTTATGGCTCCCCACGCATTCACCAAGATTTGATAGTCGATGGCGAAAGTATTAGCCGCCAACGCGTGGCAAGGCTGATGAGAATGAACGGTATTCAATCCAAAGTGGCTAAGAAATTTGTCATCACCACAAACTCTAAGAATACATTATCACCAGAGCCGGACCTCTTGAAGCGCTGCTTTAGAAAAACTGGAGTCAGGTCTTGTATTTTGCAACAAGGCGACTAATTTAGAATGTTGTAAGCCAAAATGCTCACCGATTTGTTTTTTGCGAATAACCACCAGAGCGCTGGGCATTAAACTAGCGCATCCTCTGATTAAGTTTGGCATCCGGTGTCTCAACTAAAAGGTGGTAATGGTTATTCATTAAACAATATCCGTGAACAACCCACTGATAGCGCTCACATACATCAGCTAAAATCTGCAGAAACAACTCAAAATGATCATCTTGAAGATAGATTAAGTTCCTGCCATCCCCCCTTGAAGTAATATGGTAAAGCGCACCGGCAGACTCTAATCGTAATGGCCGACCCATGTATTCTCCCGTCTATACTAGATATGAATAAAA
The DNA here is from genome assembly GCF_943787955.1 of uncultured Paraglaciecola sp. Taxonomy (NCBI): domain Bacteria; kingdom Pseudomonadati; phylum Pseudomonadota; class Gammaproteobacteria; order Alteromonadales; family Alteromonadaceae; genus Paraglaciecola; species uncultured Paraglaciecola sp. The sequence goes on from NZ_CALSOK010000015.1 coordinate 18,854, forward strand.
TAACCATACTTTAAAAAGTCAGACATGCAAAATTCAAGACCTAGCTAGGCATACGTGGTTATCAAGTAGCCAAACAGGATTAAATACCAAGAACACACGTAAACTTTTTTATTCCAGGGAAGCCTTAGTTGAAACTCAGTGGTACGTGACTAAAAATAATAAACTTTCCCCAATTAAGATTCACCATATTTTATATGGGAAACATTTTTCTGATGGCCTGGATACTGAAAATTTGTTGCCTCACAGGTTAAAAAACAGAGTAACATTCCGTGAAGGGAGTCGTGATTATTCTATCTGCTAAATAACATGAAACCGATTAATCAATAAAATAGGTGCTCGGTTCCGAGCAGCACATGCAAACGTGCCTGTGGCAGAAAAAAGTATGCAGTATCTTTGAGCTACACAGGGACTAAAACTGACTAACGTCTAAAGTTATCCTGATTCGCTAAAAACCAATCGTAAGCGTTTTTTAGTCAGCTGTGTAAATCGTAACTATACTGCCAACCTAACGCATGTAATCTTGAAACATCCATTAGCTTTCTTGGTGAACCATCAGGTTTACTGAGATCCCAAACTATATTTCCGTTAAAACCACTTACTGCTGCGACCGTTTCGACAAGCTCTTTAATTGTGCAATCGACACCAGTACCCACATTAATATGGCTTAACATTGGCTCAGTATTTTCATCATAAACTGACTTATCCAGTTCCATTACATGAATACTGGCTGTCGCCATATCATCTACGTGCAAAAATTCACGCATTGGCTTACCGCTACCCCAAGCTACAACTTCGGCATCACCGCGCTCAGCAGCTTCATGAAAGCGGCGAAGCAAAGCAGGAATAACATGTGAATTTACCGGGTGAAAGTTATCATGAGGCCCGTATAGATTGGTTGGCATAACCGTTCGATAGTCATGCCCATATTGGCGATTGTAACATTCACATAACTTAATACCGGCAATCTTAGCTATAGCATAAGGTTTATTCGTTTCTTCCAATGTCCCTGTTAACAATGCCAGCTCGGTCATAGGCTGCTCAGCCAGTTTGGGATAAATACAACTAGAGCCTAAGAAAAGTTGCTTTTGAACCTCGTTACTATGTGCAGCATGAATGATGTTCGCTTCAATCATTAGGTTTTCATAGATAAAGTCTGCTGGATACGTATTGTTGGCTTGTATACCACCCACTTTGACTGACGCCAAATAGACTTCATGAATCTTATTTTCGATAAAAAACTGTGAAACAGCCTCTTGACTAGTCAAGTCTAATTCTGTGCGCGAGCGAGTGATAATTTTAATCGTATCGCGATTTTTCCAACTATCTTTAGATGGCGGCACCTACCATTCCTCGGTGGCCCGCGACAAATATTTTTTTCATATCCTATTCACTTTTTAAAATAAAGAACACGTATAAGTATATATAAGTAATATTGTACTTCAATTTAATCAACTTTGAATGGCATAATCGAAAATATCAAACGATAAATGGCATATATTATTAAAATAACCAAACGAATATTTATTGCCAAGTGACTTGACAAGTTCTCTATTCTCTATAAAAAGTGAGCTCATTGAATGGAGTGAATAAGTCAATTTAAGTTCGCTTACGTTGGTAGGACAACTACTTTGGCCATGCCGAGCAGATAAAAAATCTAAAAATCAATATTTTATACATGTTAGTGATTTATGACTCTTTTGGCACATTAATTTTGTTACCATATTAAACTATTAAAATTTTTGGCAATCTCCATGAATAGATATCTAAGTTTTGTTTTTCTGATACTTTTTTGTTTTCCCGTTAATGCGCAAAATAGCTCTGTGCAAAATATCCTCACTGCCATCAATAAGCTTGAAGCTAAATCTGAACCAAAATGTTATGCCACAGCTTCTCGACTTGAAGACTTTATGTTTGGAACTCCATTTGATAATGAAGCCAGATTTGCGAAAAATATGCTGCAAAAGGAGTTGATACATTCTTTATGGCAAAAGGGGTCTGAGTTGGCTATCCTGGAAAAGGAAAGTGTGATTTTGGAAGCTCATATTAAAAAAGTATCGGCTGAACTATTCAAGGTAAATATCAATGATAATGGTCACTGGCAACTTGGTTTCAATAATCAACAGACCTTAACAATACACAAAGATGATAAGCGTCAATATGCGAGTATCGCCTACTCTTTACGAGCGGTACTCGCGGTGCAGCAAGAGCTGCTTTTAGATTTTGACAATGACCTACTCCCCCTATCTTCCAAAGCTATTGATAGGATAAAAGACACCCTAGATTTTTATACTTTAGCGGTGTTGAAGATAACTGACAACGATGCAAAGTTAAATAACCAGCGGCTGATTAGTATCGTCAACATTAGCCAAACTTGGCAGGACTTGCTGAGTATTGAGCCCACAAAACGGGCAAATAATACTTATCAAACTGCAATAGACTATAAACCTATTCAGCCTAAGCTGTTGTTGCAAATGGCCGATATCAAGCTGGATGCATATTCGCAATATAACCGCGTCAGTAATCAGTTGTTTTTGCGTAATTTACAGGTTTACTTTGCTCGAGTTACCTGGCCTAAGGAGCAACAGCAGGCTGATAAAATTATCGATGTTTTTTCATCGTTAATGGCGGAGTTTTCCCGTCAACTTTATGAGGGGGCACAGCAGCTAGCCATGCAGGACGGTCAGCGAGTTATCAGAGAGCAAGACATTTATCAGTTTGCCCAGCAATTTATTCCTCACAAGATCAATGAATATGAAGACGCACTGTTTTTCCCAAAGTTAGCCAAACATCAACAAGCCTATATTGAGTCATATGATATGGATGCCTTTAGAGATGCCGGTGTGCACTGGCAATATTTATTACAAGGCATTAATAATAATGACGCTACCATTTATCTCGAGCCTGATCCATTTGCAGCTGAGTTGTTGGTGGAGAATATCGCCCAGTATGGGGTACTTTTATTTAGAATCGCGGGTGAGCTGGTTTTAAACAATGACAAAGACAGACTCAAAGCAGAGTTTTTACTATCTGCCCAGAAAGTCATCAAACAACGCACCCAATTGCATAACAAGGTCAAGCCCAGCCAACAGCAAAAACAGACTATAGGATCATCAGAGGCCCCATCTGTTAGCAATCAACTTAAGCTGCGTTTTAGTGAAATAAGCGGCCTTGCTGGCATTGATTATCAGCACAGAACATCTGATTGGCTTAACCGTCAACTTAGAACTTTTATTAAAACAGAGGAAAACCTCGGAAATATAACTATCCCTCCGGCATTTGGCGGCTCTGGCGTCGCTGTAGAAGATATTAACAATAACGGCCTCATGGATATTTTATTACTAGGAGGCCGAGGGTTGGCGCTTTATATCAATCAGGGGGATGGCACTTATCAGGAACGAAGCAAAGAGTTTGGTCTTCAATGGAAGCGCCATAATGATGATATGCCTGGCGAGATGAGACAACCGATTATTGCAGATATCGACAATGATGGTTGGCAAGATATTGTGATCACCTTGGTAAATGACCAACACAGAGTGTATAGAAACCTTAAAGGGAAAAAATTTAACGACTTAACAATGATAGCGGCTTTAGGTGGCGAAAACTTAGTGGGTGGGCCGGCTACTGTGTTTGATATGGATAACGATGGTGATCTAGACATTTACATTACCTATTTTGGTAATTATCTCAAGGGTGAGCTACCAACCTTAAAACGTTACAACACAAATGGTTCGCCTAATCAGTTATTTGAAAACCTTGGTAACTTTACATTTAAAAATGTGACTCAACAATCAGGATTGGACAATTCTGGCTGGGCGCAAGCTGTTGCACATACCGACCTAAACAAGGACAACAAGCAGGATATTATCGTAGGCAATGATTTTGGCACTAATGGCTACTATATCAATCAAGGGAACAACACGTTTAAAGAAGTTTCGGCTAGTCTAAATACAGATAAACCATCTTATACTATGGGGATCGGCATTGTTGATTTGAATGCTGACCAACTCCCCGATCTTTATATTTCCAATATCGTCACGATGAACAAGGATGAAACCTACGTACTACCAAATCAAGACACCCAAGCTAAGTTTGATGCCGATAATCTGGCTTCTATGCGGGTAATTGAAGCCAATGATTTGTTTTTGTCATTGGATACAAAAGATTTAAGCTACGAAAACTCCACCTTGGTTGAACGGGGTTACTCTTCTACCGGTTGGTCTTGGGACGGTGATTTTTTTGATTACGACTTGGATGGAGACGATGATCTATATGTATTAAATGGCATGAATGAATTCAATGTGTACTCAAGTAAGAATGCACTTTATCAAGATCCTGACGGTAATAAGATGGCAGATATCCTGATACCTGTGAGCCCTCTCGAAAAGAACGTTTTTTTTGAGAATCATGGTGGTAAGCTGAATTTCACTGCTCAACACTCCGGACTGGATGTGTTAAGTAACTCAAGAAGTGCAAGCTATTTCGATCATGATAACGACGGTGATCTCGATATTATCGTTAACAACTACCACGGACCTGCACTTTTGTTTATAAATAACTTGGATAAATCTAAACGTAATTGGTTGAAGGTTAAACTGACAGGGGATCCCAAACAGAAAGTGGCTCGCGATGCAATTGGTGCCAAGCTGTTGGTTACTTTGCCTAATGGGCAAAAAGTCTGGCGGGAAGTCCGCAGTACTGATGGCTATATGTCGGTTCACCCTAAGCAACAACACTTTGGTGTCGGCTCTGCTAATGAGGTAGATGTTGAGGTGACTTGGCCTAACGGTAAGATCCAGATTATTTTAGGCGTTAAAGCCAATCAAGTACTGGAAGTCAGGCTATAACTCCATGATGAATTCGTCAGGATCATCGAAATACTCACCCCGACAAATTGCTCAGTGTACACCGGAGAAAAAAATGCGTATTTTGATAGGAAGTTGCTATAGACTTTTTCTAACGGCATCCGTTCTGATCATTTGGAGTTTAACAACTCGGGCTGATGAAGTCTCTACGTTGCAACTCTCAAAGCTTCAAAAGCCCCCACAAGCAAATGTTAGCGATACGCAGTTCTCTAGCTGGCAACACACTTTTGGCAGTAAACAAGCGCAGCTGGAGCAATTATTAAAAGATGCAGGAATTGATGTAGATAAGGCTGCATTTTTAAATGGCCTGATCAACAACTATTCTCCCTATCTTTTGCGTCACAGTGTTAATCCGGTTAACTGGGTTAATAGTTATGACCAAGCGCTCGCAATGGCCAAAAAAATGAACCATCCGATTTTTTTATCCATTGGTTATTCTACTTGCCATTGGTGCCATGTCATGGAAAAAGAGAGCTTTTTAGATACACAAGTGGCGATGGCTCTTAACCGTAATTTTATTAATGTTAAGCTGGACAAAGAAGTTGATGTAGAGCTCGACCGCCTGTTTAGTCAAAAACAAGCACTTATGAAAGGCGAAAGTGGTTGGCCATTAAACGCTATTCTTACCCCAGACGGCAAGCTGTTCTGGACGGATGCTTATGTAAGCAAACCTGACTTACTTAATACACTGAGTCGCGTCAGCATGCTATGGCAGCAAAAGCCTGAACGTATAGAGCAGGTAGCAAGCAACCTGGAAAATCAATTTAAAGCCGAACCCCAATCTGAACCCGCAAAATGGGACAACAAACTACTAAAACAGCGCCTTGACCAAATAGCTAACCAACTGGATGAAAGCTATGGTGGACTAGAGGGTGAACTAAAGTTTCCCAATGCAGCATTACTACAATTGATGCTCTATCAATATCAACTTAAGCCAACCGCCGAGTTAGACAAAAATATTAGGCTGTTTTTGGATAACATGATCAACAGCGGACTTTGGGATCATTTACACGGCGGGTTTTTCAGGTATGCCCAATCCAGTAATTGGCAACAACCTCATTTTGAGAAGATGTTATACAACCAAGCGCTACTCATTTCCGTTTATGCTAAAGCCAGCCGACTATTAAACCAACCTGAATATGCTGAAGTTGTGCGTCAGACAGTGAACTTTATCAATAGTTGGATGAGTGCAGCCAATGGCGGGTTTTACAGTGCAATAGATGCTGACTATCAAGGTAAAGAAGGCGGCTATTATTTGTTTTCAGAGTCTGAGCTTGTCAACGTTAGTGACGATTGGAAGGCTAAATACCAATGGGTTAAATCTCATCAATCTGGCATGCTACAACTCTACAGAAGCCCGTTGTTGACCGCAGATAGCGACAACAACCCTTTCATTCAGCTTAAAGCCTTATTGCCTCCACCTCATATTGATAAAAAAGTCCTCACTTCATGGAACGCTCTATTGGTAACCGGCTTACTTGATGCCTATGTTTATATTGGTGAGCAGCGTTATAAGCATCTTGCGCTAACGCTCTTAAATTACCTACTTGAGCAGCATGTTAACCAAAAGCAATTGTCTCGAGCGGTGATGAGTGAAACCGAATTTGGCAAAGCAACCTTGGAAGATTATGCTTGGCTTAGTAAGGCGTTATTACAGGCTTATATCATTACTCAACATCCTGATTTGTTAGACAAGGCAACCTATTTCTATCAAAAAGGCTCTGAGCTGCTATCAAACAATACTAATGAGATTAACTGGCTACGGGATCAGGAGTTTATCTCTCCTTTGGCAGTACTGACTGCTGTTGGTAAACAACTGTCATCGATTGACACCCAAACTAACATATTGACTCAAATGAAAGAAAGCTCCCGGCAACAGCTAAATGCCGTTAAACAGCAAGCTATCACTGAGCCGGGCGATTATTTTTCATCCTATCAATTATTACTCAACCAAAAACAGCCGTCGTTTGAGCCCGTACAACTATTTGCCAGAGGCAATGGCAATGCTTGGTTTACACCCACTAAAGATGGCGCTTTAATTGAAATTAACATGGCTCCCGGCTGGCATATTAATTCTAACAAGCCGCTCGAAAAAAGCCTTATAGCGACAGAAATATCGACTAGCAACGGTAAGCCTATACACGTCACTTACCCGAGCTCGGTGACTCAAACTCTTGGGTTTTCAGTTCAACCACTTAGCTTGTTTGAAGGGGATTTTAGTATTTTTGTGACTACAACAGATAAAACTAAAGGCGATAAACTCATTTTAAACGTACAGGCCTGCAACGAACAATTATGCTTGTTTCCTGAAAGCTTAGAATTTATTAACCCATGACTTTCAGCCAAAACCAATATACTTATAATATCTATCCACTTCTCGAAGATTGAATATTAAATATTTTAATTTACACGGCATCTATCATTAGAACTGATAATCACCAAATTCTATCTCTTCCTTGAATTTATTAAAAACTAGTTTCCTTAATTGGTCATCATAGTAGCTTCTGTAATCTCTTCTTATTGACTTATTTCGGTGTGGAAGATTTTTAAAATCAATATTAATTATCTGAGATATATTGACTAAATCATCTTCTAAAAATTCAAATCTAGCTAAAAAATCAATGTGTGAATCAAGCTTGTCTTTACAATTTTTTGGACAAATATAATGCCTTATCGGTTTTACATTATGAACCAGCTCTATGAACTCTTCTCTACTCCAAATACTGACATTTCTGTGTGGCGAAAAATAGTAAGATATTAATCTATCCCAAGGATTTCTAATAACAGCAAATTTAAATAACAGAGAGAAATCTGATAACTTAAGTTGCTGCTGATAGTCTGTATATGCTGAATGTTTGGTTATGTTATATTCCTTATTTCTAACCTCGAAACGTTCAATCCCATCCTGATGATGTTCAAATGTTACGATATCATCCTCTGAAAAAGTATTCAGTATATTCTGAATACTATTTCCGCCTGTTTTGGGAATATGAATAAATAAACATTTATGTTCAAATAAAATCAATCTGAATTATTTTTTTTTCTTAAGCTTTCAATTTTTTCTTCCAATTTATCGATTTGTTCTTTTTGAACTTCAACAATCGAATTTAAAGCTTTGATCGCAGCTAGTGTTACACCCGTTAAATCAATTGATGAGATATGTTGGTCACTATCGCCTAACCCAAATAGAGAGCTAAAGTCTTGAGCCATCGGCCCAATATGCTGGTTGCTATCGTCATCTAATTTATAGTTCCAACGCAATACTTCCAGTTTAGCTATTTTTTGCAGAACATTTACGGTATCTATATGTTGGAAATTTTCTTTCATATTTCTGTCAGACGTCAATAATACATTATTTGCTGTAACGTCTCCCCTTACAAATAGATCTCCATTTTCTCCCATAGAAAATTCAGGTGCATTATTGAAGGTTTTTTCGTTAAAAACAAGCTCACTAGATGTGGTCGCAATAATCCAATTAGCAGAGCTATCAGTACTCGAATCAACGAGGTTTATTTTTGCTGAACCGTTATTTTCTAGCTGAAGAAGCACTCTAGTATTATCTTTTACAATGCTAGCTTCTTTGATTAACATTCCCGTCAGACCATCACTCCTTTCCAAGTGCAACGTTTTATTCGGTGCATTAGTCCCAATACCCATATCCCCTGAATCGTCAATATTGAAGTAACTATTGACTCCGTCCAAGCTTTTAACTTCAAACCGACCCGACGGTGTGTTTGTACCAACACCCACATCCCCATCAGCTTCAACCGTAAACCTTGAAACACCACCGGTGGTTTGCACATCGAATAAACCTTTTGGGATCTGACCATTATCGATATTGACGCCAACCGCACTGTCTGTACCAATTAAAAATGCATGGTTATTGGCGTCAGCAGAGTGTGCAACGTCGAATTGGCCATCTGGCGTGGTAGTTTCAAAGCCTACGTCACCATCAGCGGCAATATGAATACTGCCATTTGGTGCGCTTGGTACGATCCTGAACGGAAGCGTTGAACCGTTACTGACATCCCGGATAAAAAAGTTAGATTCATTGCCACCCACATCCCAGATTTGTTCAGCAAAACCTGAACTGATACTTTGCTCAAGGCGTAATGTGGGGGTATTACCGGTTTTGATGCTAAGGTCCACCAGTGGGGTTGAGGTGCCTAAGCCAATGTTGCCATTAGAGCTAATATAGAGGCTGTCATTAGGCGCTGATGCCAAAATAGTAAAGGGGGTAGTACCGCCGTCAATATCCTCAATGGAGAATTTGTTAACACCGCCGTTAGCACTATCGTTTATGGTGATTTGCCAGTCATTTGTGGGGAAACTACTACTGGTGCTGGTATCTATGAATTTTATTCTGAGGTTGTTTTCCTTCATGCGAAGAGTGTCAAAGCCGAAGTTTTCACCGTTAACGCAGTCAAAGCCTGCACACAAGCTTCCAACAACTATAACATCGTCTTGGTGTACCACGTCAGCAATGGCGCTAGTGAATGGAAGAGAAAAGGCTGCGCATAAAACACTGGGGATGATTTTATTTTTTAGTTTCATTATTTTTCTCTCCCAAAGAATGAACGATTAACAGGTGGCTGTTGTGGTTTACCAGGAAACATTTCGGGCCGTTGTTCAAGTCGCGTCTCTGGTACTAAAATCTGGTTGTTTTTGGTGATAAAGTGACCGCTAGTTTTTTGCGTAATGGCTATATTGGTTGATGCGTTCAGGCCCCTACCGTTATTCATGACATCGGCTATGACTTCACCGGTGAATTTCATTGCCAATATTTCGTACTCGTATTTACCGTCGTTAGGTAAGTTTAAGTTATATATGTCGACACTACCGGTACTGTTTTTGACTTGTTTTGTGAACCCCTGCTGATTGGTAACGGTAATAACAAACTCGTCATAATTATCAAATGCAGTCACATCTAAATACCCACTTTTATGCATCACAAGCAATGGCTCTCTGGGGGTACTATTGAGTTCAAGCTGTCGTTTGTGTTGTAACATGCGCATATTGAGCTCATAAGGCTCAAGCATGCCCTCTTCCTCAGCGGCATAAGCCAGTACAGTGGAGTGAAGTAACATGATAAGCGTTACCTTTAAGGAAAAAGACGTGAGTTTTCTGGCTATAAAAAACATTTTATTACTCCCAATGCAGTGGTCTACAAAATCCGACCACCTTTTTAGCTAATTACTCTACTTTAATTCGCGATTATTTATACAACATGTGTTGCCTAAACCACTACTTAAACGTTAGATAAGTGAACTTATCCATAATAATATAAACAAGCCAAAGAAACTACCACCTTTAGCGTTAACTTGTTTTAAAATGCGCGTTTAATATGCTGACGTTAAGAATGTGCTGACTTCAGCAAAACCATCTGAAACAGTATATATACAACTTTGCTGTTTGTAATAACATTGCCATTAGTTGAAGTTGCACTTACTAAGATAAGTTCATCATCATCTGGATTTGGATCATTAGCTAACACATTAAACGTTATTGACGTTTGATCGTGTTTACTCGCAGTATCATTCTGTGCAACTGGGGCTTGATTTAGTATTACCATCAGGTTGACAATAACCATTGCTTTACCTATAGCGCCTCTGTCATCATTTACTCCATATGAAATGGTTGCGCTGGCAGTGGCTGTAATACCTTTATCGTCATACATAGCATACAATACAGTAGCGGTGCCCGAATAAGATCCTAAAACTGGTCATTGCTCTGTTGTAGCAGTGTTGTAGCGATGTTGATAAATTTATATGATAGATTTATGCCTATAGAGCAAAACTTCTGATTAAAGGTGAAATTTAAAGCATGCTATTCAAAAAGTTATTTGTAGCACTCGTTGGTGTATGGTTGTCTGCTTGCGACACTACTTTGTTGCGCCAATCGATAGAGGCAGCACAACCTGCAGAGCCGATTCAAGCTCAAAGATTCGTTCTCAATGATGGCTTTCAGGTTAGCCTTAAACCTCCCATAGGTTTTAATCTCACCCCTGAGCATTATGGATTTGTGCAACCAGAGAGCTTTTCGAGAATTAAAGTGTATGAAGTTGAAGTGTCTAACCAAGAATACCTAGCAGGTTTAAACAAAGAAAATCTGGCCCTCAGAAATTTGCAGCTTATTGACAAGCAAGAAATTAATGTAGCTAACGCTGTTTGTCACCTTGTGGAACTGAAACAGATAGTGGCAGGCACTGTTTTTGATAAGCAATTATTAATATGCGGTGACGAACTATCTTCGGTTGTTGTTGAAGCCAGTTACCCCGAAAGTGCCAATAAAAGTCATAGGCAAGCAATTTATAAATCGGTAAACAGCCTCGCTGTAAATGTCGAAAATAAGCTACGCCTATTTACAGGGCTACCTTTTACACTAACTGAAATCCCTGAGTACAACATAACGAAACGTTTTCGCAATTCAGTAGTCATGCAGCCACTATCAGACAGCTCTGGAAAAAGTTCAGTGGTAATAAGCCATGGCGCTAGTGAAAACACAACCATTAACCCGCTAGCTGAACTTTTAATATCAAGTGGAACTTCACCAGAAGACATCGAAATACTCGCCAATGAAGCAGCTAAATTAGACAAAATATCTGCGTTAGCAACCACAGCCTATGTGAACGTTGCTGGCGAAACGTACTGGATAAAACAAGTGCTAACTTATCAGAATAATCGTTTTTTACTGGTACAGACACGCGTGCCCAAAGCGGATAAGACGATTGCCAATCAAAAGCTTGAAAACCTACTTAGCCACTTTAAATTCAAGTAACTTTTAGACAGCAGCATTGGACTTTCCATTCATTGGTGCTCAGAAGTATTAATGGTGTTCATTCAACATTTTTAATACTCTGGGTTCTTAAACATAGATGGCTCAAACACGACCTTGGGAAAGCTGTTTAATGACTTTAGAAATATAGAGGTACAAGATGGGAATGGCGTACTTGCTACTGGGCCTGAAAAACGGATCTGATAAAAACTGTGATCTTCCCCTGAAACTGTAGACACTTTTTACTTAGAAACCGAAGTAAGGTAAAAAGTGTTATGAATAAAAAATATCCCGATGAATTTAAACAAGAAGCCGTTCGCCAAGTGGTTGAAAAAGGCTATTCCGTACCTGACGTTTCTAAGCGTTTAGGTATATCCGATAAGTCACTCTACTACTGGGTGAGTAAGGCGAAAGTACCCGCCAGTCAATCCGCAGAGCAAGAAGAAATACGCCAGCTTAAGGCAGAGGTCAAACGCCTGACAGAAGAGCGTAACATCCTAAAGGAGGCCGCCGTGTACTTTGCAAGCGAGTCAAAGAAAAGTACACGTTCATAAAATCACGACTCCATGTTTACCGCGTTAACACTATGTGCAAGGTGTTAAATGTCCACCGCAGTGGTTTTTACGCCTGGTTGAAAGAGCTGTTGTGGTTGAATTAACCGGACACTTCAATAAAGGATTATAATCCTGTTAATTGAGGTGAATATGACTAAACGAACAAATAAACATTATCCCGCAGAATTTAAACAAGAAGCGGTCGCTCTGGTAATAGAGCAAGACTATCCAATCGTACAAGCTGCTGCATCTTTAGGTGTGACAGACAAACTACTTTACAACTGGGTAGCTAAGCATAAGAAACAGGCACTAGGTGACGTGTTGTCTGGCGATGAACGAGCAGAGTTAATTCAACTCAGGAAAGATAGTAAACGTCTACAAATGGAGCGTGAAATCCTAAAAAAGGCAAGTGCCTTCTTCGCGAAAGAAATGAAGTAAGATATTCTTTTATAAGTGAGCTTGATGCTAAGTATCCTGTGTCAGTCGCTTGTAAAGTGATGGAAGTGAGTTCGTCAGCATACTACGCATGGCTAAAAAAACCTGGTGAACTCATTAGCGCTCAAATGCTAAGACTGTATCGACGAGCCAAAGCATTATTCAAGGCAAGTCGAAACAGTTTAGGCAGCAGAGAGCTTGCTAAAGCACTACGCAAAGAAGGCTTTGAAATAACGCGGTATCGCGCCATTAAGTTAATGGAACGGCTTAAATTAGTTGTGACTCAGCGAATAGCTTATAAAGTGACAACCAAGCGCAAACACAGTGATGCTGTGGCTGACAACTTGCTAAATATGAATTTCAATCCTGTTGGACCCAATCAAATTTGGGCGGGTGATGTGTCCTATTTAAAGACTGGTGAGGGCTGGTTGTACTTAGCCATTGTCATGGATTTGTATTCACGCCGGATTGTAGGTTGGCATATATCAAAACGCATGACGCGTGATTTGGTCGAGCAAGCACTGACAAAGGCTCATAATTTACGCAAACCACCAAAAGGTTTGGTGTTTCACAGTGACAGAGGCTCTCAGTACACGAGTAAAGGCTTTAGAAATCTACTGTCGCGATTAGAGTGTCGAGCTAGTATGGGAGATGTTGGAGCTTGCTGGGATAATGCTGTTGTGGAGCGCTTCTTTGGAAGTTTAAAGCATGATTGGTTGTTTAAAGTACCGCAGCCCACTCGAACACATATGCGAGAAGATGTTGCTAGGTACATGAAATATTATAATGTTGAGCGACTACATTCAGCTAATTTGGATCAATCGCCAATTGAATTTGAAAACTCCTTTAGAAAAGTGTCCGGTTGGACTTGACCAGAACAAGCCTCAATCTAATGCGGAAAAAGACAATGTACGATTGCTTGAACAGATTAAAGCCAGTTATGTGCAAAGTGGCGGTGTGTATGGCAGTCCACGCATCACACATGAGCTGCGTCGTTCGGGTGAAACATGCGGTGAAAACCGTGTGGCTAAGTTGATGAAGCAAGCCAAACTCAGAGCTAATATTGGTTATAAACGGCGCTACTTTAAGCCTTCTACGCCTCATATTGCAGCAGATAACCATCTACAGCAGCAATTTGTTGTGTGCGAGACTGATACCGCTTGGGTTGGAGATATTACTTACATCAAGACTTATGAGGGATGGTTGTATCTGGCTGTCGTATTGGACTTGTTCTCACGCAAAGTGATTGGTTGGTCAATGCAACCGACTATGACATCAGATATTGTGATTAAAGCGCTGCTCATGGCCGTATGGCGACGACCCAAAGCAACACAGGTGATTGTTCATAGCGATCAAGGGAGCCAATATGCAAGCGGTGATTATCGAGATTTCCTAAAAGCGCATAATCTGACTCCGAGTATGAGCAGACGAGGACATTTGTCTGGATAATGCTGTTGCAGAAAGTTTTTTCCACTCGCTCAAGACTGAACGTGTAAAGCGAAAAGTGAACGCAACCCGAAGTGAAGCCAAAGCAGATTTGTTTGATTACATAGAAGTATTTTACAATCGAACTCGACTGCATAGCCATCTTGGCCATGTGTCTCCAGATGAATATGAAATCATGTATTCACAGGCAAGCTAAGTGTCTATAAAATTGGGGGAAGATCACATTAAAAAAAGATAATGTTTGAGATAAAAAAGCCCGAAATTCAGCTGTCAAAATTCTAAGGCGACGATATCTGCGGTGTGATTTTTAAAACTCATTTTAAAAAAATGCTAAATGATGAGGTTGTATTTCTCACAAGCCAAATTTTAAAACACCGATATCACTATTTTTAATTTTGTAAATTGTCTCAACATATCCATCATTATCTTCAGTAACATAAAATCCTAGAATTAAAACATTCATTTAAATTTTCATACAAAAAGGAATAAATTTATAAAGGACAATATTATTTATTGTTTTTAGATTGTAATTTTTGCATTTAAAATCACTCTCTTTACAGTTTTTAGCACACAGCAACGTTAAACATCACTATCAAATTTTACGCTATCAAAATCTGCATAGCATATTACTTATCACTCTCTATTTAATTAAATATTTTTGATGTGACAACTAATCTGACGCAGAGGGAAACAGTCAAATTCTACAATCCTGGTGGCGATAAAATGGAAAGTATTGATAAATTAATCAAACCATTAGAACTAAATAACTTTGAAATCGATTCTTTAGTCGGTTTTTTAAATACCCTTATGTCAGAAACAAAACTTATATGCTATTAATTATTGCAAGACGTTTTCACATTAAATAAATTTCTAAAAGAACAATAATAAAATATTAAATTTAATGACCATATTCAATTGATTAAGCAATCATTGACACATCACATAATGTTTGTCGACTATGTAAGAAAAATCAGTGTTTGACAAAGAGAAGGTGAAGATCCATTGAAGAAAGATTGGCAAGCCAACAGAGTATAAAATCTCCTATGCCATTCTTACTTAAATGAAGCTAACTATCTTGGTATACAAGTGGTATGCATAATGTAACATCTGGCAAGGACCCACAGACTGTAATATAGCCGGCACAACTTCAATATTGTAATTCTATCAACCTTCATAGCACATTGGTTTCGTATTCCGCCGCCTATAACCTGAATTTTGAGGCCTCTCATGAAGCAGCAAAAACAGGTGGCCTGTTTATAGTCAAATTTCGCAAGCAGCCATGAGTAGACATTAGCCGCTAATGAAATGTTGTAAACTTACAAATTTAGTCATCCCTTTACGAGTGAGATAACAAGCATTAAGGATAGACTAAAAAGCAGCTGCAGCGAGTTTCACAATGCTACATCACACTACCCATTCGGAAACAATTTTTTATCTAAAACGAAGCATTTAGACTGAAGAAAAAAGTTCCTTCCGAACCTTTTTCATCAAATTCATGATCTGAATAGCCACCAGACCACTCAATATTTTCGCTCAGGGCGAAATTCACAAAAACAGAATAATCATAGTAGTTTTCTTGTCCATCATTGTTATTGCCTGCATGACCATTAATGGTCCACGTATCATTTAGGGGGAAGCTTGAATTGAGCTCTAAATATTTCGTATCTAAGTCTTGATCACGATGATAATTTAGTGTGAAAAATTCGTGGCCTATCCCTGCTTTCCACTCAAGACTAGCATCAGAATCGCCTGAATATTGGTAACGTGTGACTGAAAAATCAAGCCAAAAACTATCATTAAGGCTAAAAGCATAGCCGCCATACAAATCAGTTTCAATACCATCATCGTCATCACCGAAATCATACTGTGAAGCCCATATGCCAGCGTAAATTCCGTTTTCATGCTCAAAGTCTACACCACCTTGCACCGCTATTTTTTCATTATTTAGGTTGAAGCCACGCCAAAGATATTGGCTCACAATTCCTGCATTGTAACTAATTTCGCCCCCAGCATTAGCGATGCTAATATTGGCGAAATTAGATGCGATAGCGGCACTTAAGCATATAGCATGCTTCACATGTTTCTTATTCATAGTTATCCTCGTACCTTATTTTTCAGTTAATTTGAGCTTAATCTGCTCCATCATTACAAAATCCAAATAACCACGATATGACTGTGCATAAATAGCTATTTTGATATATGAGCTAACATAGTATTTACTGAATATTTGCACGTTTGCTATTACTCAAAATTATTCTATGCAGGCGTTTTACTTACATTGACTGCCCTACTTTGTCATTTCTCTGATTGATGCAAGTCAATTTTTATATTTAATCTTGCTTTGCTTTTAATCCTCCCCAATAAGCCTACAATATGTTCTTAAGTGCCAAGCAAAGTGGCTTGCCTGTAACGTATAGTCTCTTTTCACAACACGAAGCGTCAGAAAATTTTATAATTGCTATGCAGCTCTTAACTCACAAGTAATAATGAAAAAAAGTAACACCATGCCTAAATAAGGTCTTGGATTCAAATAATAAGTGCATAACTAGGATAGGAAGAACAACGCATTCAGCTCAAAATATGATAATCGCTTTTCTCTAGCAAGTGAGATAGCTATTCATAACTTTTAAAACCGGCCATTCATAATTAAATACTCTGTTGATAATCTATACTTGTATGTGTATTTATAGACAGAAATATATCCCATAAGTTTCTCACATTCAATTCCGATTGGGTTGCAGCTAAATTACACTCCTTGCTAATCAAATTTTATTATATTTTTATCTAACAATATGCCTTTGCAGGTAGTTCAGGCATGTAAAACAATGTATCACATTGAGATCTCAATACTAAACTAACCCTTTGTTAGTCGATTTCATCAAGTTGACACAGTTTTTTTATATTCCAACATGATTAATCACTACATTCAGGTAACCTAACATTTGGTCTGCTTACTTCGAATAATAGTTTTATTTTGCAATCTTTTGAAGCATAGAGTCTCAGAATGAAACATTTGAAAATGCTCTCTTTTATTGCTCTCCAGCAGTATCATCCGTTAATAAATTGATACATATGACATTACCTTATTTTGCAAAATAATTTTAGCAATTGCTGCATCAATTCCTCGGTTCACACCGGTGATAATCACTATATTGTTAGCTGCATAAACCATCTATCAAAATTTAAAAGGTAGCAAAAACCATCGTTCAAAGTTACTTAGCACTAAATCTAAGTAACTTTGAGAGCAATATTAAAACGTGGGTTTTTATATAACTCACTATCTACAATATCGACCAAGGTTGTCACGGCCTTCCATATGTCTTCAAACGAGGTATAAAGTGGTGTAAAACCAAAGCGCAATATATTGGGCGCACGAAAATCAGCTATTACACCTTTTTCAATTAAAGCTTGGCAAATTGAAAATGCAGCATCATGAGAGAAGGCCAACTGGCTGCCTCTTTGATGGGCATTATCAGGTGAACATAAAATTAATTCATGCAAACATTCATTCATGTTAATAAGCTTAGTGAATACAGCTGCTAACGCTTCAGACTTATTTCTAATCTGCAACATATCCACGTCTTGCCATACATCAAGCGCTGCATCCAAGGCACTCATAGATATCACACTAGGCGTACCACACTGAAATTGGTTAATATTAAGGGAAGGGTGGTATTGAGCGTCGAAAGCAAAAGGTTTTGCATGCCCCATCCAGCCAGATAAGGGTTGTTTAACCGCTTGTTGATGACGTTTGGCCACGTATAAAAAAGCCGGTGAGCCTGGCCCACCATTTAGATATTTGTAACCACACCCCACAGCAAAGTCTACCTCACATTTATCTAGTTCCACAGGCAACGCGCCAGCGCTATGGGCTAAATCCCAAATAACTAAAACACCTTTGTCATGGGCAAGCTGAGTTAGCTTTGCCATATCCAATAACCTACCAGTACGAAAATTCACTTGGGTGAGCAATAATGCAGCTACGGACTCCGTTAAACTTTGCTGTATGTCTTGCTCTTCAACCATCTGAAGTTGACATAAGTCGGGTCCTAATAAATCACTCAACCCTTGCACCATATATAAGTCAGTGGGAAAATTATCTTTGGTGGACAACACCACTGTTCGCTCTGAATTAAGTTTAAAGGCACTGCATAACAGCTTAAATAAATTCACAGATATAGAGTCACAACAAATTACTTGGCCTTGGCCCGCGCCGATAATGGGCGCTATTTTTTCGCCCACTTTAATCGGTAAATCAATCCAGCTATGGCTATTCCAACTTTTTATTAAGTCATTTCCCCATTGCTGACTAACCACCTCTGCCACTCTTGATTTGACCACTTTAGGTAACGCGCCTAATGAATTACCATCTAGGTAGATGGTGTTCGCTGGCAGGTCGAACTCTTGGCGTTTTTTAGCTAAAGGATCCGCTTTATCTAAGGTAATAATCTCATCAAAATTCATTTTACTAATCCGTTTAATTGTTGGGTCTAGGTGTTATGCACTTCAGACTTGAATCTGCCGCCTAAGAACCAGGGTGGATCCAGTCAAAATACCCCATATTTTCTAACATAATGATCTTACGCCTAAACTTGTCTAACTTAAATGCTGCTACGATATTGTCTTTATCGCCTTTTAAAATAGAGGTGTTGACGTGTAATGGCTGCTAACTCGGGTTAACCATATCGTAACCAGCGGATTTTGCTGTTTATTATCAAGCTTTATAACGTTAGTCGCCTTTTTAGCTCGCCAAAGCAAGGCGAATTGCAGAGGGTCTTCTCCATAGTCTATTTGCTGACCTGCGTGTCTAAATGGCAATGCGGTGACTTTTAGTAGGCAACATTGCTCTATACCTTTGGAAATACGATGACGAGTTGCGAAGCGATAACAGTGAGCGAGAGGATGCTCAGGGTGAATGTGAGTAACCCATTCAAAACAGTCGATTTCCTTAATGAAAAAAGCAGTGTTAAAACTAACACTGCTTCTAAACAAGCTAAACCAATAGTGAGATTAGATCATTTCAACCGCAATTGCAGTAGCTTCACCCCCACCGATGCACAATGCCGCAATACCTCTTTTCAGATTATTTTGTTTAAGGGCATGTAATAAGGTGACAATAATTCTTGCACCAGATGCGCCAATAGGATGCCCAAGGGCACAGGCCCCGCCTTTAATGTTAACCTTATCTGGGTTTAACCCTAGCTTTTTAATGGCCAACATAGTGACCATAGCAAAGGCTTCATTAATTTCGAATAAATCGACATCTTCATGAGACCAGCCCGTTTTATCAAATAATTTTTCCATGGCGCCCACTGGAGCAACGGTGAAATTCTCTGGCTCAATGGCATGGGAACTATGGGCAACAATTTTGGCTAAAGGCGTTAAACCTAAAGCTTGGGCTTTACTAGCAGACATAACCAACAAAGCAGCCGCACCATCAGAAATAGAACTTGAGTTGGCAGCAGTCACTGTTCCGCCTTTTTTAAATGCTGGGCGTAATGTCGGTATTTTCTCTGGTTTGGCTTGTATCGGGCCATCATCGCTAGCAACTAACAACTCGTCTTTACGACTTTTAACAGTAACTGGGGTGATTTCATCAGCAAACAACCCCGCATCTTGAGCACTGTTAGCCTTTTGTAAACTGGCTAAAGCAAATTCATCCATTTGTTCACGAGTTATGCCTTCAGCATCGGCTGTTGCTTGGGCAAAACATCCCATAGCTTGCCCATCGTAGGCGTTTTCCAAGCCATCAAGCATCATGTGATCTAGTACTTGTCCATGCCCCATGCGATAACCAGCACGGGCTTTTGGCAATAAATAAGGGGCATTGCTCATACTTTCCATCCCCCCCGCAACTATCGCTTGTGCCGTGCCCGCTTTGATCAAATCATGAGCCAACATAAGGGCTTTCATACCTGAGCCACACACTTTGTTAATAGTTGTTACGCCAGTGGCTAAGGGTAAACCTGCTTTTAACGAAGCTTGTCTGGCTGGAGATTGCCCTAAACCTGCTGGCAACACACAGCCCATGATCACTTCATCGATATGTGACAATAGCATAGATGAGTCTAGGGTGGCTTCCATTGCAGCTTGAATAGCACTGGCCCCTATTTCTGTAGCCGTCATAGGCGACAAATTCCCCATAAACCCACCTAAAGGGGTGCGCTTTGCAGACACAATTACAATTGTATTATCAGACATGAAAACTCCTAGATTTTGCTCTATTTACTATTTTATTAGCCACTGGCGTACAGGAATTTGCACGCTTTGACTGTCATCACAATGACTGACTTAGTCAATATACGCTTTACAATATTGATTTTAAAACCATAACACTTTACATTGAGTTTTAGTTTACGTAAACGTAAACGTAAACTTTAATAACGACTACCAACAAATATGGAACATACTGACGTGAGAGAAAAATGAGTGAACAAACTTTCAGCATAGGCGAACTAGCCAAATCAATGGACATTACCCCGCGCTCTATTCGATTTTATGAAGAGCAAGGTTTATTAAGCCCAACTCGTGTTGGCCAAAACCGTATTTATATGAAAAAAGATCAGGTTCGTTTAAAACTGATTTTACGTGGTAAACGTTTAGGATTTTCCTTAGCAGAAACCAAAACCTTATTTGATCTGTACGACAGTCACCAAAATTCAAAAGTACAGCTAGAAGCAATGCTCAAAATGACCGATGAAAAACGTGCTCATATGCAACAACAATTAGAAGACATTGAAATGCTAAAGGCTGAACTAGAAGACGTTGAAGCCCGCTGCCAAGAAGAACTCAATGCCTTAACGCTCAATACCTTAAAGCAAGGACAAACCGCATGAATGCCCTCTATCCAACGTTAAATTTTGGTCTCGGTGAAGATATCGATATGTTGCGTGACCATGTATATAACTTCGCCCAAGGTGAAATCGCTCCCTTAGCCGACAAGGCAGACAAAAATAATAGTTTTCCTAATGAGTTATGGCCAAAACTAGGTGCAATGGGGCTGTTAGGCGTGACGGTTGGTGAACAATACGGCGGTTCTGATATGGGCTATTTGGCCCACGTTATTGCAATGGAAGAAGTCAGCCGTGCTTCAGCAGGTATGGGGTTAAGTTACGGCGCACATTCAAATTTATGTGTTAATCAAATCCACAAAAACGGCAGCGATGCACAGAAACACACCTACTTACCCAAGTTAGTCAGCGGTGAACATATCGGCGCCTTAGCGATGAGTGAGCCAAACGCAGGTTCAGATGTTGTTAGCATGAAACTGCGTGCTGACAAACGCGGCGATGTGTATGTGTTAAATGGCAGCAAAATGTGGATCACCAATGGTCCTGATGCGCATACCTTCGTAGTGTATGCCAAAACCGATGTATCTGCAGGTGCCAAAGGCATGACCGCATTTATCGTTGAACGCGGTACGCCAGGATTTACCCAAGCGCAGAAGTTGGACAAATTAGGGATGCGCTCGTCCAATACCTGCGAACTGGTTTTTCAAGACTGTGAGGTGCCACAAGAAAACATACTAGGCCAAGAAGGCAGTGGCGCAAGAGTGTTGATGAGTGGTTTGGATTACGAACGTGTCGTTCTATCCGGAGGACCGCTGGGTATCATGCAAGCGTGTATGGACTTAGTCGTGCCTTATATCCATGACCGTAAACAGTTTGGACAATCGATTGGTGAGTTTCAATTGGTTCAAGGCAAAGTAGCTGATATGTACACCCAAATGAACGCTGCAAGAGCTTATGTTTATACCGTGGCACGTTCATGTGACAGAGGTGAGACCACCCGTAAAGATTCAGCAGGCGCAATCCTTTATTCTGCAGAGCTGGCGACAAAAATGGCTTTAGACGCGATTCAGCTTCTAGGAGGCAATGGCTACATCAACGAATTTCCAGCGGGGCGTTTATTACGAGATGCCAAGTTGTATGAAATTGGCGCGGGGACGTCTGAAATTCGTAGAATGTTGATTGGTCGAGAGTTGTTTAAAGAGTCCGCTTAAATGGCTTATTTAAAAGCTTGTTTTAAAATCTCCTACAGCAAATAACTGGAGCAGTACTGTGCCGAAAATCATCAGTAAGCTAAATACTAAAAGCCAAGAATTTATGGTTAACGCACTTCATATGCAAGTGCAAGTAGACGACCTAAAAGATAAAATTGCGACAATCAAAAATGGCGGTGGCGACAATGCGAACCAAAGGCATATTGGTCGAGGAAAACTGCTTCCAAGGGAGAGGATCAATACCCTGCTTGACCCTGGGTCGCCATTTTTAGAATTGTCACAGTTTGCTGCATACCGAGTGTATGAAGACAATGTACCTGCAGCGGGGGTGATTGCGGGCATAGGCCGTGTATCTGGCATCGAATGTATGATAGTAGCCAACGATGCGACCGTAAAAGGGGGGAGTTATTACCCGTTAACAGTGAAAAAGCACTTACGGGCCCAAACCATAGCAGAACAAAATAATTTGCCTTGTATCTATTTAGTCGACTCAGGTGGGGCCAATTTGCCTCGTCAAGATGAAGTGTTTCCTGACAGAGAACATTTTGGCCGAATATTTTTCAATCAAGCTAACTTATCAGCGCAAAACATCCCCCAAATTGCTGTGGTAATGGGCTCATGTACCGCGGGAGGCGCTTACGTGCCGGCCATGGCTGACGAGTCTATTATTGTGAAAGACCAAGGCACCATTTTTCTTGGCGGTCCTCCTTTAGTGAAAGCGGCCACAGGTGAAGTGGTCAGTGCACAAGACTTAGGGGGGGGCGATGTGCATTGTCGTACATCAGGAGTGGTCGATCATTTAGCCAACAACGACCATCACGCATTAAAAATTGCCAGAGACGTAATCGCCAGACTAAACCGTACAAAATCAATTGAACTTGATGTGCGCGAGCCTGTTGAGCCAGCTTATGCAAATGACGAAATTTATGGGGTTATCCCAAAAGATAAACGCCAACCCTATGATGTGAGAGAAGTGATTACACGCGTGGTAGATGGCTCAGAATTTGATGAATTCAAAGCGTTGTATGGTCAAACATTGATCTGTGGTTTTGCCAGGATTTTTGGTTACCCGGTGGGCATTGTCGCCAACAACGGTATTTTATTTTCAGAGTCGGCACAAAAAGGCGCACATTTTATTGAGCTCTGCGCACAGCGTAAAATCCCCTTAGTATTTCTACAGAACATTACTGGTTTTATGGTGGGCAAACAATACGAAGCAGGCGGCATAGCAAAACATGGCGCAAAAATGGTGACCGCTGTAGCGTGCGCTAAAGTACCTAAATTTACCATTTTGATTGGGGGGAGTTTTGGTGCAGGTAATTACGGCATGTGTGGCCGCGCCTATGATCCACGTTTTATGTTTATGTGGCCTAATGCCCGTATATCTGTGATGGGCGGTGAACAAGCAGCCGGTGTACTGGCGCAAGTCAAACGCGAACAAAAAGAGCGAAGCAATGAGCAATGGAGTGCAGAACAAGAAACACAGTTCAAACAACCCATTATTGATACCTACGAAACCCAAGGTCATCCATATTATGCTTCAGCGCGTTTGTGGGACGACGGTGTAATAGATCCAGCTGACACACGTCAGGTGCTAGGCCTATGTATTTCAGCAAGTTTAAATAAACCTATAGAGGACACCCGGTTTGGCGTCTTTAGAATGTAAGGATGAGAATATAATGAATCAAACCGATAACGTTTTATTTGAAATAGATGAGAGAGGTGTCGCCACCGTCACCTTAAATCAGCCTGAGATCCATAATGCTTTTGACGATAAGTTGATCCTGCAACTAACCGACATATTTAGCCGCGTTGATCAGAATAATGATATTCGGGTCATGATATTGGCAGCAGTGGGAAAAAGCTTTAGTGCTGGCGCCGATTTAAACTGGATGCAGCGCATCGCAATGTATAGCTATGAGCAGAACTTGGCTGATGCCAATGCCTTAGCCAGGATGTTTTTCATCCTTAATACTCTTGATAAACCCACTATAGCTAAAGTGCAAGGTGCTGCTTTTGGCGGTGCCGTGGGTCTGGTTGCTTGTTGCGATATGGCCATTGGTAGCAAGTTAAGTAAGTTTTGTTTAAGTGAGGTAAAGCTTGGATTGGCCCCAGCCACCATTAGTCCATATGTGATTGATGCCATAGGCGCAAGAGTCGCTAGGCGTTATTTTACCACAGCCGAAGTATTTTCTGCGCGCCGTGCCAGACGTCTAGGCTTACTTAGTGAAGCCGTGGTAGAGGAAGAGTTAGACAGCACCATTGAGAACTTAATTGAGCATATTCTTAAAAACTCACCTGCAGCAATTCGAGCAGCCAAACAGCTTATTTTTGACGTTCAGAATAAACCTATATCTGATGCACTTTTAGCGACAACTAGTGAGAAAATTGCCGAGCTTAGGGTGTCTGACGAAGGTCAAGAAGGCCTCAATGCGTTTTTACAGAAACGCCGAGCCAACTGGATAAAAGGATAACGGAGTAAACCATGTTCACTAAATTGTTGATTGCTAATCGCGGAGAAATTAGTTGCCGCATCATCAAAACAGCTAAACGTATGGGTATATTAACCGTTGCCTTGTATTCAGATGCCGACCAACAAGCCTTACATGTAAAAATGGCTGACGAAGCATTTCATGTTGGCCCCTCTCCCTCTAAAGAGAGTTATCTGCAAGCTGAAAAAATCATTCAAATCGCCCTTAAAGTGGGTGCTGATGCAATTCATCCTGGTTATGGATTTTTATCAGAAAACGCCATCTTTGCTAATTTGTGTAAGCAACATAATATTGTCTTTGTCGGTCCTCCTGTCAGCGCTATTGAGGCTATGGGTTCAAAATCGGCAGCCAAAAATATAATGGAGCTTGCCAAGGTGCCATTAGTACCTGGATATCATGGTAACGACCAAAGTGTCGAGGGGTTAAAGTCCCATGCTGACAAAATGGGCTACCCTGTATTGCTCAAAGCGGCTGCCGGTGGGGGTGGTAAAGGCATGCGCCAAGTATGGACAAGTAGCGAATTTGACGATGCGTTAGCAGCCGCAAAACGTGAGGCGATGTCGAGCTTTAACGATGATTTGATGTTAGTCGAAAAATACCTCACCGCACCTCGTCACGTTGAAATCCAAATTTTCTGTGATAACTTTGGCGATGGCGTCTATTTGTTTGAGCGCGACTGCTCGGTACAACGTCGCCATCAAAAAATCATAGAAGAAGCCCCTGCTTTTGGCATGACCGAAGAACTACGAACCCAAATGGGCGAAGCCGCATTAAAAGCAGCAAAAGCCATCCATTACGCCGGAGCTGGCACAGTAGAGTTTTTATTAGACAGTGATGGACAATTCTATTTTATGGAAATGAATACCCGTTTACAGGTCGAACATCCCGTCACTGAAATGATCACTGGACAGGATTTAGTTGAATGGCAACTGCGAGTCGCCAACAACGAACCCTTGCCATTGCCACAAGATGCCCTAAAAATTAATGGTCATGCTTTTGAAGCAAGAATTTATGCTGAAGATCCACATAATGATTTCCTACCCGCAACCGGCCGATTATCTCTACTGCATCCACCCGTTGAATCGGGGCATGTTCGCGTAGATACGGGTGTGGTTCAAGGTGATGAAGTCTCTATCTTTTATGACCCGATGATCGCAAAATTAATTGTTTGGGACGAAAACCGAGACAAAGCCCTAGCAAGATTAACCAAAGCCTTGACCGAATATCATATTGACGGTGTCGTCACAAATATTGATTTTTTGTATAACTTAGCCAGTAGTGGTCCCTTTAAGTCTGAGCAAATTGACACTGGTTTTATAGAAAAAAATCATGACTTGTTACTGCTTAATGATAAGCAAGATATCAAGAATTTATTACCCATAGCTGTATTGTATTTGATGCTCAGTAGTCAACAAAACAGCGCGTCAAATGTTCAAGACCCATATTCACCTTGGTCGTCGAGTAATGCGTGGCGAGCGAATGAGCAACACCTCCAAAACCTAGAATTAATGGTTGGCGACAACACTTTTTCAGTACAAGTGAGTCAATCAGGAGCCGTTAGTCACTCAGGAGCCTTCAGCCAATCAAAAGCCTTCAGCCAATCAAAAACTGGCAGCCAAAGTGTGTTTCATATCAACGTCGACCAGCAAGACTATCAGTGCGCAGGTGTGATTGAAAAAAACCAGCTCATATCCACCATCAATGGTCACAAAACACTCGCCATTGTTAACGCCCATCAAGATGGCCACTCGGTATTTTGTCATGGTAAGGTCATCCGATTTAAATCATTACAGGCTGATATAGGTAATACCCAAGACAATAATGCCGACGCGGGATTTATCGCGCCTATGAACGGCACCGTGGTCGCTATTTTAGTCGAACCAGGTGAGCAAGTTAAACTAGGTCAAACCTTAATGGTGATGGAAGCCATGAAAATGGAACACAGTCTAAAAGCCCCTGCCACTGGTAGCGTCAGTGAATTTTATTTTAAAACAGGTGAGTTGGTAGATGGCGGTGCCGAATTACTGACTTTTCAAACTGTTCAAGTTATACAACCCAAAAAAACTAACAAAGAGTCATCTAAGAATGTTACCTAAGTCGGTCAAAATAGTCGAAGTAGGCCCAAGAGACGGTTTACAAAATGAGCAAGGTTTAGTGTCCTTAGCGGCCAAGGTTGCATTAGTCGAACAATTAGCTGCAGCAGGTTGTAGTGTGATAGAAACCGGAAGTTTTGTATCACCTAAGTGGGTCCCACAAATGGCTGACAGTGCTGCTGTGTTCCAGCACATTAAACGACAACATAATGTACGGTACACAGCGCTCACTCCTAATTTACAAGGTATGGAGGCAGCCATCGAGGCAAAAGCTGACGAAGTGGCTATTTTTGGTGCCGCGTCAGAGGCCTTTTCGCAAAAAAATATTAATTGTTCTATCGCCGAAAGCCTTGAGCGCTTTTTACCAGTGATAGAGCTGGCGCAGAAGCATCAACTTCCTGTTCGGGGTTATGTATCTTGTGTATTGGGTTGTCCTTATGAAGGCTATATTGCCCCTCAAAAAGTGGTAGAGGTTAGTCAACTGTTAATCGAGATGGGCTGCTATGAAGTGTCCTTAGGCGATACCATCGGTGCAGGGACGCCAGTAAAAACACAACAAATGTTAGATGCCGTTTTAAACCATATCCCAGAAGATAAACTAGCCATACATTTTCATGACACCTTCGGCCAAGCATTGGCTAATATATTGGTTGCCCTGCAACAGGGTATATCAGTGATAGATAGTGCGGTATCAGGTTTAGGTGGCTGCCCTTATGCAAAAGGTGCCTCTGGCAATGTCGCCACAGAAGATTTAATCTATATGCTCGATGGTATGAATATCGAAACAGGTATCAATCTTAATCAGCTGACTCAGGCAGGATTAACAATGATGCAAGCCTTAGGTAGACAATCGAACTCCAAAGTAGCTCGAGCAATAACAGCAGAAGGATAATTTTTTGACTGAACAAAACACATCTCGCCCCACACTACCGGCTAATGTCAGAGTGATGATTGCACTAACCGCATCGCCCACAATAATAGTTGTGGGTATGTTACTTTACACACTTTTTTTTGATGGATGGCAAAGTATTTCCATCAGTATGATCATCTTTTCAATGTTATGCATACTAGCTTATTACGTTGTTATCAGTGGTCATCCGCCTCGCTTTGCCATCAAAAAACGCGATTAAGTGATAAAGTAGCACGTGTTTGAAAAGTCATTTGGGTAGAATATATTGATATTCTTTAGTTACACGAACAGCAGTAAGGTGGGTTGAATGGAATTTTTTACTTGGGACGTAAATCCAGTATTAATTGAATTTTTGGGATTGAAAATACATTGGTATGGTGCCTTATTTGCCACAGCTATTTTAGCTGGTTTGCACGTCATGAAATGGATTTTCCGACAAGAAAAAATAAAACTGGAATTACTTGATTCACTTTTGATGTATTGTGTTTTCGGCATTATTGTGGGTGCTAGACTTGGTCATTGTTTATTCTATGACCCAGGGTTTTACTTTAGTAACCCACTGAAAATACTCGCTATATGGGAGGGAGGTCTTGCCAGCCATGGGGGTGGTTTAGGTGTGATCATTGCGGTATATTTTTTCCAAAGAAAACATAAAGTTAAATATTTGTGGTTATTAGACAGACTCGCTATTGCGACCGCATTGTTTGGCTTCTTTGTGCGTTTTGCTAATTTTATGAATTCTGAAATTATTGGTATTCAGACTGATGTACCTTGGGCCGTGGTATTTGCGCGTATTGACCTACTGCCTCGGCACCCAGCCCAGCTTTATGAGTCATTATCTTACTTGAGCATATTTATAGCATTGATATTGTTATACCGCTTTTCAAATATCAAAAAGCAATCAGGTGCAGTATTTGGTGGTTTTTTATGTTTAGTATTTACCGCTAGATATCTCATCGAATTTGTAAAAGTCAAACAAGCCGCTTACGCCTCAGATACGCTCATAAACACGGGACAACTACTAAGTATTCCTTTTTTTGTTGTCGGTATTTATTTGTTATTTAATGCATGGAAAAAAAGCCGCGCTTAACCAATTTTTTACATAATAAAAGTGCCATCTGCATCTAAGGTTTTAGATTGCTGAATGGCATTTCACTTCTAATACTTTGGTATACATCTATTAGCATCGTGGTTTCAGTGGCCTATAGTTCGCTTTTCTGAGCACTTTAGCGATATCGATGTGTGAAATTGATTGGGCTCAGCTTGCTGCGTTAATTATCTACTGATAGTGGTTAGTTAAGATGCTTAATTATCCAGTAAAGGGGGCAAATGAATGGTCCTGTATTTTTGGCTGTAGAACTTTTTATATATTGCGCCTGCCCTCCATATCAGTGATCTAACATGATCAAACGACTTGCTAGGTGCGTGGCAATTTCATGTCCAAAAGTGTGGCGCACGATATCCATGTCAAAAGCCAAAAGTGTGGCGCTGTATGCAGAAAACTTATATTTTGATTATGAGTACATCATCAACTCATTTAACAGCTAGTCTAATTCCTGCTGCTGAATTAACATTACCCTTTCAAACAGACCATGTTTGATACCACCTCTATATTTACGAGCGATAAAGCTAAAATTTTAACTGCACCAACCAATTCAAACATGGCGATTTAATCGAAGACCAAATAAGTAATTTTAGGCAAGGTTTTTCCTTAACTGGATCTAATCTATTATTGTCTAAAATTAATATTTCCACCAAAAAAAATTTTATTTGCTCCCTCAAATAGTCCTGATTGAATTTACTTAGCTGTCGTGTAAACTCGATTATGTCTTGATGAAAATTAAAGACAAATAAAGTAATGTTAACCTACAGGAGAAGGGATTTATGGCGAACCAAGCGTCTCGTTATATCAGTAATTTAACACGTGATACCTACGCACTCATTTTAGCTGGAGGAAGAGGCTCAAGACTTTATGAATTGACTAATTGGCGAGCAAAACCTGCATTATATTTTGGCGGTAAGTTTCGTATTATCGACTTTCCATTATCCAATTGTATTAATTCAGGGATCCGCAATGTGGGGGTGGTCACCCAATACAAGTCTCATTCGCTCATTCGGCATTTAGTCAGAGGTTGGGGACATTTTAAGAAAGAGCTAGGCGAGTCGGTTGAAATCCTTCCTGCATCACAGCGCTTTTCAGATAACTGGTATGAAGGTACGGCAGATGCAGTCTTTCAAAATATTGATATTATTCGTGACGAACTACCAAAATATGTATTGGTGTTATCTGGGGACCATATCTATCGAATGGACTACGGTAATTTAATTGCGCAACATGCCGAGTCGGGAGCCAAAATGACAGTTAGCTGCATGGCCGTTCCATTGGAGGAAGCCGCGGGACAATTTGGTGTCATGTCAGTAGATGAAAATTTCAAAATTATTGGGTTTGAAGAAAAACCTGAGAACCCTACCCCTTTACCTAACGATCCCACAAAATGTCTAGCCTCCATGGGCAATTATGTCTTTGATACAGATTTTTTGTTTGAGCAATTAAAAACAGATTCCGAAACATCTGGATCTGAACGAGATTTTGGCAAGGATATTATTCCCTCAATTATCAAAGAGGGTTCAGTCTATGCGTTCCAATTCAAAAGTGATGATGATACCGAAGCCTATTGGCGCGATGTAGGTACCTTAGACTCATTCTGGCAAGCCAATATGGAATTAGTGGCGCCTGTTCCTGCACTCAACTTGTATGATAAAAAATGGCCAATCTGGACCTATCAAGAACAATTGCCTCCCGCTAAGTTTGTATGGGAAGAAGATAATCGCAGGGGCACCGCGATTAACTCAGTGGTTTCAGGTGGCTGTATTATTTCTGGCGCGACTTTACGCCGTAGCTTATGTTTTTCTAATGTAAGGGTGCATTCATACAGTGAAGTAGAAGATTCTGTATTATTGCCAGATGTCGAAGTAGAACGTCATTGCCGCATACGTAAAGCCATTATTGACCGTGGTTGTGTGATCTCCGAGGGCACTATTATTGGCCATAGTCGCGAGGATGATTTAGCCAGAGGTTTCCGAGTCACAGAAAAGGGAGTGGTGTTAGTTACCCGAGAGATGTTGGGATTAAAAGTAGGCTATTAAACCTAATACCTTTCACCATCCGAGTCATTACAAAGCCGCTATAACTGCGGCTTTTTATTGTAAGTTGCTAGCCTTCTCCCATAAACGAATTCTATCAGTAATAATCTTTGCTACTAGCTGTGGTTTTTCAAACGGAAACATATGCCCCCCATCTTCAAAACAAAGATGTTCAATATTGCTTTTTTTTACAAAAGTGCGCAAAAACGCTGGAATACACACATCACTGTGACTACCAGTGACAAGTAAGCTTGGTAAGGATAATCGTTGATAGTACTGATTGATATTATCTGGCACATTTCGATAAATACTCGCTTCAATCTGCGCATCAAAGTTAAGTTGTAACTTATCCTCTTGTTCGTCAATCGCAGCTGTTACGTAATCTTGAATGCATTCCAGTTGGAAGGTTTTGAATAAAGCCCTAGATTTAAAATAAGCAACCAAATCAGTGCCTAAAGGCCAACTTTGGCAACGTACTTTGGCTTTACCAGCAGGTGAAAACTTATCTATTAGGGGGGTATGCTTTAATAATTTAAATACGAGCCTAGCAAGCCCTGAAGCAATAGGAGGATCAAGCATTATCACACCTTTAATTAAATCAGGTCTTTCGCAAGCAGCCATAAAGGACACTACGGCTCCAAAGGAGTGGCCTACAACATAAACAGGGTTAGCGACCTTGTGGGTTAAATAATCAATTAGCTCTGCTACTTGATTATTTAAGTTGGCACTTACTGGAAAGCGCGCTGAATGAGCAAATTTGGTTAATGCATGTAACTCGAAATCATCAGGTAACTGATTAAAAAGTTGTTGGTAGCTAGGTGCTGGAAACCCATTAGCATGTGCAAAGTGAAGGTTGATTTTTGTTGATTTCGTCATCTTAAACCTGTTTTAGGGTGCTGTGTATTTCGGGCGCTCATAAGAGCCTCTGTTATTATTGATTTTTAGGCATCATATCTTAGGACATTTACTCACATACATGAAATTTGAACTACCGCTATACCCTACTTAATAAGCTTGGTCATAGCAGTATGCACTTATTTTAGGTGCAAACTTTTTTATCTTTCAGCTTTGGCCATAGTGACTATTGTTATCGGTAGTTCTAAACCTTGTTTAGTGACATCTATGGGTAGCATTTAGGCTTGGCCTATCTAAAAAATCGCACATCACACACGTTAATAAGTAGTGTGTCATAAACCAAACCAGAGGTTATTAGACTATGCAATGAGATACTAGTTAACAGTCATTTAAACACTATTTACAACACGTGATGCCAGCTGCTATGTTTTATTTAATGCACCCATAATAGCAGAACTAAGTGTAATCAACTTGTGACAGAAGATAATAATTAGGCGCCCCCTATATAATGAGAAGTTGAACGTTCACCTACCTCACCGATACCCAAAACGATGCGGGCTAAAGCAAGTTCTATAAGATTGCAGGCTAAACCTGATGTAGCCGAAAAATCAACCTAAAAAGTGAGTGCATGACATTTATAAATCCTAGTAGTGACAAGTAAATTATAATCTTTTGTAATTATAACAGTTAGTTATGCTCAACCATAAAAACATGAAATCATCTAACGACATCCAAGTCTTATGATAAGTCGTTACAAATAAAATTAGTCATTTACTGATAATCGATTTAACGGAGTCAAGGTAGTAATGCATATTGATAAATTGCTAAATTCAGTCAAACAACAGGCAAAATCAAATATTAATAACATCACCCTGTCAGTCCCTAATACTTGGGAGCAAGGTCGTACACTTTACGGTGGTATTTCTGCCACTTTAGTCTATCAGGCAATGCGTGAAGTCGTTGACTCTGAAAAAGTGATGCGTTCGCTAAGCACAAATTTTATAGGTCCAATTGAAGCAGATACTGAATTTAGCATCACTATTGAGGTTCTTAGGGAAGGAAAGAATGTGACTCAAGTTGTCGGCCAAGTAGTGCAAGACAACAAAGTTGCATTGATGAGCCAAGCAAGCTTTGGTATCGCTAGACAGTCTAAAGTTAACATATCTGATCCACTACAACACAAAATGGACCCTCCACAAAAACCGGATTTCATGCCCAAGATCTCAAAGGTGACACCCAAGTTTTTAAAGAATTTTGATTTAGCACAAACTAAAGGTGGATGGCCATTTACTGGAAGAAAGGACAGTGACATACATGGGTGGATGCGTTTTAAAGAACAGCCATGTGACTTTTCTGACGCCCATTTAATCGCTTTAATTGATATTTGGCCACCAACAGTTTTACAAATGTTAAGCTGGCCTGCCATGGCCAGTACTATGAGCTGGAATTTAGAGTTTATTCATCCACATCAGAAAATTTCAGGTAGTGATTGGTTTGCTTATCAAGCACATACTAGACAGGCAGCTGATGGGTATGCGCATACAGAAGCCAATATCTTGGATAAGCATGGCAGCTTAGTAGCTATTAGTAGGCAGGTAGTGGCAGTATTTGCTTAATCGCAACGATGAAAAGTAACAGCTAGTTATCCGAAATGTATTAAGCCCATAGCAAATGTTGTTGGGCTAAATAAAGTCAATGCGTGCATTCATTAACTGCAAATGACTGGAATCGAGTGCATTGTTAACACATTCAACATCAATCCCTGTGCTTTAGTACGTTTTTTGTTATGTCGGCATATGTTGAATAAAGCTTACGGTTAATGTTACTAAGATTTAATAATTAAGCGAATTGAATAATAATTTTAATTTTGCTGTGGCTCTAGTTACGAAAAATCTAAAGGTATACATCCCAAAGGTTTTTACCATTTGAATGAGATAGATACGTATTTATTCGCATCCTCTGGATTTAACTTTGCCATAACCCGTTCACCCAGATTGTTCAATCAACCGCCCACAGATAACATTTCAAACTATTTCAGCCTGACCAGTTGTGCTGATTAATTTAAGAGTCCGTATTATTGAGTGTAATATGATAAATTTTTCTCAATGCTGAATTATATAAAATTTCAAAGATTACAGTCGAAACAACTAAGATGATGTAACAGGATTGTTTATGAACAGCGCTCCTTTAGGCTCATGGCTAACCATATAAGCTAAGACCTAACGAATTGTATCAAGAATGAAATCAGATGCTTTAGGAACACAGTTCAGTTCGATTAAATGACTTGCCGCAAAAGGCAATACAAACTGTATATCATTAGCAGCATGTATTTGAACACACTGAAGACTTGTAGGGACAATGAATCAATATATTTAAATTTGAATCAAGAAAATATGTGGGTGAGGTAAAATCAGGGACTTTAACTGCTCTATAGCTCTAGATCGAAAATACGTGAATGAAAGATTTTGGGTGTATATAAACAGACAGGATATGTATTCCAATACTTTAAGGTTTCTAATAACTTAAATGCGCCTAGACTAAATTTTAAAGAGATGGTGGGTCGTGCTGGATTCGAACCAGCGACCAATTGATTAAAAGTCAACTGCTCTACCAGCTGAGCTAACGACCCATCGATTAAATTTAATAAGTATTCACATCGCTCTAAGAGTAAAAAAAATGGTGGGTCGTGCTGGATTCGAACCAGCGACCAATTGATTAAAAGTCAACTGCTCTACCAGCTGAGCTAACGACCCACTTTTCATTTTTTCTTTTCGCCTCAAGCGAAGGCGGCATATAAT
The DNA here is from genome assembly GCF_943787955.1 of uncultured Paraglaciecola sp. Classification (NCBI taxonomy): domain Bacteria; kingdom Pseudomonadati; phylum Pseudomonadota; class Gammaproteobacteria; order Alteromonadales; family Alteromonadaceae; genus Paraglaciecola; species uncultured Paraglaciecola sp. The sequence continues at coordinate 53,219 of NZ_CALSOK010000015.1, forward strand.
ACTCAATTGAAACGCCAGCGCAACCCAAATGACATTATTATTTCAATAATTCAAACCGTTTGCTGAAAAACCGAACAATAGTGTATTTAACGAACCATGGAGACTGAAAAAAACACCCCAAGTACCCCATAGATATCTCAATTATGTTTGAGTAACACAATCAAAACTAAACAGGCATCTTATTTATTAAAGTCCTTTGAGTCGCTTTTCAGCGAGTTTAGCTGAGGACGAGTTGGGGAATTCAGCAACTACTTGTTCCCAAAGCTGTTTAGCACGGGCTGCATTTGAACGTTCCATTTCAGTTATGCCCAACTTCAACGTTGCATCCGCTCTTTTACTCGAATCTGGATAATTAACAATTAACGTCTGAAATTGTTCTCCAGCAATGGCCCAGTCTTGTTTGTTGAACAATAACTGCCCTAACCAATAATGTGCATTGGGGACATAACTAGAATTTGGGAAGTTTTGTAAAAATGTTTGAAACTCAGGTATGGCTTGTTCATATAACCTATCTTTGAGGATCAAATTAACAGCTTTATCATAAGCTTCGTTTTCATTCTCTGATAAGGGCACTTCGACAGTCGTAACTAGAGTATTAACAGCATCTACTGGCATTGTCGAAGTTTGTGTCTTAACAGATTCAATGCGCTTATCTATTTCGAGATATAGCTCTCTTTGACGTTCGAGAATCTTCTCTAATTGATAGTTTTGCACTTCTATTGAGCCACGAAGCTCATTAACTTCACTTTGCATAACATCCAGTTGCTCTTGCTGACGATGTTGTGCATCTGTGCGGGTTGAAAACTTTTTTTCCAGCTCAGTAATACGTTGTTCGCTATTACTTCTGGTTACATCTGTCACAGGCGCAGGAGCCGCAATCACTGCGACTCCATGTAGCCCTAGCAAACTTATCGCTAAGGTGCGTTTCATCATATTAAGCTCTATTATTGATAAACCAAAACACCACGGCGGTTTTCAGCAAAAGCCGCTGCAGATGTGTTGTTGTTAACAGGCTTTTCTTCGCCGTAGGACACAACAGACATCTGAGATGCACTAACACCTGCATTCGATAAATAAGTTTGCACTGACTTTGCACGAGACTCACCTAATGCAATGTTATATTCGGGTGTGCCACGGCTATCACAGTGACCTTCAATTACAATTGATTGCCCACTGTTTTTAGTTAAAAATGTAGCGTGTTGATTTAAAATGTCATAGAACTCAGAGCTGATGTCGGCACGATCAAAATCAAAGTAAACCAATTGATTATTTTCTAGCGCCATTAACTCTTGCTTCATTTCTTCAGCAGGAGTCATTACAGGTTCAACTGTGCCGGTTTCAACCATTGAATCACGTGCTTCTTTCGCTTTACGATCCGCTTCTGCTTGCTCTTGGGCAATGCGTGATTCCTCTACAGCTGCTTTTGCTGCTGCATCGTCTGTTGATGAACAAGCCATCATAGTTACAACTGGAAGAGCGATAACCAACCCTTTAAAAATTTTATTTAGTTGCATTCTTTTATCCTGTTTTTATAAAATTTAAGTGAAAATGTATTTAACGCAAAAATGGTGACCAAGTCGGAGCCTTCACCTGACCATCAGCCGCTGGTAAAAGCGCTTTAAATCTGCCATCTAAGGATACTAAAGACAATACTTGCTTGCCTTGATGTAATGTACTGTAAATAATCATACTGCCATTAGGAGCAATACTGGGTGACTCATCTAAATAGGTTTTAGTTAATACCTGAAGATTTCCGTTTGTCAAGTTTTGCCGTGATATATTGTAATTACCACGAGTACGATTAACCATTACCATTTGTTTGCCGTCTGGGGTAATAGTGCCTCCTAAGTTCATCTCGCCTTCAAAGGTCAAGCGACGTACCTTTCCCAACTCTAAATTTACGCGATATATCTGAGGTTTACCACCCCGTTCTGAACTAAATATTAAGCTCTGACTATCTGGAGTCCAGCTTGGTTCAGTATCAATTGCTCTATTGTTAGTTACTCTGCGTAATTGCCTACTGGCAATATTCATAGTATATAATTCAGTATTTCCATCTTTTGATAACACCAAAGCTAAGTTTTTGCCATCAGGCGAGAACTTGGGTGAACCGTTAATGCCAGGGAAACTAGTCATCTGGGTTCTATTCATAGTGTAGATATCTTGGATAAATATTTGCGGACGTTTATTCTCAAAGCTGACGTAAGCTAATTTTGTACCATCAGGAGACCAAGCTGGTGACATTAAAGGCTCGGGAGAACGTAATAATGTGGTTTCGTTGGCGCCGTCATAATCCGCCACAACTAATTGAAAGGGTAATTCATTAACATCTCTATCGCGAACGATGATATAAGCAATACGCGTTAAAAAGGCACCTCGTTCACCCGTTAACTTTTCGTAGACTACATCACTAATACGATGTGAATGCCTTCTGAAATCATTGCCCGAAATAGTCATTTTGCTGACGGCCAACACATGATCGTCGCTAGCAATAAGTTTGCCGCCACTAAGTACTTGCGACTGCCCCCCAGTAATTTGACCACGTAATACATCGATTAATTCATATGACACTGTGTACCTATCAATACCAGATAGTTCGACTTTGCCGACCAACACAGCTTCAATACCTTTTGTTGCCCATGCACTATAGTCCACGTCTTTATCTGAATAAGGATGTTGCGGCATATTAATAGCATCAATAGGATTAAATTTACCACTGCGGCGTAAATCAGCAGCAATAACACTAGTTAGCCTTTCTGGCATCACCCCCTCACCAACCCATTGAAAAGGCACTACACCGATGGGTCTGGAAGTATCAATACCCTCGGTTATAACAATTTCCAGTGCGGCAAATGTATGAAGACTGACTGATAAAATAAAAAATGAAAGTAATATCTGTTTAGTTATGGACATAGGTTTTAACATTATAATTCTGGCTCAACGGTTAAATTAATTTCACGTAATTGTTGGTAAACATCGACTTCTTTTGACACTGGCAATGTATCTGACTTGAATACTGCAGCTTTAGCGGCTCGGCATAAAATGGTATTTCCACCCAATTCTTTTACTTGAGTTACTAACCCATTTGAGGCTAGTCGAATATTCAAACGACAAGATTTACCTTTCATCGCATCATCCACTATCAAGTTTCGCTGAATTGTTTGTTTGATAAGCGCTTGGTATTTTTGCACCTCAGACAAAACTTGTTTATTTCTTTTTAATTGACGAACGGCTTGTTCTGCCTGAAGCTGTTCTTCGAGCATTTTTTCTTGTTCTGCTTTTTGCTTTTCATCTTGACGCTTGCGCTCAGCTTTTTTCAGAGCCTTTTCTTCATTTTGGCGCTTTGCCTTAGCTTGTTTTGCTTGCTCTTCGGCTTTTTCCCTTTCTAATTCTTTACGCTTGCGATCAGCTTCTAGCTGCTTGGCTTTAGCCTTTTCTTGCTTTTGTTTTTCCCTTGCAGCCACCGTCGCTTGCTCAGCTTTTTTCTTGTCTAGAAGCTGTTTTTTAGTCTGCTCTTTTAATTTAGATACCTCGGTCTCTTGTTGCTTGCGCTTTTTTTCTGCATTTGCAGCACGACGTTCGAGCTCTTTCACCCAATTTTCTTCTTTTATTCGTTTAGCTTTTTGTTCATCTTTAACCTTCTGAACTTGTTTCTGCAACTGATTTTCATCAATGACTTTTGCTTCAATAATAGGGTCAGAATGTAACGTTTCAGGTGTTACTTTGGACTGAGAGAAATGCCCGTTTATCAGCAAAGCAGCAATCACTGCTATATGCAAAAATAATGAGATAGAGAGTGCGATACGCAACTTATACATTTATATATTAACCTTCGGGCGGCGTAGTCATTAATCCAACAGAAGGCGCACCTGCCCGTTGTAATAAAACCATCAACTGCACCACTTGACTGTAAGCAATAGCTCCATCACCCTTAACAACTATTGGTGTGTTTGGCTCTACCTGAAGATGAGCCGCCACTAAAGTCGCTAAATCTATTGCTGACAAAGGTTCTTGTTGGCTATCACCCACATTCAAAAAATATTGACCTTGCGCATCAACAGATGCAACCAAAGGAGGTTTTGACTCTTCCTCCAAAGGCTGAGCCTCTGCTTTGGGTAAGTCGACTTTTACACCTTGGGTAATAAGAGGTGCAGTTACCATAAAAATAATCAGTAACACTAACATTACATCAATATAGGGGACCACATTGATTTCTGAAACAGGGCGTCTGCGCTTTCTTAGATACATAATCAATAAGCCTAAGCAGTTGGTTGAGCTGAGCGAGACGTATTTTCACCTGATGACAATGCCTGCCTATGTAAAATACTCGAGAACTCCTCCATAAAATTACCATAGCTATTTTCAAGTTTTTCAACTTGATGACTAAATCGGTTGTAGGCGATAACAGCTGGTATAGCAGCAAATAACCCCATTGCTGTGGCAATCAATGCTTCAGCAATACCCGGCGCAACCATAGATAAGGTTGCTTGTTGTTGGCCACCTAGAGCGATAAACGAATTCATTATCCCCCATACAGTGCCAAACAAACCAATATAGGGACTAATTGAACCCGTGGTAGCCAAAAAGGGAAGTCGACTTTCTAGACTGTCTATTTCACGAGATAAAGAAACTCGCATAGCCCTTGAAGCGCCTTCCATAATTGCATCCGCTGGAGTAGAAACATTTTTGCGAGATCGAACAAATTCTTTAAAGCCAGAGCAAAACATACTAGCCATACCTTCCAGTGATTGACGAGCCGCTAATTCTTTATAAAATTGATTAAGGTCGACACCAGACCAAAATTTATCTTCAAATTTTTTCATCTCAGAGCGAGCGAAATTTAGCGCGCGACTGCGTTCAAAAATAAATGCCCATGAAGCAATTGAGGCTCCAAGCAACAACAACATGACCAATTGCACAAGCAAACTGGCGTCTAAAATAAGCTCTATGAAAGATAACTCAGATGACACGTGAAAATTCCCCTAAAATTTTGTCAGGAATGGCTTGTGGTTTCATATTGGATAAATTGACACAAGCGACTCTGATTAAAGCACTGACCAAACATTGTTCGTTTGGACTTATGATTGTCTGTTTGAATATTAAACTAGCACGCTTCAATTCTACTATTTCAGACTGAATACACAACAATTCATTGAAACGAGCAGGCGCGTGATTGTCCATTTCAACCCGTTTGACGACAAAACCTAAGGAATGTTCCAAAAGAATGTCTTGCTCTGTGCCCATTTGCCTCAACCACTCGGTTCTGGCGCGCTCTAAGAACTTCAAATAATTAGCATAATAAACTATACCTCCCGCGTCTGTATCCTCGTAATACACTCGCACATTATGCCTATATTTACTCATGGTAAAAAATACTTTTATATGTTTAAGAAAATTATGATGTATGTTTAACACCAAAACTGATGGTATCAAATATCATCACCCGTGAATTTTTATGCTAACAAACAATATATAAATACGAATCAAAGTTAAAAAAATGACGAAACCCATTTAATACATATACTTACACTCATAAAATTAATCAAAATAACATTTAAAAAACAAAAAATCATCATGCAAAAATATCAACATTTAAAAAACACGGTGTAAATATCTAATATAATTCATAATGTTTCATACAATAAAAATTCAAATAAGTTGGATTTAGAATTAAAGTGCATTAGATTTTATAATCCAAAGATTAATTTAATTCAATTGTGTATTTCATTAATTTGGCTAAAATAGCCTTTGTTTTCTGGACTGCACATTATTGAGCTATTTTGATTCAACAATGTGATAATTAGTTTATTTGACAAGTTCCCTGGATTTATTTCCCTTTAACACTAGTTGTTTGGCTCACATATTATATGTGAGCTTTTTTTTGGCTTTAATTTACCCGACAAACCCTAAAAGTAATTACTCCGGTGAGAAATCTTTACCAAAGTGCAAAAAAGCACGCTGTGAGACAATGCGTCCTCTCGGAGTGCGCTGCAAAAACCCTTGCTGGATCAAAAACGGCTCAATCACATCTTCTATGGTTTCTCTCTCTTCACCTATAGCCGCGGCAAGGTTATCCAGCCCCACAGGACCCCCCATAAATGTTTCAATAATGGCTAACAGCAACTTACGATCCATATAATCAAGGCCTTCTCTATCGACGTCCAATATATCCAAGGCTTGGCTAGCTACCTCTAAAGTAATATTACCGTCTGAGCGGACCTCGGCAAAATCTCTTACTCGGCGTAATAGTCTGTTACTAATTCTAGGTGTGCCCCTGGACCTTCTAGCAATTTCAACAGCACCTTCCTCTTGTAAGTTTAAATTTAAGTAACTGGCCGAGCGTTTTACAATTTGGGTAAGATCTTTAATATTATAAAATTCGAGACGCTGCACAATGCCAAAACGGTCTCTAAGAGGGGAAGTGAGTGAACCAGCTCTTGTCGTAGCACCTATCAAAGTAAAAGGGGGTAATTCTAATTTGATTGAGCGCGCCGCTGGGCCTTCACCGATCATGATATCCAGCTGGTAGTCTTCCATCGCAGGATAAAGAACTTCTTCAACTACAGGGCTAAGACGATGAATTTCATCAATAAACAACACATCATTTTCTTCGAGATTTGTCAAAAGCGCAGCTAAATCACCGGCTTTTTCAAGCACTGGGCCAGAAGTGGTTTTAATGTTTACACCCATCTCATTCGCTACAATATAGGCTAACGTAGTTTTACCTAATCCAGGAGGACCAAAAATAAGTAAATGATCTAAGGCATCACTTCGTCTTCGCGCTGCCTCAATAAAAATCTCCATTTGCGAACAAACATGATTTTGACCAGTATAATCTGCCAACATTTTAGGTCGTATGGCGCGGTCAACCACTTCATCCTCATGGCTGGCGGTGGGTTTTATTATGCGGTCTGCTTCAATCATGTTTTATCTTGCTAATATTTTTAGTTGATAAGTGTACTTTTATACAGTAACAAAATTATTGAAAGCCGTCTTTAAAAAGTCGCTTTTCAAACACATGTCACTTCGAAAAGTTTTGTTAGACCATTGCTCGCAAGGCTTCTCGGATAAGCGCTTCACTACTAATATCTTGTTTATATACACCATTAATCACCCTCATTGCCTGCGGAGGTTTGTATCCCAAAGCAATCAATGCACTTAAGGCTTCTTCTTTCGCATCGGTACGTTGTACAAAGGTGTTCTCAACAGGTAACTCAGGTGTGAGATGAACTGTTTGTGCATAGCCCTGCTCCTTGGCTAACTTACTTAACCTATCACGCATTTCAATCACTAAGCGTTCAGCTGTTTTTTTGCCAACTCCAGGTAACTTAGTTAAACCGGTCACATCTTCCAGACTGACACATTGCATAAATTGTTGCGCGTTCATACCAGACAATATAGTGAGCGCCAATTTTGGCCCCACACCGCTGGCTTTGATTAATTCGCGAAATACAGCACGTTCTTGTTTGTTGGCAAAACCAAACAACAGCTGTGCATCTTCACGCACCACAAAATGAATACATATATTGGCCTCTTGGCCAATTTCGGGTAATTGATAAAAACTGGTCATAGGTACTTGTACTTCATATCCTACGCCACCCGCTTCTATCAGAATTTCCGGTGGCTGTTTTTCAATTAATATGCCACGAATATTACCAATCATTTTGTTTCCTTGTATTTTAACTAACGGCTCACTTCAGTGAGTTATCGCAAACGCCCACGCACGGTTTTTTTCACTTGGCCTGACATCTTTATTAAGCTTTGTTGGGTGTGATTATGACACAATGCAACAGCCAGAGCATCAGCGGCATCGGCTTGCGGTTTTGCTGCCAGCCCTAACAAATACGTTACCATGTGCTGCACTTGAGATTTATCAGCGTTACCTTTGCCTACGACTGCTTGTTTAATTTGCCGTGCTGAGTATTCAGCAACAGGTAAATCAAATGCCGTTGCAGCGACTATGGCTGCACCTCTTGCTTGACCGAGTTTTAAAGCAGAGGCGGGGTTTTTAGCCATAAATACTTGCTCGATTGCGAAGTCAGTGGGTTGAAATTGATGAATGATTTCACTCACTCCATCGAAAATTTGTTTTAAGCGAGAGGCAAGCTCGTCGCCTTGAAGACGAATACAACCACTACCAATATACTCGGATTTTTGGCCGACTTTTTTAATGATCCCGTAACCTGTTATCCGGGAGCCTGGATCAATGCCCAAAATAATCGCCATTAATCCATGTCTCGAACTGACACAGTTGACCGCTTAAGGTAACAATTAAGTTTATAAATCTGGCACATATAAAGAGATTGCCTCACGATTAGTGTCCGACCACACTTTTTGCATAGCGGATGATTTGTCTAACCATAGATAGGCAGAGTGTTCAGTTAATACTATGCCCTGCTCATTGGCGACTTCAACTACAAATACATGTTCTGTGTTGTAGGGTGTACCTGGTGGATAGCGGTGTTTCCATCTATCACGGATTTCATAGGTATTGATTTTTTGGCAATCAATTAACTGATAAGCAGATTCTATTATATCAATACTGGTTTCTTCTAATACCTCACGTAAAGCCGTCTTGATTGGCTTTTCACCTTGCTCTAAGGTGCCGGTCACTGATTGCCAGAATGCGGGATCATCATTGCGTTGCATCACCAACACTTGCCCAGCACGGTTATATACAACCGTAAGGGCAGATTGAGGAATACGATATTTGGGTGCCACAGTATTAACCGATTAATCCGCTTTCTTTTCTATCGCCGTTTGAATTGAAAGCTCTTTGAGTTGCTGCGGATTGGCTTCACCTGGTGCGTTTGTCAAAGGACAAGCTGCTGTGTTAGTTTTGGGAAATGCCATGACATCACGAATAGATGTAGCACCCGTCATCAACATCACCAAGCGGTCTAAGCCAAAAGCTAAACCAGCATGGGGCGGCGCACCAAACTTAAGCGCTTCAAGCAAGAAACCAAATTTCAATTCGGCCTCTTCATCACTAATTCCTAACAGTGAAAACACTTTGGCTTGCATATCTTGTTGATGAATACGTACCGACCCGCCACCTAACTCACAACCATTTAGTACCATGTCGTATGCATTTGACAAAGCACCTGCGGGGTTAGCTGCTAGTTCATCTGGGGTCATATCTCTTGGTGCTGTAAACGGATGATGCAATGCATGAAACTGACCATCAAACTCCTCAAACATAGGAAAGTCCACAACCCAAAGTGGTTTCCAGTCACCTTCTAATAACGCTAAGTCTTCGCCTAATTTTAGCCTAAGCGCACCCAAGGCTTCTGTGACCACTGTATTGCTATCGGCACCGAACAAAAGAATATCGCCACTTTGTGCACCACTGCGTTCAACGATACCTTTGGCCACGTCTTCATTTAAGAATTTAAGGATAGGTGATTGTAATCCTTCCATTCCGGCTTCAAGATCGTTGACTTTCATCCACGCCAACCCTTTTGCACCGTAAATACCCACATATTTACCGTAGTCGTCAATTTGTTTGCGGGATAACTTAGCACCGCCTGACACACAGATAACGGCAACACGACCTTTAGCGTCATTGGCAGGGCCAGAAAACACTTTAAATTCAACGTCTTTCAGTAAATCAGCTATATCAGTCAATTCTAATGGATTGCGTAAATCAGGTTTGTCGCTACCAAAACGGCGCATGGCATCTGCGTATGTCATGCTTGGGAACTCGCCCAAATCTACCGACAACATTTTTTGGAACAAATTACGTATTAGCCCTTCAGTGATCGCCATCACACCACCAGCATCTAAGAAGGTCGTTTCAATATCAATCTGAGTGAATTCAGGTTGGCGATCTGCTCGTAAATCTTCGTCACGAAAACATTTTACGATTTGATAATATTTGTCCATGCCCGACATCATCAATAATTGTTTAAACAATTGTGGTGATTGTGGCAAAGCAAAAAACTGTCCTTTATGAGTGCGGCTTGGCACCAAATAATCACGGGCACCTTCTGGCGTGGCTTTGGTCAAAATAGGGGTTTCGATATCCAAGAAACCATCCTTTTCAAGATAGTTGCGCACAGTGCTGGTGACATTGGCTCTGAATTTCAAACGATCGCTCATCAATGGACGACGTAGGTCCAAGTAACGATATTTTAGTCGCTGTTCTTCAGAATTTTCTTGATTCCAATCTAGGGGGAGTGGCGCAGCTTTGTTGAGGATGGTCAAAGATTTACCGAGCATTTCAATTTCGCCAGTAGACATCTCTTTGTTAACTTGGCCTGATGGCCTGGCGCGCACCTCACCACTTAACTGCACACAAAATTCATTACGTAGGCTATTTGCAATATCAAAGGTTTCGACTAAATCAGGGTCAAATACCACCTGCACCACACCCTCTCGGTCGCGTAGGTCGAGAAAAATCACCCCACCTAAATCACGACTACGATTAACCCAACCACACAATGTGACGGTTTGTCCGATATGAGATGAATTGATATTGCCACAATAGTCTGTGCGCATGAAAAACCGCCTTTAAAACGTAAACATTGATGAAAAATTAAGGTCGCAGAGTATAAACCAGATCAGCATTTTGCTAAATTAAATTCTCAGTTTTCGTAAGAAAATGTTGCACCTATAGACTAATGAAAATGAATTCTGCATATTTGCAACATTAAAATTGAATAACAGGGAACGAGCAATGCTAAAAATTAAAAATATAACAAAAATTTACGACAACGGGGTGAAAGCCCTTAACGATGTCAGTATAGATATCCCCAAAGGCTTGTTTGGTCTGCTTGGACCTAATGGAGCCGGAAAATCCAGCTTGATGCGCACGATTGCAACGCTGCAACAACCCGATACAGGTAGTATTCAATTCGATCAGATCAATGTGCTGACCCAGCCCAACGAATTACGTCAACGTTTAGGTTATTTACCACAAGAATTTGGTGTTTACCCTCGTGTGAGTGCCTATGATTTATTGGACCACTTAGCGATATTGAAAGGCATTGCTAAAAAAGCAGAGCGTAAAGAAGCCGTAGATGGATTGTTAGCCCGCACTAATTTATTTCAACATCGTAAAAAGGCGGTCAGTGGTTTTTCTGGCGGCATGCGCCAGCGTTTTGGTATTGCTCAGGCGTTATTGGGTGACCCCGATTTATTGATTGTAGACGAACCAACAGCAGGCCTTGATCCAGAAGAGCGTAATCGCTTCCATAATTTACTGGTTACTTTAGGCGAAGAAAAAGTCATTATTTTATCTACTCATATAGTCGATGATGTGTCTGAGCTTTGCCCCAATATGGCGGTATTAGGTAACGGACAAATTTTATTGCAAGGGAATCCCTTGGACATTACTGGCGATTTAAACGGACAAATTTGGCGTAAAACGGTGTCTATTGATGAAGCCGCGGTATTAGAAAATACGCTGCCTGTTATTTCTAAACGTCTATTTGCTGGTCGCACGGTTTTACATGTTCTGGCACCCGACGCGCCTGAAGGTTTTGAAAGTACCCCTGCGACCCTAGAAGATGTGTATTTTTCTACCTTACATAATTCTCGACAAAATCCTCAACATAATTCTCATTCAACCCAAGTAGCATAAGGAAGCTCTATCATGTTTACTCAAATGTTAGGGTTTGAATGGCGCTACTTTACTCGCCAACCCTCTTTTATTGTGACCTGCTTGGTCTTTTTCTTATTGCCATTTTTGGCCATCACCATTGATCAGGTGCAAATTGGATCAGGTGGCAATGTCTTGTTTAATAGCCCCTTTGCTGTGACTCAAATCATGTTAATTTTAAGCATTTTTGCGATGTTTATGGTGGTCAACTTTGTGGCAGGTACCGCAACGCGTAACCATACGTCTTTGATGTCAGAGATTATTTATACCAAACCAATCAGTTCCTTTAGTTATAACCTCGGAAGATTTTTGGGCGCATATTTGATATGTTTAACTGTGTTCGCCATGGTACCAGTGGGTATATTGATAGGAAGCCTAATGCCTTGGGTGGATGGTGACAGAATTGGCCTGAACAGCTTGATGATGTATCTACAACCCTTCTTGATATTCTCCACCACAACCATCTTTATTTTTTCAGCTTTATTTTACGGTGCGACCAACCTTTTCAAAAGTGTGATGGCAGGCTACATCTGTGCGTTAGGTCTATTTATTTTATATGTGGTTGCAGGACAAGTGTTTAATGAACCCGAGCAACGAACGATTAGAGCACTGCTCGACCCCTTTGGACTCAATTCATTTCGCGAATATACCCGCTACTGGACAGCCTTTGAAAAGAATTCACTATTACCGGTTTTTGAGGGTGCAATATTACAAAACCGTTTATTGTGGCTAGCGGTGGGTGGCTTTATTTTGCTGACCACAGGCGGACTGTTTAAATCATTAAATTTAGCAGCGAACAAAACCAGCAAAAAAATAAAGAAAGAAAAAATTGATGTAATACCCGCTAACAGCAATATAGCGATTAAAGCCTCAGTCAATAATAGTGTCGCGCAATTTATGCTGCGCACCAAATTTGAAATAAAACAAGTCGTGTTAAGCCCGGCATTCCCTGTTTTATTGTTATTTTCGGCCTTTCAACTCATTGCCAGCTTTTTCGACATAAACGGGATATATGGCGCTCCAAACTGGCCACTCACGCAAACCTTAGTGCAAATTATTGTGGGGGCTTTTAGCCTAATGACGATTATTGTCATTACTTATTACACCGCAGAAGTAGTTTGGCGTGAAAAGACTGTGGGTATGGGTGATATTATAGACAGTATGCCTGTGCCCAATGTCACTTTCTGGTTATCAAAATTGCTGGCTGTAATGTTAGTTATCGTATCGCTACATTTCTTAGGCTTAATAGTCGCTATTATTAAACAATTACTCTCGGGTTATGAAAATATCGAGCTTGGGCAATATTTAATTAGCTTATTATATTTTGCCGTATTGCCATTTTGTTTAACTGTAGTGCTAGCTTTTTTAATTCAAGTACTTAGTCCTAATAAATATGTGGGGATGTTGATTTTTGTTGGCTACATCTTTGTATCCATTGCCTTCTCTCAAATAGGCATTGAACACAACATGTTTAATTTTGGCGCCGCGCCTGTTTTGCAATACTCAGATTTGAATGGATATGGCTGGTTTATTCAGACTCAGAACTGGTACATGTTGTATTGGGCCGCTCTGTCAGTGGTTCTGGGTGTGATGAGTTATGGCATGTGGCAAAGGGGTCCTCATGCATCACTTAGACAACGTTTTAGTTTGTTAAGTTATCAGTTAGGAAATCAAGGTAAAAGTATTGCCATGGCTGCCATGCTGATATTTCTGGCGACAGGTGGGTATATTCATTACAACACAAAAGTGTTGAATGAGTTTTATGGCCAAGAAGAGAGTTTGAATACACAAGCTGATTACGAAAAAGACTACGTTGAATTTCGTGACGCGCCTATGCCAAGTGTTGTCGGCATTGATGCGGCAATCAATATTTTCCCCGAAGAAGGACGTATCGAAGCCAGCGCGACCATTACTCTTATTAACCGCACAGATCAATCCATCGATCGTTTCCTGCTCAATATTCCACGATTTACCAAAGACCTCGATATCGTGATATCTGGTGGAAAGTTAGGTGAAATCAATACCCAATACAACCTTGCATGGTTTGAATTAACTCAACCTATGGCACCTGGCGAAGAACGCGCGGGTCAAGTCGAAGTGACCCGTGCTCATCAAGGGTTTAAAGACAGAGGTGAAGACAATACTCTGGTAAAAAACGGTACATTTATAAACAACTTTGAGTTATTCCCATCTTTTGGTTTCAATGAAAGTTACCTAATAAGAGATCAGCATGAACGCCGTAAACGAGACTTAGATCCTCTACAGCGGGCATATAAACTTGAAGATACTAGCCGCTACACGGAAAGCTTTTTTGGAAGAGGAGTCGAATTTATAGATTTTAGCGCTACAGTCTCCACCAGTGGTGACCAATTTGCCATAGTGCCGGGGTATTTACAAAAAGAATGGCAACAGGATGGCCGCAATTATTATCGATATGAAATGGATGCACCTATGGTCAACTTTTTTAGCGTGATGTCGGCTAACCTCGAAACAAAAAAAGTCGATCATAATGGGATTAATATCGAGGTCTACTACCATAAAGATCATCATTGGAATGTGGACAGAATGATTGAGTCCAGCCAAGACTCACTCGACTACTTTCAACAGGTTTTTGGCCCCTATCAACACAAACAATTACGGATTATTGAGTTTCCAGGTTACCGCAGTTTTGCGCAAAGTTTTGCCAATACTGTGCCTTACTCTGAAAACATTGGCTTCATTTCAGACTTACGTAATCCAGAAGATATTGATCCTGTGTATTATGTAACTGCTCACGAAGTAGCCCACCAATGGTGGGGGCATCAATTGAACGCGGCCAATGTACAAGGCAGTGCGATATTGTCGGAAACATTGTCGCAATACAGTGCATTAATGGTCATGAAGAAAAAATACGGCGAGACCCGGCTGCGCAAGTTCCTCACTTATGAGTTGGATAGCTACCTAAGAGGTCGAAGCGCAGAACGGATTGAAGAAATGCCGCTGTTACGCTCCGAAAACCAACAATACATACATTACCGCAAAGGCTCAGTAGTGATGATGGCGTTAGTCAATACACTAGGTGAAAAACGCCTTAATCAAGCCCTGCAAGCATTGCTTAAAGAATATAAGTTTAGAGAAGACTTGTACCCTACTACCTTAGACTTAGTCAGACATTTACACAGCGTGTCAAACAAAGCAGAGCAGGCCTATATTAAAGACTTGTTTGAGCAAATTACTATTTACGATTTGCGGGCTAAAGAGGTAACAAATGAAGCGCTTGAAAAAGGCAAAACCAAAGTCACGTTAACCGTCTCAGCACAGCAATTTAGCGCGGACGGTAAAGGCCAAGAAACAGAACAACCTTTTGCTAAAGAAGTAGAGATTGTTTTGTTCAGCGAAGATCCTAATGACTTTGCCGCTGAAAACAAAATAATCTATCAAGAGCTGCACGCCATTAAAAGTGGCGATACGGTGATTGAACTCATCGTTGACGAAATGCCTAACTTTGCCGCTATAGATCCTTTTGTACGCTTTATTGACCGAGACACAGGTAATAATATTATCAAGTTGTAATGGTTAATTTGTTAAGCTAAGCCCTCACTTTGAGGGCTTTTTATTGAGGAAATGTAAGTGGCTTTAATCAAAACGGGTTGCCCTATATGGACTCATGAACAATGGTTCGGTAGTTTGTTTCCAGCCAACACAGTAAAAGAACAGAGCCTTGGAACTTACGCGCGGCATTTTAATAGCGTAGAAGGCAACACCAGTTTTTATCATATTCCTGATAAAAAAACGATAAGGCGCTGGGCTGAGCAGGTACCTAATGACTTTTGTTTTACTTTTAAGTTTCACCGCAGTATCAGTCACGATAAAAAACTGTTAAATATTAAAGACGACTTACACTTAGTCCTCAAGCGTATGGCATTATTGGAAGATAAGTTAGGCTGCTTAATATTACAACTACCTGCCAGTTTTAACCCAAGTCAACTCGGCACCCTAACGCATTTCATCCAACTGTTACCTAAGAATTTTCGCTATGCAATTGAAGTCAGGCACTTAGGTTTTTTTGATAAGAGTGATAACGAAAAAGCATTTAATCAACTGCTGCTAGAAAATAATATCAATCGCGTGATCATGGACACCAGAGCTTTATTTGCCTGTCCTGCAAATGGCGACAAAGTCATTGAAGATGCACATAGAAAGAAACCCAGAGTGCCGACTAATGTGATTGCCACATCGGACACCCCATTAGTGCGTTTTGTAGGTCATCCGGTTATTCAGACCAATAAACCGTTTTATACACCTTGGATCCACAAAACCAAACAATGGTTAGATGAGGGCAAGTCGCCCTATTTGTTTTTTCATATGGCCAATACAGTCGATGCACCTTGGTTAGCTGAAGCCTTTTTTAATGACTTTAAACAGCTCTACCCCGACACCTTAATTCCCTCAATCATTTTACCTAAAACCCATAATAACCAGTTAGATTTTTTTGGTGCTTAAATTGCCTGTATAATATAACTTCACACAGTAATTTTTGAGCAACTTATGTCATCAGCACTTTCACATATTCGCGTACTTGAACTAAGTCGCATATTAGCGGGGCCTTGGGCCGGACAAATGTTGGCAGACTTAGGCGCAGAAATAATCAAAGTAGAAAAACCCATTCAAGGTGACGATACTCGTCACTGGGGCCCTCCTTTTCTAAATAATAAAACAGCTGAAAATCCCACAGGATCCGCTTATTTTTTATCTGCTAATCGTGGAAAACAGTCTATTACAATAGATATTCGCCACCAAGAAGGACAAGCTATTATCCATCAACTGATAGATAGTTGTGATGTATTAATAGAAAATTTCAAAGTAGGCAGCTTAGTAAAATACCACCTTGATTACGCCAGTTTATCGGCCATCAACCCTAAGTTAATTTATTGCTCAATAACCGGTTTTGGTCAAGACGGACCCTATGCGCAAAGAGCCGGATACGACTTTTTGTTACAAGGTATGGGCGGACTGATGAGTGTAACAGGTGAGCCCGATCACCTACCTGGCGGTGGCCCACAAAAAGTTGGCGTAGCACTCACCGACATTCTCACTGGCATGTATGCCACCACAGCCATACAAGCGGCTATTATTGAGCGTGAAAAATCAGGGTTAGGACAGCATATAGATCTTGCCTTACTTGATGTGCAAGTTGCCTGTTTAGCCAATCAAGGGATGAACTATTTAGTCAGCCAGAACACCCCACAACGCATGGGTAATGCTCACCCTAATATTGTACCCTATCAAACCTTTCAGACTGCAGATGGCTTCATTATTTTAACCATAGGCAACGACTCGCAATTTGCAGATTTTTGTCAGGTGGCAAATTGCCAAACATTGATACATGACCCTCACTTTGTCACTAATCAAGCAAGAGTGCACAACAGAGATGTTGTTATTCAGCAATTGGCAAACATCATCAAAGCAAAAAAAAGTGAATTTTGGTTACAACAGCTAGAAATAAAGGGGGTGCCATGTGGCCCAATCAATGACATTGCCCAAGTCTTCGAAAACCCCCAAATAAAACATCGTAAAATGCTAGGTGAACTCACCCACCCCGTCAATGGCAAAGTGCCAACAGTGGCAAACCCCATCAACTTTTCTCGTACTCCTATCGTTTACCATCAGGCTCCACCCAACCTGGGAGAACATACTGAAAATGTGTTAATTGAGCTGCTAGGTTATGACACCAGCACGGTAACTGAATTACGAGAATCAAAGATTATTTAATAGACGTATCGACGAGATAGTCGCACTTCAATAGCAACGCGGTCTGTTCCAAAACCCATAAGATAACATTCGAACTGAGTGGTTATATTTAAGCTTAATAAGCCAATGTTATTAGCCACTGTGGATCGTTTACACTCTTGATGTCACTTTTGTCGGCTATCTTCCAACAGCCTGCAATGAATAGACCTAACACTTCCTCATTCTGAATAATTAACAGTACCGAATCCCTAGACCATGGCGCCACTTTCCATTGTTTAAACCATTGTTTAACGGGTTTGGAGTGATTGCTGCCTGCAGGTCTAAATCGCGCAGAATATCCACCTGAACGGATTAAGATAGGCCCCAAGTTTGGATTGACGGTTAGCTGTGATATCTGTTCAATTTGGACATCATTGATTTGGGTAAACGTTAAGCGCCCCATATTTTCAGGTAATTGTATACTCTCCTCTCCCTGCCAAATCTTATGTATTAAGACTTTTTCTAGACTGGCTCTTATCACAAATAACTGTTGATTAAACCGCCTAAACTGCCAGCCGTTCCATTGCAAAATTGGCTTAGCATCATCTGCAGCATTAAGCACCTCTGGCATAAGTTGATTTAACACCGCTAAAGAAGGGCTTTGAATTCCTAACTCAGATAACCAATAGCGCACCAACTGATGTAACCATGCCTGATCCAGCTGCTTCAGGGCAGGTAAATGGAGACTGTTAGCTGAGGCTTTTATTGGCTTAAGCTTTTCACAACATACTTCATCTAATAAACGTTGTTGTTCGGCACACATTGCGGCACTTCGCGCCACTGAACGGGATATTTCAGGCCAACGATGCTGTAAAACAGGCAAAACCTTATGGCGCAAAAAATTACGCTCAAAATCAGTATTTTGATTAGACTCGTCTTCACACCATTTCAAAATATGTTGCTGAGCATAGTCCACAATAGTGTGCTGTCTGATATCTAATAGCGGTCGATAAAATCCAACTTGTTTATTCGCATGTAATAAGCAAGGTGACACCCAAGCACGATTCATTGCCGATAGACCTTTAGGCCCTGCGCCTCGCTTTAACTGCAATAAAAAGGTTTCGAGTTGGTCATCTTGATGTTGTCCTAGAAGCACTTGACTATTCACTGGTGCTAATTCAACTAACTTGTTGTAACGCGCTTCTCTTGCTTGTGCCTCAAGGCTTTGTCTTGGTAGCGCTTCAACGGATACATTCGCAGTTTGAAACGCTATGTTTAATTGATTACACACTCGCTGACAGTGTGTTTGCCACTGATCAGCATGCTTGCTTAAACCATGGTGAATATGAATAGCACTGAGTTGAAAGTCGTGTTCACCTTTCTGTTTTATACTGTGAAGAGCATGCAATAAAACATGTGAGTCTAAGCCACCACTGTAGGCAACAATGATATGAGTCGCTGAGAAAAGCGGCTCACAACTGAGTTGTTCTCTTAGTGTACTCAAGACTGACATGGTGACTTACACCCTCCGATAACAAAAAAGCCATCTTTTCAGATGGCTCTACATAATATGTTTATTTATGCATTGATTTATGCTTTGATTTATAAAGTAGCACTGATTATTTAACAATAACCAAAAGACATCAATCGTTCATAACGTTGGGCTAACAATTCTTCGGTAGATAAACTAGCCAGCTGAGCTAATTGCTGCTTAAGCGTCGCTTTTAAGTTAGCTGCCATACTGTCATAATCTCTGTGCGCACCACCTAAGGGTTCATTCACAATTTGATTGATCAATCCTAACTCTTTGATTTTTTCAGCACTGACACCCATAGCTTCGGCAGCTTGAGGTGCCTTTTCAGCACTTTTCCACAAAATAGAGGCACAACCTTCTGGTGAAATAACGGAGTAAGTGCTGTATTGAAGCATGTTCACTCTATCGCCTACACCTATTGCCAATGCACCACCAGAGCCGCCTTCACCAATCACAGTGCATATGACTGGCACTTTCAAGCCAGACATAACTTTAAGATTACGGGCAATAGCTTCGCTTTGACCGCGCTCTTCTGCGCCTACTCCAGGGTATGCACCAGGAGTATCAATAAACGTAATAATAGGTAAATTAAAACGTTCAGCCATTTCCATTAGACGTAACGCTTTTCGATAACCTTCTGGTTTAGGCATGCCAAAATTACGTTTGATTTTTTCTTTAGTATCGCGGCCCTTTTGATGACCAATGATCATCACTGACTGCCCATCAATTTTAGCTAAACCACCAACGATAGCTTTGTCATCAGCAAAGGCCCTGTCACCAGCAAGTTCATCAAATTCGGTAAAAATACGTTCAAGATAGTCATAGGTATAAGGGCGCATTGGATGACGCGCAATTTGAGATACTTGCCAGGCGCCTAAGTCTGCAAAAATTTTGCGGCTTAATTCTGAACTTTTTTCTCGAAGTTTGGTGATCTCTTCTTCGATATTGAGATCGAATTCACCGCCTTGATTGACTAATCTCAACTCTTCAATCTTCGCTTCTAATTCAGCGATAGGTTTTTCGAATTCTAAAAAATTTACACTCATTGAACACCTAATAATAATTGTTTACGGCTTTCATACATACGCTTGCAAAAGTAAGTTAGTGAAATTCCAAGTCAACCTGAGGTTTACCCAATAGCTGTTGCAAGTCATATAGTAACTCATCTTGGGGTGTAACATACCACTGCGCACCCAAGGTTAAATCTACTTTTGCGTCTGGGTGTACATAATGTATCTGAACCGGACAACTTCCACCTTGATAAGGTTCCAAAATGGTTCGTAGTTTAGCCACACTTGACGGATTACACCAGCTTGATTCTAAATGAACTTGCAGACCCTTGGCATTTTTCTCACGGGCTTGGACTAAATCCATCACATCACGTGCCGCCATTGTATTGCCACCAGAGAACTCATCAAAGCTGACCTGTCCACTTATGACCAAAATTTTATCTTCCTGCAGTAATTCTTCGTATTGCTCAAACATATCAGGGAAAAACCTTACGTCTATCCTGGCGCTTTTATCATCTAATGTCACTAATGCCCAACGACGACCTCGTTTATTCGTCATCACTCTAACCCCTGATACTAAACCCACAGCATAAGCGGTTTGGTCTCTATTAGTTTGCTTTAGGTCAACTAAACGACAAGGTGCATAGTGTTTGATTTCACTCAGGTACTGATTGATTGGATGTCCTGTTAGATAAAGGCCTAACGTAGTTTTCTCGCCATCTAACCAGACTTTCTCAGGCCAAAGTGGTACATCAGCAAAGGCTTGCTGTACTTTTTCAGGCTCTGTGGTGAGTAAACCAAACATGTCTGATTGCCCCGATGTTTTATCTTTAGCATGTTGGCCTGCCGCTGCCAGTGCGTCGGGTAAAGAAGACATTAATGACGCACGGTGAGGGCCCAAATTATCCAATGCACCTGCCAGTACTAATTTTTCCAATATGCGCTTATTAATACGTTTAAGGTCGATTTTGGCACAAAAATCAAATAAATCATTGAACTTACCGGTATCTTCGCGTGCCTCAATAATAGCTTCGATCGGACCTTCACCGACCCCTTTGATTGCACCGATACCGTAGACAATGCGCCCTTCTTGATCCACAGTAAATTTATGACTGCCAGCATTCACATCGGGAGGTAAAATAGTTAATCCCATGCGATTACATTCATCAACCAAGGTCACAATTTTGTCTGAGTTATCCATATCCGCTGACATAACTGCAGACATAAATTCTGCAGGGTAATGGACTTTAAGCCATAAAGTTTGATAAGACACCAAAGCATAAGCGGCAGAATGTGATTTATTAAAACCGTATCCTGCAAATTTTTCTACTAGGTCAAATATTTTGATGGCAAGTGTAGGATCAATGCCATTATCTTTGGCCCCAGTCTCGAATGATTCCCGCTGTTTCTCCATTTCCTCTAGATTTTTCTTACCCATAGCACGGCGTAATAAATCTGCGCCACCCAAGCTATAACCCGACATGACCTGAGCAATTTGCATGACCTGCTCTTGATAAAGAATAATGCCATAGGTTGGCTGTAAAATTTCTTTTAAACACTCGTGTTGATATTCTGCATCAGGGTAGGAAACTTCTTCACGGCCATGTTTTCGGTCGATAAAGTTTTCAACCATACCTGATTGCAATGGACCTGGCCTGAACAAAGCTACAAGTGCAATGATATCTTCAAAAGAGTCTGGTTTGAGGCGTTTAATCAACTCTTTCATTCCACGGGATTCAAGCTGAAATACCGCGGTGGTCTCTGCATTTTGCAGTAGCCTAAAACATTTTGCATCGACAAGTGGGATAGCAGCAATATCAACATCAATGCCCTTTCCCTTTTTGATCATATCAGTCGCCCACTGAATGATGGTCAGTGTCCGTAACCCCAAGAAATCAAACTTCACTAAGCCAGCCGTCTCTACGTCGTTTTTATCAAATTGGGTGACCGGATTTTTACCTTCATCATCACAATAGAGCGGAGAAAAATCGGTTATTTTTGTAGGAGAAATCACCACTCCACCGGCATGTTTACCCGCGTTACGGGTACAACCTTCCAGTATACGACACATGTCAATCAGCTCTTTGACGTCTTCGTCTTGGTTGTACAACTCGGGTAAACGAGGTTCTTCAAGAAACGCTTTTTCTAGGGTCATTCCCGGTGTAGGCGGAATAAGTTTAGATATTCGGTCAACAAAACCATAAGGATGCCCCAAAACACGGCCCACATCACGCACCACTGCTTTTGCCGCCATAGTGCCGAAAGTAATAATCTGTGATACGGCATCACGGCCGTACATTTCGGCCACATGATCAATAACTTCATCACGTCTGTCCATGCAAAAATCGACATCGAAATCTGGCATCGATACACGTTCAGGGTTCAAGAATCGTTCAAATAACAAGTCATATTCAAGTGGATCAAGATCGGTAATATCCAGCGCATAGGCGACCAAAGAGCCGGCACCCGACCCACGGCCTGGCCCAACAGGGATATTATTATCCTTACTCCATTGAATAAACTCCATTACGATTAAAAAATAACCGGGAAACCCCATTTGGTTGATAACGACAAGCTCAATTGCTAAACGCTCATCATACTTAGGACGTTTTTCTATTCGCACCTGCTCATCAGGGAACAAATACGCCAGGCGTCGTTCTAAGCCTTCTTTGGATACCTTGACCAAAAAGTCTTTAATATCCATACCGTCAGTGGGAAAATCAGGCAAAAAGTAAGTACCAAGCTGCACGGTGACATTACAACGTTTTGCAATTTCCACGGTATTTTGTATGGCTTCAGGGATATCAGCGAATAACGCAACCATTTCTTCAGACGTACGTAAGTATTGCTGCTCTGAGTATTCCTTAGGTCTGCGGGGATCGTTTAATGTGTAACCATCGTGGATAGCCACACGAATTTCATGGGCATCAAAGTTTTGTCTATCTATAAAGCAAACTTCATTCGTAGCAACCACTGGCAAGTCGAATTGTTGCGCCCAATCTACCGCTCGGTGAATATAGTCTTCTTCACCAGCCCTACCCGTGCGGGTCAATTCTAAATAAAAACGGTTCGCAAAGTGCTGTTGATAAAACTGTGTGACATTATGGGCAATATCCATATTACCTTTCATCAGCAACAGACCTAAATCACCCGCTTTACCCCCTGATAATATAATGATGCCTTGGTTGTGCTCCACTAACCAATCTCTGTCGATCACCGCTCTGTCTTTAATACTGCCACGTAAATAGGCTTTGGAGACTAACAGAGTGATGTTCTTGTAGCCTTTATTATCCAAGGCTAGCAAAGTAAGACGGAACAATGTCCCTTCCAACTCGTTACTTTGCACCCAAAAGTCCACACCAATAATAGGCTTGATACCGTTAGCGTGTGCTTGACTATAAAACTTAACCAAACCACACAAGTTCATTTGATCAGTAATAGCGACTGCAGGCATGCCCAATTCTTTAACATGGGCGATAAGAGGTTTGACCTTATTTAGCCCGTCCAACATTGAATAATCGCTATGCACACGTAAATGTACGAAGTTAGCTGGGTTTTGTGGTAATTCTTGTGTCATTTAAGAGCCTGCTAACTGGCCGTCGCGCATAGCAAGAGATTGCTGCACCGGCTTAAAACTCATACGATATTCAGGGAGTGGTCCAAGCTTGGCAAGCTTAGCCAGATGATATGCTGTTGGATAACCTTTATGTTTGGCAAAGCCATACTCTGGGTATTGTTGATCTAGAGTTAACATTTCTTTATCCCGCGTCACTTTTGCAATAATTGAAGCAGCCGATATCTCAGCAATGAAACCATCTCCTTTAACTATGGCTTCACTAGAGTAACCCCATTTTGGACAACGATTACCATCAACCATTACGTGAGTCGGCTGGATCAACAATCCTTGTACCGCTCTGGTCATAGCGAGCATAGTAGCCTGCAAAATATTGAGTTCGTCAATTTCTTTGGGGCTGGCACGACCAATGGACCAAGCTAAAGCGTATTGCTTAATTTCGGCAGCCATAATATCACGCTTTTTCTCGGATAATTTTTTCGAATCGGCCAGCCCAAGAATTTTATGCTGTGGATCAAGGATAACCGCCGCAGTGACCACGTCCCCCACTAAAGGACCTCGGCCTACTTCATCGACGCCTGCAATCAGATGAATCATTTCTTTAAGTTGGCTCATGGCTTTAATCGGCTCATGGCTGTTGCTCAATCAAGTTAGCCACAGCAGTGGCAGACTGCATATCTGCATCTTGTTTAAGTGATTCATGTAAAGTTTCAAATTTGGTAATAAGTGCTTGTTGCTCATCACCGCTTTGCAAAGTCAACATAGGTAATAATAAATCACTTATTTTCTGTGGTGTCACATCGTCTTGCAACAACTCTGGAATTAACTTTTCGTCGGCTAATACATTAGGTAGAGCAAAGTATTTAGCTTTATAGAGATACTTCATCATTTGATACGTTAAACCGCTAAGTTTATAAGCTGTAACCATATTTTTCTTACATAACATGGCTTCAAGAGTTGCGGTACCAGAGGCGAGCAACACTGCATCTGAGGCAATCATGACTTCTCTAGCATGGCCTATTACAACTTGTATTGACAAATCAGGATTGTGGGTCTGGATATGTTGGTCTACTTGGTCTTTTCGCTGCCGATTAACCACAGGGATCAATATTTTTAAGTCCGCTATATCCGACTTTAATAGCAAACAGGATTGAATAAATACATCTATTAATGTACCAACTTCACGCTTCCTACTGCCGGGCAACAGAGCCAGGACTGTTGCACTTTCTTTAAGTTTTAAAGAAAGGCGGGCTTTCTGTTTATCGGGCTTGATAGCAATATCATCAGCCATGGTATGACCAACATATTCACAAGGGATGTGATGTTTGTCATACACTTGCTTTTCAAAAGGGAAAATACTTAATACTAAGTTGGTAGCTTTGGCTATCTTAAATATACGTTTTTCGCGCCAAGCCCATACTGTAGGGCTGACATATTGCACAGTTTTAATACCATGTTTTTTGAGTTTCAGCTCTAAACCTAGATTAAAGTCAGGTGCGTCAACACCAATGAACACATCAGGGGGATTAGCGAGAAAGTGATTTAAGATAGACTTGCGAACAAACAACAGTCTCCGGATACGGGATAAAACTTCGACCAATCCCATCACAGACAACTCTTCCATGTCAAATAAACTGTGGCAGCCTTGGGCCTGCATTTTTGGTCCAGCGATACCTTCAAAAGTAGCATTCGGATAACGCTTTTTGAGTTGTTTAATAAGACCGGCGGCAAGAATATCACCTGACGCTTCGCCGGCAACTATGCCTACCTTGAGTGCTTTTTCACTCTTCTTTTCGCTCCTCTCGAGGCATTGTTCGCTCATAAATTAGCGAACAATGCCTCGAGAGGAGCGACTAACAAAATCAGCCATATGTCTAACTTCTTGGGTATCACCCGCCAATTCAAATAGTTTTTCAACGGCTTCTGAGGCTCTATTGCCATTACGGTACAAAATTTTATAACCACGCTTGATTTGCATAATGGTTTCACTTGCGAAACCACGACGCTTTAATCCTTCAGCATTAACACCACGTGGCGTGCTATCGTTCCCTAACATGATATAAGGCGGCACATCAGCTAAAACAATTGCCCCTCCGCCAATAAAACTATGGTCACCAATATGACAAAATTGATGTGCAGCGGTCACACCACCCATAATCACCCAATTACCAATATGTACATGCCCAGCCAAGGTGGCTCCTGTAGCGAGTATGCTATTGTCACCAATGACACAATCATGGGCAACGTGTACGTAACACATGAGTAAATTATTGGAACCAATTTTAGTCACACTGTTATCTTGAGTAGTGCCTCTGTGTATAGTCACAGATTCACGGATAATATTATTGTTGCCTATAAGTAACTCAGTGGGCTCACCTGCATATTTTTTATCCTGACAATCTTCGCCAACAGAGGCAAATTGATAAATATGATTGCCTGTACCCATGCTGGTTTTTCCTTTTACTACCACATGAGATTCAAGCACAGTGTCATCACCTATTTTGACATCAGCGTCAATCAGACAAAATGCACCAACTGAGACATTTTTACCCAATTGGGCAGAGGGATGGATAATGGCAGTAGGATGGATCACCAGTTACATTTTCCTCATGGCACACATGAATTCGGCTTCACATGCAGCTTTGCCATCAACACTTGCCACACCATGAAACTTCCAAATACCACGACGCTCTTTAATTAATGTTACATCCATGTCCATACGATCGCCTGGCACTACTGGCATTTTAAAGCGTGCTTTGTCGATCCCAGCATACAGATACAAGTCGTCAGAATTTCCCGCTGTTTTAAAACCTAGGACGCCAGCAACCTGGGCTAACGCTTCTAGGATCATAACACCAGGGAATATCGGTTTACCCGGAAAATGTCCTGTAAAACAAGGCTCATTAAAAGTGATATTTTTATAAGCCGATATGGACTCATTGAGAGTGTAATCTGTCACTCTATCTACTAACAAAAAAGGATAACGATGGGGAAGCAACGCCATGATATCTTCTATTTCAAGAATGTTTACATTATTAGCCAAAAAGTGTTCTCCTAAACTAACCAGTCTGTAGTTAAATCACTACTGCTGCTGGCTTTTTTCCAATGCTTTAACACGCTGATTAAGGCTAGTAATACTTCGTAATGCTACTATGTTTTTGCGCCATTCTCTATTGGCGGAAGCGGGTATACCAGACGAGTAGACACCAGGCTGTGAAATACTTTTGGTGACCATACTCATACCAGTAAAAACGACATTGTCAGAAACAGTAATATGGCCATTAATACCCACTAAACCGGCCATGCTGCAATTTTTACCAATAACTGTGCTACCTGCAATTACAGAACAAGCTGCCATTGCAGTATTTTCACCAATTTCAACGTTATGGGCAATTTGGCATTGATTATCAATGATTACACCATCAGACAAAATAGTATTATCTAACGCGCCACGATCAATTGTAGTACTAGCGCCAATTTCTACTCTGTCACCGATTATAACACTGCCAAGTTGTGGAATTTTAATCCACTTACCATTATCGTTCGCATAACCAAAACCATCACTACCAATCACGGTGTTAGCTTGAACCAAACAATCTGTGCCTATTACCACATCATGATAAATAGACACATTGGCCCATAATTTCGTATTGGCACCTAGGCGTGCGTTTTTACCCACAAAACATCCCGGACCAATAACAACATTACCCCCAAGTTTGGCGCCTGCCTCTATAACAGCATGAGCGCCAATTTTAACATCTTTACCCAATTCAACATTTTCCCCAATGACAGCGTAAGGTGATATCTCGTGTGCGGGTGCCGGAGTGGTGTCTAGTAATTGTGCTGCCTTTGCAAACCCAACATAGGGGTCGCTCATAACTAGGGCGGAACAATTACAATGAGGTAATTCGTCTGGATGCAAAATCACGGCTTGTGCCATCGTATCCTGAAGCTGACCTCGATACTTTTTATTCGACAAAAATGAAACCTGACCGCTGCCAGCTTTCAATAAAGTAGATAATCCAGAAATAATTGTATCTTGGGTATCAGGCCCTGATAGGTGCAATTGTGCACCTATGCTTTGAGCTAATTGAATAAGACTAATTGCGTGACTCAAAATACCTCCGTTCGAACCACTAAGGTTATTTAGTTAATTTTACCAACTTGCTCTAGAACCAATTGAGAAATATCGTTGTCTGGGTTGATAAAGGCCACAGAATTAGAATTCAATATGACATCGTATTTTCCTTTAGATGCTACGGCATCAATGCCTTGCTTAATCAAACCTAACAACTTGTTTTGTTCTTCTTGTAAACGCGCTTGGATTTCTTTCTGCAAAGGTTGGGCTTTGGCCGTGTATTCTTCACGTAAAGCAATAATTTTGCCTTCAAGTTCAGTTTTTTCTTTTTCGCTCATTGTGGCAGCATCACGCTGATTTTTTTCTAGATAATATTTAATGTCTTTTTCGAGACGACTCACTTCTTCTGTCTTATCTTTAAATTGTGCAGCGATTGTTTCTTGGATGTCAGCAGCTTGTGGCATAGCCTGAAAAACACCTTGTACATTCACTGCACCAATTTTTTGTTCAGCGAAGACAGATGTGCTAGCCATAGCTGTGGTTAATAATGCACCTGCAATTAAATTTTTTGTAAAATCTTTCAAAATAAACTCCTAGTTGATAATTGTTTTTGGTCGGTTTGCCAACCAGAAATTAAAATGTTTGCCCTATGTTGAAGGTGAAGAATTTAGAATCATCGCCTTCTCTTTCTTGTATTACTTTCGAGAAACTAAATACCATAGGCCCCATAGGTGATAGCCATTGTACAGAAACTCCACCTGAAGCTCTATAGAGGGTTGGGTCACTATAATCAATTAATCCATCATCACTATATGAACTAATCAAATTTAAGTCTTTATAACTGTCATAATCAAACTCAGTATCCCAAACATTACCTGCATCCAAAAATAAGCTAGTACGCACAGAGTTATCAAAGTCTACCTCAACAAAAGGGGTGGGTACGATTAACTCAATTCCACCTAATATCATGGCATTACCACCTAATGAACGTGAAGAAATAGAGATTGAATCATTTGAATTATCGCCTAAAATCACTTTACCATTGGGGTCGGTAACGATTGTTGATGGTGTCACTTGTATACCACGAGGTCCAACTGTATTGTTTTCGAACCCTCTTAATGAATCTGAACCACCTGCTGTAAAATGTTGAGTAAAAGGTAATATTTGGTCAATACCACCTACATTCCCATAACCATTACCATAGCCCATTTTTAAACGTGCTAAGAAAGACCAGCGTTGATTGCGTGATAATGGGAAATACCATTTGCCATCTATTTCAGTCTTAAAATAGTTTACGTCTGAGTTAGGTGTAGTCATACCAAATGAGGCACGTTGTGACGAACCTGCGGTTGGGAACACACCTCGGTTTAAGGTAGTACGTGACCAAGCGACTGAAGCAAGAAAACTATCATAATTAATGGGAGCATCTGGATCATTTTCATCTACAAACTGGTTATTAAAGCGCGTAGTTTGCACAAAAGGTTGTCTCTGAAAAAGCTCTACTGTGCTGTAAGTTAAACCAAAATTAATTCTGTTAAATTGGTCAATGGGATAACCAATATTACTGCCTAGTGAAAACTGTTTACTGTTGTACTGAATGAGGTTAGCAGAGCTACCATCAAATTCACTATAAGACACTGAACCACCTAAACTGATCCCATCAATGGTAAAATATGGGTCTGTGTATGACAACTGCACACTCTTCTGATACGAAACCGTACTCACATTAAATGCAATACGTTTACCTGTGCCTAAAAAGTTATCTTGCTGAATTCCTGCATTTAAACTTAACTTAGTACGATCGCCATAACCTATGCCCGCATTAAAGGCTCCAGAAGGCTGCTCTTTAACTGTGAAATTCACATCAACTTTATCTATTTCGCCAGGTAAACGAACCGTTTCAAAGTCTACATTTTCCATATACGTTAAACGCGAAAGGCTATTTTTAGACGATTCTAATGTAGCAGTAGATAACCAAGAGCCTTCCATCTGAGAAACCGATTGGCGAAGTACTTCATCAGCAGTACTATTATTTCCTGTAAAATTTATTCGTCGCACATATATGCGTTTACCAGGATCTACGGACAAAATTAATTTTACGGTTTTATCTTCCTCGTTGATATCTGGAATAGTCGTGACAGTGGGATAAGCATAACCATATCGACCTAAGTATTTACTAATGAATTCTTCAGTGTATGTGACTTCAGCTTGATTATATAACTCGCCTTTAGTTAACGGTAATACAAGTTCGATATAATCTTCATAACCCAATAAGTCACCCATTAGTTCTACGTCAGATATTGTGTATTGCTCACCCTCATTGACGTTTAAGGTCACATAGATGCCTGTTTTATCCGGCGTCATGGATACTTGGGTAGAATCTATATTAAAACGCAGATAGCCACGATCTTTGTAATGGCTAGTAATAGTTTCCATATCGCCAGTTAATGTTTGTTTCTGATAGCGAGTTTCTGATAAAAAGTCCCACCATGGTGTATCAAATTTCAATTCAACCAGTTCTAACAACTCAGGATCACTGAAAGACTCATTACCCACTATATTTATCTGTTGAATTTTAGCTGAATCGCCTTCTTCGAATAACAATTTAAGGTCAACCCGATTTCTCGGTAGTGGTGTAATAATCGCCGTCACGTCAGCGTTATATTTACCTATGCTGTAAAAAAAGTCTTTTAAACCATTCTCAATAGAGGTCAAAACAGTTTTATCTAAAGGTTCCCCTACCAAAATATTGGCATCATTTAGACTTTCTTGTAATTGCTCATCTTTAATATCATCGTTGTCTTCAAATACAATATTACTAATAGTAGGTCTTTCAGAGACGCGCACCAAGAGTGTGTTTCCATCACGAAATATTTTAATATTTTCAAAATGACTAGAAGAATACATAGACCTAATAAGCTGTGAAACCCTAAAGCTATTCATCTCATCGCCAACTGTAACAGGCAGATAAGTCAAAGCTGCGCCTAAAGCAACACGCTGTAAACCTTCAATTCTAATATCTTTAACGACAAATTCACTGCTCGGGGCTGCTTTCGCGAAGCTAGCAATGGATAAAATTAATCCCGCAACAACTAACTGTTTAAACTTCATTTAATAATATTCTTCCTAAACGCACAAAACATGTTGTGCATGGTCAAATCGACCGATAAAAATTATATTCGCGTAATGTCATTTACTATCGCGATGCTCATTAATAGCAGTAACAATACGCCACCAATTTTAAATCCTACTTCTTGTACTGATTCTGGAACAGGCCGTCCACTAATAAGCTCTATAAAATAATAGAGTAAGTGTCCACCATCAAGTACTGGCAGAGGTAAAAGGTTAATTATGCCCAAATTAATGCTAATTAACGCTAAAAAGCCTAAAAAATACACTAGACCTAAGCTGGCACTCATACCTGCACCTTGAGCAATCGAAATAGGACCACTCAAATTCTTCACAGATACATCACCTGTTATCAGCTTACCAAGCATCTCAATACTGAGTGTCATCAAACGCCATGTTTTGTCCATCGCTTTTGACATAGCTTTTACAACGCCATATTGATGAACAAACACAACCCCCTCTGGCCATGGTTCAAGAGTAGGAGAAAACCCCATATACCCTTTTGCAGTTTGTTCTCCAGTTTTACTACCAATAGTTCCATTTAAGCTTATGATTTTATCATTTCTAAGCACATTAGCTTGAACAGTTTGATTAGGTCTTGTTGAAACATAACCCACTATTTGTTCCCAATTTTGCATACTAGTTCCATCTAAACTGAGAATTTTGTCATTTGTTTGGAATCCAATGATCTGTGCAGCAGAGCCATCTTCAATATATCCCAACACATTTTGCACTTTAGGCCGAAAGGGAACGAGACCCAAGCTAGCAAAGACCGAGGTTTTATCTGGGTCGAACTCCCACTGACTTAAGTTAATGGTAGCTGAGCGTTCATAAAAGCTTTCATCATCTGTCCATTTAACTAGCATCTCATTGTTGCCAATAAATGACATAAACTCATAAGCGACATCTTCCCAGTCGACTACTTGGCGATCCCCGACTTGCGTAAAAATGGCATTCTGAGGAATGTTACTTTGGCTGAAAACACTATCAGGTTCAATATCACCGACAACAGGCTTAATAGTTTGTAAACCTATTAGGTACATAACGAACAAAGCAAATATTGCAAACAGAAAATTCACAGCCGGCCCTGCAGCGATAATAGCAATACGTTTCAACACATGCTGACGATTAAAGGCGTAGGGTAAGTCTTTTTCACTTACTTCATCAACCCTTTCGTCAAGCATTTTCACATAGCCGCCCAATGGAATAGCCGCGATCACATATTCGGTACCTAGCTTGTCTGTTCTACGCCATAAGGCTTTTCCGAAACCAATAGAGAATCGTTCGACTTTCACTCCGCATCTGCGAGCGACCCAAAAATGGCCCCATTCATGTACCGCCACTAAAATGCCTAAAGCGACGATAAAAGAAGCAAAACTAATTAGAAAACTCAAGTTCCAACCTTCTGCATCGAAGACTGACTAATATTCCCGATAATATTCAAACCGAGCCTTCGGGCAGCGTTATCACTTTCGATTACGGCTTCAATAGTGTCTAGGTTGTGAGGTGATGTTTGTTGCAAACATTCTTCATTCACTTGTGCAATTTGTATAAAACCAATTTT
The DNA here is from genome assembly GCF_943787955.1 of uncultured Paraglaciecola sp. Lineage (NCBI taxonomy): Bacteria > Pseudomonadati > Pseudomonadota > Gammaproteobacteria > Alteromonadales > Alteromonadaceae > Paraglaciecola > uncultured Paraglaciecola sp. Next base: position 85,419 of record NZ_CALSOK010000015.1, read on the forward strand.
CCCTTGTAAAAACGCATCTACTGCCACTTCGTTTGCTGCATTAAGCGTGGTAGTGGCATACTGCCCAGCATTACTTGCTTGCATAGCGAGTATCAGATTAGGATAACGCTCAGCTTCAGGCTCTGTAAAAGTAAAATTAGATAATTGATTAAAATCTAAAGGAGAGACACCGGATTCGACTCTGTCGGGAAAAGCCAATGCATGAGCAATAGGTGTTCGCATATCCGGATTACCCATTTGAGCCAACACCGAGCCATCTATGTATTGCACCATAGAGTGAATAATACTTTGCGGGTGTAACACAACCTCAATATCAGATGATTCAAGCCCAAACAACCACTTAGCCTCAATAAATTCTAAACCTTTATTCATCATAGTAGCAGAATCAACTGATATTTTTCGTCCCATGTCCCAGTTAGGATGGGCGCATGCTTGGTCTGGTGTGACATGATGCAGCTTACTTAATGGCAAATTCAAAAAAGGTCCACCTGACCCCGTTAAAAGAATTTTACTGATACCTGAAGAGCTCAGTTCACCGTATTTAAAATCAGTCGGTAAACATTGAAAAATAGCATTATGTTCACTGTCTATGGGTAAAATTTCAGCGTTATATTTGTTTGCGGCTTGAATAAATAAGTCACCAGACATGACTAACGATTCTTTATTAGCCAACAACACTTTTTTACCCGCTTTGACCGCCACCAAGGTAGGTAACAGTCCAGCAGCTCCTACTATAGCGGCCATCACTATATCCACTTCCGGTGCACCAGCAATTTGCTCCAGTGCCTCATGGCCGGCTAACACTTCACATGTAAGTAGATTCTCTGAGAATAACTTTTTAGCTGCTTCGAATTGCTTAGGATCGGCAACCACCACATATTCAGGAGAACATAGTTGAGCTTGCTGCAATAACAACTCAACATTGCTGTTAGCCGTCAATGCGAAGACACTAAACAACTTGGGGTGGCGCATCAGCACATCAATAGTGCTTTTACCTATAGAGCCTGTCGCACCCAGAATGGTAATATTTTGCATCAAGCCATCCACATGACATAACAAAATGCAAAAACAGGAAATGCCGCAGTCAAGCTGTCAATCCTGTCCATAACACCACCATGTCCAGGCAGTAATGTTCCACTATCTTTTAGACCAGCACAGCGTTTAAACATACTTTCATTTAGATCGCCTAAGGCAGAAACCCCAACAGTTAATGCACCTACCAATATATGTAGCCAGATACGGGATGAGTCAAGTTGATAATGTAATGCAGCAAAAGCAATAATGGCTGAAGATGCAAAAACACCTCCCATAAGGCCTTCAATGGTCTTACCTGGCGAGACTTCAGGCCGCAACTTATGTTTTCCAAATTTCACGCCAACAAAAAAAGCACCAATATCAGCGGCCCAAACAATACCCAACACATAAAAAATTAAAGATGCGCCGTAGTATGGATCAACATCGTACAAACTTGTGCGAAGTGAAACAACTGCAACCCAGGTCGGTATGAGAGTTAAAAAACCAAATGTACCTCGGAGTATTTTACTGGTATTCCACACAGAACTGTATCTGGGATAGGCAATAATCATCGCCAAGGACACTACCCACCATATGACCGCTATGGATAGTATGTAGGTATATAAACTATTTAGCTGACCTTGATACCAAATTAAATCTGAAGGCAGCACATATGACAATATCAGGCAGACTGCAACGACTAGTGCGGCATAGGTATTTTTTATGAAAGTGCGGGTCATACCCGACATACTTGACCATTCCCAAGCACCTAGGCCCATAACTAATGCAATCATAATTTCAAAGCTGAATAGGGGTAAATATAAAATGGCAAATAACGCCAAAGGGGCAAGAATGAGCGCGGTGATAATCCGTTTTTTTAGCACGGATTCTTCTCACATTTATTGATTTTATTTTTACTAATCATTAACTTACTTGCTCTGAGGTTTTACCGAAACGTCTATGACGTTCATGAAAAGCGTCCACCGCAGCTTGGAAAACGGCTTCATTAAAATCTGGCCAAAAGTCTTCTGAGAAATATAATTCAGCATAGGCAATTTGCCATAACAAAAAATTACTGACTCTTTGTTCCCCACCGGTGCGGATCAATAAGTCTACTGAGGGTAAACTTGCTACACAGGTATGACGTGCAAATGTATCTTCGTCGATATCTGCCACATCAACTTGACAAGCTTGTACTTGTTTAATTAACTCTTTAGCCGCATTCACTATGTCCCATCGACCGCCATAGTTGGCGGCAATATTTAAAACTAGACTATCATTTTTTTCAGTAAGAGCCTCTGCTTCGCTTATCCTATTAACCAGTTTACTATCAAACCGACTCATATCACCAATTATGTTGAGCCTGACATTATTTTTATGCAGTTTTTTAACTTCACTGCCAAGCACCATCTTAAAGAGTTCAATTAGCACCCCAATCTCTTCGGATGGTCGGTTCCAATTTTCACTGCTAAAAGCAAACAGTGTGAGCACTTTCACACCATTTTTTAATGCATAGGAAACAGCTGCTCGCACTGCTTTAACACCCGCTTTATGACCAAAAGTGCGGATTTTGCCTTTTTTCTTAGCCCAGCGGCCGTTGCCATCCATGATAATAGCAACATGTTGTGGCATCGTGGGTTCGAGTAATGGTTCAGATGAATTCATTATCAGTTATAGCTCAATCACACTTCCATTAAGTCTTTTTCTTTTGCTACTAAAATTTCATCAATTTCCTTTACAAAAGCATCGGTTAGTTTTTGAACATCATCTTCACCACGACGGCTGTCATCTTCACTGATTTCTTTTTCTTTCAATAATTCTTTTATATCACTATTCGCATCACGACGAATATTACGGACAGCTACTTTACCTTGTTCAGCTTCACTACGCACAACACGAATCAAGTCTTTACGGCGCTCTGCAGTCAAAGCAGGCATTGGTATACGCATAACAGAACCTGCACTCATAGGATTAAGACCTAGGTCTGATTGCATAATGGCCTTTTCAACCGCTTTTGCAGAACTTTTATCAAACACTGTTAGTGCTAACGTCCTAGAATCTTCTGCAATGATATTGGCTAGCTGTTTAAGTGGCGTGTCTGAACCGTAATAAGGCACCATAATGCTATCGAGTAGGCTTGGATGTGCTCGGCCAGTTCGAATTTTTGAAAGTTGCCCCTTTAACACGCTGATACTTTTTTCCATGCGCTGACGCGCGTCATCATTAATTTCGTCAATCACAATAGTTTTCCTTTTTCTACTTTATTTGTTTTATTTCTTCAGTATGGCAAATCAACGTACCTACATTTTCGCCCATTACAACCGCTCTCATACAGCCAGGTTTATTCATGTTAAACACACGAATGGGTACATTATGATCGCGAGCAAGAGTGAAGGCTGCCAAATCCATTACTTTTAATTCTTTGTCTAGCACTTCATCATAAGACAATACTTTGTATAATTTTGCTTCTGGATTTTTGGCTGGATCATCGTCGTATACGCCATCTACTTTGGTCCCTTTTAATACTGCATCCGCTTCAATTTCAATTCCGCGTAAACAAGCAGCAGAGTCAGTAGTAAAGAAGGGATTCCCCGTACCCGCAGAAAAAATCACTACGCGACCAGACTTTAGTAAACTGATGGCCTCTGCCCAGTTGTAGTTGTCACACACACCATTTAAAGGAATAGCGGACATCAAACGGGCGTTAACAAAAGCACGGTGCAATGCATCACGCATTGCAAGACCATTCATAACAGTAGCTAACATACCCATATGGTCACCAACTACACGGTTCATACCAGCTTTGGCCAAACCTTCTCCTCGAAACAGGTTACCACCACCAATAACCAAACCCACTTCAACACCCAACTCAACTATTTCTTTTATTTCTTGTGCCATGCGCTCTAGCACTTTTGGATCGATGCCAAAGCCTTCATCTCCCATTAATGCTTCACCACTGAGTTTTAACAATATTCTTCGATAAGCGGACTTGGGTGCGATACTCATAGAGTGACATTTCCTAAAGGTGATAAAAGGCTGTGATGTTAGGGCCTATAGGCCTATCGTACATATACCTGTGTTGTTTTAAAATAACAGATACCAAACAATACAGGTATATATAAAAAAGCACCTCAATTTGAGGTGCCAGTATTATACCCAAACAACTATAAAATGCATGTCTCAGCGTAAATTAAAATTGATATTGGTATTCATGCTTGTAGCATTTTTATTTTTTAACAGCTTCCATTTGAGCAGCCACTTCAGCTGCAAAGTCTTCTTCTTTTTTCTCGATGCCTTCACCAACTTCAAAACGTACGAAGTTAATGACGTCAGCACCTTTTGATTTAAGTAAATCAGCAACCAGGATAGAAGGATCTTTAACGAAAGGCTGGCCTGTCAAACTGATTTCACCAGTAAACTTCTTCATACGACCAGAAACCATTTTTTCTGCAATCTCAGGTGGTTTGCCAGATTGAAGAGCAATATCAAGCTGAATTTCTTTTTCTTTAGCTACGACTTCAGTAGGCACATCTTCAGGCTTTACAAAGAATGGGCTAGAAGCAGCAACATGCATAGCGATGTCTTTAGCTAATTCTTCATCACCACCTTGTAAAATTGCAATAACACCAATACGTGCGCTGTGAACGTAAGCACCAAGGTTATCACCTTCAACAGTAACAACACGACGAGGGCTGATGTTCTCACCGATTTTAGCTACTAGGGTATCACGTAATTCGCTGATTTTAACGCCATCGACTTCAGTACTATTGAGTGTGTCCATGTCGTTAATCTTATTGGCAAATGCCACTTCAATTAATTTTTGACCGAACGACACAAAACCATCATCACGAGCAACAAAATCAGTCTCACTGTTCACTTCCATCATAGTTGCTACACCTTTAGCAACTTTAGTCAAAATCACACCTTCAGCGGCAATACGACCTGCCTTTTTAGCGGCTTTCGCTTGACCATTCTTACGCATATTTTCGATTGCCAGCTCAATATCACCATCAGTTTCAACCAATGCTTTTTTACAATCAAGCATGCCGGCGGCTGTACGCTCACGCAATTCTTTTACTAGGGCTGCAGTCACTGCCATTTTCGTTTCCTCACCAAAATAATTTGTATGACTCATTCAAACTAATCAATTAAACAAATTATATGAAATTAAGATTTAAAAACAGGGGCATAGGCCCCCGTTTAATTTATTCGTGTTAGGTAGCAGATGCTCGCTACCTAGAGTGTCGTTTATCTCTAAGCGGATTACTCAGCAGCTTCTACGAACTCACCTTTTTCAGCTTGCGCTTCTAGGTTTTGATCACGGCCATTGATAACAGCATCAGCTGCAGCATTTAGATAAAGTTGAACAGCACGGATAGCATCATCATTACCAGGTACGATGTAATCAACACCGTCTGGGTTTGAATTAGTATCAACAATTGAAACAACTGGGATACCTAAGTTGCCAGCTTCAGTGATAGCAATGTGCTCATGGTCTGCATCAACAACAAATAACACGTCTGGTAGACCACCCATGTTTTTGATCCCACCAAGGCTAGTTTCAAGCTTGGTCATCTCGCGCGTGAGCATTAACACTTCTTTTTTGGTCAATTTTTCAAACGTACCGTCTTGGCTTTGCTGTTCAAGTTCTTTTAAACGTTTGATTGACTGACGAACTGTTTTCCAATTAGTTAACATACCGCCTAACCAGCGTTTGTTAACATAGAATTGGTCACATTTGTCTGCTGCGTCTTTCACTGCATCACTTGCAGCGCGCTTAGTACCAACAAAAAGGATTTTACCTTTCTTAGAAGCTATGTTACCAACGAAGTTAAGTGCTTCGTTGAACATAGGAACTGTTTTTTCTAGATTGATGATATGGACTTTATTACGTGATCCAAAAATGAAAGGTTTCATTTTTGGGTTCCAATAACGGGTCTGGTGTCCAAAGTGTACGCCTGCCTGAAGCATGTCGCGCATAGATACATTTGCCATTATAAAAATTCCTTAATAGGGGTTAGGCCTCCATACATCCCAGTTCTCGATCCACTTAGAAAAGCTCTTAGTAGACACCCCGAAAAATGTGTCGATGTATGTGTGATATTTACGCTAATTTACTTAGCTTCTTCGCGATAATTACGTAGGGGGTCACACCTCCATTAATTTCAGCGGTGCATTTTATAGCATGGGGGTGATATATATTCAAGTTAAGTATTAATAATAACGATTAAAATCAACCAAAAATCTTTACCCTAAGCTAAAGATTTTATTACATAAAAATCAGTATTCGCCCTGAGTCAAAATAAATGAAAAACATTTGCGCAACGAATATTCATAGTTACTTTGGGGAAATCAGCAATCTGACTGTTCTCAGCCTAAGCAACCTTAGTTATTGGCTAACTTAAAAACACCAATATAGAGCGTATCTTTGTTAGTACCTATTCGGGGGTTCGGTTTCTTGAACCCTTTATAGTCGCTTCAAAAAAGATTAATTATTAAAATTAAACAATAACCAAACGCAAAAATCACATAGCTTAATCAGAAACTAGCGTCCTGTGATTGAGCACAAATAGACAATTTAATAACCATCTTTATTCAGCTCTGGCAGGATTCACTCCGAAAAGATACAATAGTGTTTATTAAACGAATTGTATTTAGTAGGAATAGAGCATTGCCTGTCACAATTAAAACACCAGCTGAAATTGAGAAAATGCGCGTCGCTGGACGCCTTGCTGCAGATGTATTGCAAATGATTGGTGAATATGTCAAAAAAGGTGTGACCACCAATGAGCTGAATCAGATTTGTCACAATTATATTGTTGATGTCCAAAAGTGCATTCCTGCTCCTCTTAATTATGGCAACCCACCTTTTCCAAAATCTGTTTGTACTTCAGTCAATCATGTTATTTGCCATGGTATTCCTGCTGATAAGCAACTCAAAGATGGAGATTCAGTTAATATTGATGTAACTGTTATTAAAGACGGTTATCACGGCGACACATCAAAAATGTTTGTGGTAGGAAAAGCCTCTATAATGACTGAAAGACTGATCAGGGTGACGCAAGAGTCTTTGTATAAAGGAATAAAAATGGTCAAGCCTGGCGCTCGTTTAGGAGACATTGGCCATGTTATTCAACAATATGCTGAAAGTCACAATTATTCAATTGTGCGTGAATATTGTGGTCATGGTATAGGTGCCAACTTTCATGAAGACCCTCAAGTAGTGCATTACGGAAAGCCTAACACCGGAGAAACTCTTGAAGAGGGAATGTGCTTTACCATTGAACCGATGATCAATGCAGGTAAACGTTATTCAAAAGTATTACCTGATAAATGGACTGTCGTCACCAAAGATCGGAGTTTAAGCGCACAGTGGGAACATACCTTGCTGGTCACTGCCAACGGCGTCGAAATTTTGACCCTACGAGACGACGAAGATATTGAACGTATTATCAATCACTAGCTCTGTATCACGCTGGTCATCATTCATCAAACCTTATGACAAATAATCATTACTTGCTGTAAATAGTTATTTGTCATAACCCGTGATTCACGTAATTTGTGTTAATTGATTAGGCCACCACTCATTTAAAGGTATTCACGTTGTCTCTACACAGCCTACTTAACCAAATAAAACTGATCAACAATGCAGATAATATTGCTGCGTACAAAACCATAGTGGCAAATAGTTACGAATGGCTAGAGAGTGAATTGAGTACAGGAGAAGTCACAGGGCTGGTGTTAGGCAGGGCCACATTAGCCGATGCATTACTGAGGCATATCTGGCAATTAATGGACTTGCATCTTGAGCATCATTTAGCCTTAATTGCAGTAGGTGGATACGGAAGAGGACAACTACAACCTCACTCAGATATCGATTTGCTAGTGCTAAGCAAAAAATCGTTATCAAAAAAACAACAAGAACATATAAGTCAGTTTATTACACTTTTATGGGATATTGGATTAGATGTTGGGCAATCAGTGCGTACCATCAAAGAAACGTTTCAGCTAGCGAAACAAGACGTCACTATAGCGACAAACTTAGTCGAAGCACGTTTATTAATTGGCTGTGAAGTGACTTTTGAAGACTTACAAGAAAAACTCAACTCACGGAGCTATTGGAGCAGCAAAGATTTTTTCTTGGCAAAATATCAAGAACAAAAAGAACGTCATCGAAAATTTAAAGACACGTCATATAACTTGGAGCCTAACGTCAAAGAAAGCCCTGGTTGCTTAAGAGACATCCAATCTATAGGTTGGGTGGCAAAGAAGCATTTTAACGCGACAGATGGCAAAGACTTAGTGGCACATGGTTATTTTAATCAACAAGAATTTGATGAGTTAATAGAATGTCGTGAAAGCCTTTGGCGGATTAGGTTTGCTTTACACATTGTGGCTGGTCGCAGTGAAAACCGCTTATTATTCGATTATCAAACAGATGTTGCCACACGATTAGGTTATGGCGACGAAGGGAAAGCGTCAGTAGAGCGCATGATGAAAGCCTTTTTCAGAACCGTTAGGCGTATTAGTGAATTGAACAAAATGTTAATGCAACGCTTTAGCCAAGATGTTCTTAACTTGAACGTCAAACAACATATTAAAATCAATACAAACTTTGAACTACTCGACGGTTATATTGCCCCGACGAAAGATAACGTATTCGCCTCTCCAGAAGCTATTTTACAATTTCTACTATTGATTGCAGATACTCCTCAAATACAAGATTTACATTCTGATTGTTTGCGCCAATTACGCTTGGCAAGACGAGAGTTTCGACAGCAATATTATGTAGAACGGGCAGAATGTCGTGAGTTATTTTTAAAATTAGCCAAACACCCAGACTTTTTTGCGTTAGGCTGGGATATTATGCATAAGCATGGCATTTTGCAGGCTTATATCCCTCAGTGGGATAACATAGTGGGCATGATGCAATTTGATCTATTCCATGCTTACACAGTTGACGAACATACTCATCGATTGGTCAAGAATATTTATCATTATTCACAACCTGAGAATAAAGAATTCCCTCGTTGTGGGAATATAGTCAAAAACCTAGATAAGCCAGAGCTGTTATATATTGCTGCCATTTATCATGATATTGGAAAGGGCCGAAATGGTGACCACTCTAAACTGGGCGCAGTGGACGTAGCAGAGTTTTGTCGACACCATGACATCAATGCTATCGATACTGAACTCATTAGATGGTTAGTGGAAAGTCATCTGTTAATGTCTGTCATCGCACAAAGACGAGATATTTACGACCCGACAGTGATCAACGAGTTTGCACAAGCGGTGCGTACCCACAACAATTTAAACCACTTATATGTGTTAACCCTCGCCGACATTCGGGCAACCAATGACAATCTATGGAACGATTGGAAAGCAACACTCTTAAGAGAATTATATTTACTCACACAAAAGGCCTTAGACAATGGTTTAGAGTGCAAAGTGGCGTTACAAGACAGGATCAGCGAACATCAAGCCCAAGCGATGGCCTCTATGCTTGACAACGGCATGAACGAGACGCAAATATTACAGTTTTGGCAACGCCTCAGTGATGATTATTTTACTCGTTTTAAACCAACACAGATCGCATGGCATGCTAACCTCATATTAGCCGCTCACCCTATGACCGATGACTTTTTGATGGTTGGCACCAGTGCTGACACGTCTAAAGCAGGTGCTGAATTAATGGTATATGGTAAAGATAGACCCATGATGTTTGCTCAAATAGCGTCTGTGCTAGATAGCCGAAATTGCTCTATCCACGATGCACAAATCATGCGTACACAAGATGGCTTTATATTTGATAGCTTTACTATATTTGAACATAACGGCGATAGGATCACCTCTGAATCACGTTTAAACAGTTTACGAGAAGCCGTAGAAACTCAGTTAAATAAACCTGGCGAAGAACACATCAACAGACGCAAAATGTCACGTCAAATGAAGCAGTTGGATGTAAAAACCAAAATTAGATTCTACCCTAGCCAAACCAATGTCACCTTGATTGAGCTTGAAGCCCTAGATGCACCGGGGTTACTTGCTAACATAAGTGAACAATTTATTGCCTTTAATTTCAAGTTGCATCAAGCCAAAATATCCACTATTGGAGAGCGTGCAGAAGATTTATTTATTGTGAGTAACGAGTTTGACCAGCCACTGACTCACACAGAACAAGTGCAGTTAAAGAAACGACTGTGTGACGCTTTAGATTAGAATTGTGGGATAACCTGCTGACTAAAAGTATTACCGTTGTGGTGCATCTTAAAACTGCAAATTTCAGAACAAAAAAAAGACGAACAGGGCTATCAAGTTAATGGGTACTTGCCATAAGCGGTCTTAGCTATTACCCAATAAAATTGGTTTTGATAGTCTGCTTTGGCATGTGAGTAGCATCGATAGATTGAACTCACACACCTCAATGGCCCGGCCCTACAGCAATTTCTACATACTGTCGTTGCGTGCTAAAAGGTTGGGATTTTTTTCACATAATCCAATTCTCTGACCCTGTTTACTTGTTTTACTTGTTTTACTTGTTTTACTTGTTTTACTTGTTTTACTTGTTTTACTTGTTTTACTTGTTTTGCTTTATCAACTTAGACTTGCGGCAAGGAAAGGCGCAAGATAAATGACACCGGTCTTGTTTGTGAACCGAAAATACTTTTAGTTCATATTTAGTTGTTGGGCAAACAAGGTACTGATGGGCTGCTTATCTAAACTTTGATGACTTAGCAAGTTTGTAATCACCTCGGCCTCTAGCGCATAGCAAAAATAATGCCCCTGAATTATCGCCCCGTCAAATTGTGCTAAAAGAAACAGTTGTTCTTCATGTTCGACACCTTCTGCAACCACTTCTAGGTCGAGATCTTTTGCCAGCTGATATATATTTTTTACCACTTTGTAATTCAAATTATTCAGTTTGATATCCTTAACAAAGCTTTGATCTATTTTTAAGGTATCAAAAGAGAATTGGGTTAAGTAACTAAATGAAGAAAAGCCCACCCCAAAGTCATCGATAGCAATGGTAATTCCCAAACCCTGTATCTGCGTGAGAATTTTCTGACATTTGGAGAAATTTTCTATCAGTACGCTCTCGGTAATTTCAAACTCGATAAGCTGTGGATCAACTGCAGTTTTAGCGATAATTTTTTTTACCTTTCCAACAAAATCCGCTTGCAATATTTGCACAACAGATATGTTAATCGATACCTTAAAGCCATCAACATCAATTTGTTGCCAATGCTTCGCTTGTTTACAGGCTGTTTCGATTACCCAATTCCCAATGGCAATAATCATCCCATTAGACTCGGCTTCAGGAATAAATTCATAGGCAGAATAATTTCCCTCTATAGGATGCCGCCAGCGTAAAAGTGCTTCTACTCCTACCATTTTATCGGTAAATTGATGAATTTGTGGTTGGTAAAGTAAATAGAGTTCTGCATTTCCTAAAGCCTGCTTTAAGTTGTTTAGAATTTTTTCTTTTTTGCTTAATGCCTGACTTAAAGACTTGTTAAACATAAAGACATGATCGCCGCCATGCTCCTTTGCTGCATACATAGCGGCATCGGCGTAGCTTGATAACGTGGCTTTGTCAGTGGCATCATTCGGGTAAAGGGCAATCCCTATGCTAGATGAACTGACAATAATGTGCTCCTCCAAAAAGTACTTTTGACTGAGTACAGAACGTATGCGTTCGGTGATCTCATACAGGTCGGGTAACGCCTGAAATCGTGTCACAATAATAGCAAATTCATCTCCACCAAGTCGGCCCAAGGTATCATTTTTTCTAATACAGCTTTGGATACGTTTACCGGCTTCAATCAACAACGAATCCCCCACATGATGACCATAGCGATCATTCACGTCTTTAAAATTATCTAGATCCAAATTAACTAGGGCAAATGGACTTTGATTGGCCATATGCTGGGTAAGTTGCGTATTGAAGCTGTATCGATTGGCGATATTGGTCAATGTATCTACGTGGGCCTTTTCGTGTAAAAAGTACATATAATGCTTCCCCTTAAGCAGAAACTTAAGCGCTAACAAGATAAGTAAAACAACCAGAGCCAATGTAATGTAAAACCACCAAGGGCGCTCAATGGTAAAACTAAAGGAGGCAATTTGAGAGCTCCAAAGGCCATCACTATTGGTTCCTTTGACCTTAAATATGTAATCACCAGCACTTAAACTGTTGAAGTAAACAACTCCTTTTTGGGCAGTGTTTACCCAACTTTCGTTCTTACCTTCTAATTTAAATTGATACTGGTTATTTAGCGAGTTGGTGAAGTCTAGTGCGGCAAAGGCTATCTGCAGACTATTCTCTTGGTATGCTAAAGAAATCGGCGGCGCTAAAAGACTATCAATATGGCCCAGCAACTGATGTCCTCCAGCCGTCACTCCGGTTATTTTCACTGGCGCATCAAATTTGTTACTGAATAGCTTTGTCGTATCGACTGATACTAGTCCCCGAGTGCTTCCGAGGTATAAGATATTACCAACTTTCAGAATGGCATTTTCTAAAAATAAGAGTTGGTCATCTCCAATCAAGCTTGGAAACAATTGCCACTTGCCAGTAGTCACGTTAAATTTAATGAGTTCGGTTCTACTGCTCAACCATAATGTATCCCCATCCTTGAGCACCGCTTGTAATTCATTTTGACCTAGCCCATAGGGCTTCGTCACATATTGAATATCAAGTAGATCATCTTCCTCAGGTAAGGGGCTAACCCTGAGTAATCCCTCACCATCTGTGGTTAACCAAAAGGTATTATCTTGACCTTCTACAATACTGGTGACTCTGGTGTTCCCTTGTTTTCCTCCTATTTCATAGTGATTCACCAGGCCAGATTCGGGGTTAACCCGGACAAGACCATTCGTCGTTGCCAACCATAACTCCCCCAAAGAAGATAAGATCTTTGCATTGGTAAAATTACCACCGGCAAAGTATTCAGAGTTTTCATCATCCAGGAAGACCTTACTTACTCCCTTGTTTTGATGAAATAGTCTCAGCCCTACATTAATGTAACCAGTTATCCAAAGGTTATCATCCTTTGTAGTTAAGAGCGTATATATGGGGTTGTTTGGCAGACCTGGTTGGCCTTGAACCCCCCGTGAAAATCCCGTCAGGGGATCAAATAATTTAAGCCCCTCGTCAGTACCCAACCAAAGTTGATGATCCGCCGCAGCGGATATTTGATATATTGACTGTTCATTGTATTGCTCACCATTGGGATAGGTCAGAGGAAATACTGCGATCGTTTGCGTCAGGGTATTTAACCTGTTTATGCCGTTACTTGTCGCCAGCCAAATATTGTCCTTGTCATCGGCATACATGTCATAAATATAATTACTAGACAGTCCACTATTGACGGGGCGCTTTCGATAGATCTGACTGCCCAATTGCAAGGGTGAATAAAGGGCAACCCCCTCTGATGTGCCTATCCAGTATAAACCAGACTTATCAATTAATAAGCTTTGAACGGTATTGCTGGGTAAGCTATAAGAACCGAATTCTTCAGCCTTAATGTAACTAAAAGTGCCATTCTGGCGATGATAAATTGAGATACCCATGTCGCTGTGACCAATCCAAATATCTCCGTTTGGATTGACCATCAGGCTGGCAATGTTGTTTGCGGCTAAGCTTCGTCCATCTTTCTGATTTATGAACTGCTGCAGTTCTTTAGTTGTAATGTCATATAAGAGCAATCCGCTTTTTCTAGTGCCCAACAATAATTTGTCATCAGATAAAACGGTTAATAGATGGGTACTGTCCTCATCCACTAATTGACTGTTGACCTTCGCCACCAGGGAAAATTGTTTTGAGTCATGATCAACTATCGCCAGCCCTTTAGAAGTAGCTAGGTAGAGCAGCCCAAGGGAAGTCTCAGCTATTTGATATATCGCCAAAGCATAGGTCGATTCGTCAGGCATAGATAATGTGTAGGTTACAAATTGATTCTCCACCGGATCGTAGCGCTTTAAATTTTTGCCCGTACCTAACCAAAGGATACCTTGAGTATCTTCAAATAAACTCAACAACCAAATTTGATCCAGGTAATTGGGCTGTTTGGGATCAGGTTGAAAGAGGGAAACAGCGCCATCCGGGCTTATTTTGTTTAAACCTGCTTCGGTGCTGATCCAGATATTACCGCGACTATCCTCCAGTATATCGGTGATCTGGTTGTTCGATATGTGGTTAATTTGGCCAGGGGCATAATGGTAGTGTTCAAACAACAAGCCGTCATATCGACTCACTCCATGGTCGCTTGCAAACCACATAAAGCCATTTTTTTGCTGAAATATTTTATATATTTCATTTGAGTGCAAACCATCGGAGGTATTGAGAGTTTTAAAGCGGTAATCAGGATTCGCAAAGCTCAACTGACACCCAATTAAGCAGAAGAAGACAAAGAACTGATAGAAAATATAAATGTGTCGCATAAAGCTCCCTTTTAGACATCTAGCAGATTTGAGCATAAAGAGCCGCTCTAAGATAGAGAAGAGGTAAAAAAAACATCAATTTTCATAAAATGAAAATACACGATGCCTCGTATTTTTCACTTTTCACCTCTCTTTTTTATCTTTGCAAGAGTCAAAATTGGCTGCTTTACGTCTATTACTCGACTGTTTTCACGTCATTCAGAATTTACAACAAGCGACTCCCAATGTTGGGCAAACCAGTTTTGAATATTTTTTAAACAGACTTATCTGATGCGGCGTTCTACTTTCACCATTAGATGCCTGCTTTCAGCGCGAACTGGGTATTTAAATGGCTAGAAAAGCGGCTCCTTCCACCGTCTGCTGAACGCGCTAGCAATTGATTTTATCCACTCCCCAACTCAGCTAATACGCTGAGGGTTATGGCCACTGTAACTTTAAGTGTGTTTGTTATTATTTATGATATTAACACCAAGGTTTGAGGGGTTAGGAGGCAGTTTACATTTTACCTTCGCGCTATAAGCCCTCACGGATAGGAAGTCCTAAGGCATTTAGCGCGAATTCTGTTTATTTAATTTATCAAAAAGCTATTTGAAAATGTAAACTGGCTAAGTAACGCAATATTTTTTACAAAGGCATGAACCAACTTAAGCCTTCTTTTTATCAATCTTGACCACTTCTGCTTTTTCTTCAGTCAATAACACATCAGCTGTAGTGCCTTTTAACAACTTGCCCAAAGAGTCTTTATTTTTAGACAGCATAATAGACAGCTCTTCCAACACAGATACATCAATCTTAATACCTTTGCCTTCGATATACTCACTTAGGTTATCCGCTACATCGAGCATTTTATCGTACTGGTCGGCTTCTTTTTTATCTGCGGTCACAAACTTCTCCACCCCTTTGTGTTCAACTACATAACGTGTGATTACGGCCATAAATTACTCTCTTTTTTAAATTAGTTGAATAAGTTAACATAATAACTGTACGTATGAACAGCTGTTATTAGAGTCATTATCCGAAACTGTTAACTTGAAGGCAATAAAAAACCAGCACATAGCTGGCTCTCTTCACAAAAATAAAGCTTAGAGGCTCTAGGCTAATGTCCTTCACTCACCATATTGACTGTGTATTTAGGGATTTCTACCACTAAATTTTCGTCTTGTATAATAGCTTGGCAACCGAGTCTAGAATTAGGCTCTAACCCCCATGCTTTATCCAACATATCTTCTTCCAGCTCATCCCCCTCATTTAATGAGTTAAAGCCTTCACGAACAATGATATGACAAGTGGTGCAAGCGCATACTTTTTCGCAGGCGTGTTCAATGCCAATGCCGTTTTTTAAAGCAAGGTTTAATACTGAGGTGCCTTTTTCACCTTCTAAGACGGCGCCATCTGGGCACAACTCATCGTGAGGTAAAAAAATTACTTGTGGCATATTTAGATTCCTAATATTCAATTTATTTTAAATTCTGTCAACTGACTGCCCAGAGAAGGCGCTTTTAATCGATTGATCCATGCGTTTTTGTGCAAAGGTTTCGCTCAACTTATCTAATTGTTCGATGGCCGCCTTAATGACGTCTTTGTCTGTGCCTTTTGCCAACTCGCTGAGCTCTGCAATCCCTGCTGCAATGGCCTGTATTTCTGATGCGTCAAGCAAGGCTAGGCCGTCGGCATCTAATGCACCTTGCAAGTTTTCTTGCACTCTTGCGGCTTCAACCTGTTGCTCTTTGAGCATACGAGCTTGCATATCTTCTTCAGCGTTATCCATTGATGCTTTTAGCATCGTGGCAATTTGATTATCTTCTAGTCCATATGAGGGCTTAACTTGGATCTCGGCATGTACACCTGTGGACTTTTCCATCGCACTAACATTTAACAATCCGTCGGCATCTACTTGAAATGTTACCCGTATATGAGCCGCTCCTGCTGCCATGGGAGGAATGCCTCGTAATGTGAATTTCGCAAGGGAGCGACAATCCTGCACCAATTCTCGTTCACCCTGCACCACATGTACCATCATGGCGGTTTGTCCGTCCTTGAAGGTGGTAAATTCTTGCGCTTTGGCCACGGGGATAGTGGTATTGCGATGGATCACTTTTTCAGTCAAACCGCCCATGGTTTCTATCCCCAGAGACAAGGGTAAAACATCTAGCAGCAACATGTCACTGTCAGGTTTATTACCCACCAAAATATCGGCTTGAATAGCCGCCCCAATTGCGACCACTTTATCAGGGTCGATGGAAGTAAGTGGAGTACGCTCAAAAAAATCGCCTACGTGTTTACACACTGAGGGCACCCGAGTCGAACCACCTACCATCACCACTTCAATCACTTCCTTTTTTGCTAACTCAGCGTCTTTTAGGGCTCTGCGACAAGCTCGTAAAGTATTCTTAATCAAAGGTGCAATTAGTTGTTCAAATTTGTCAATACTTATCAGCACTGAAAGATGTCTGCCAGTGTCATCTTCAAAATGTACAGTAAACACAGATTCATGACTTAATACTTCTTTGGCATCTTTCGCTCTATCCAACAATGTACGATGCAAAGTTTTAGATAATTCCCCCGTTAACTGACTTTGTTGGCGAATAAATTCTACCAACAAGGCATCAAAATCATCTCCACCTAGTGCAGAATTACCACCGGTAGAAAGCACTTCAAATACCCCTTTGCTTAAATGCAAAATAGAAATGTCAAAGGTGCCACCGCCTAAATCATAAACAGCGATAATGCCTTCTTGGCGAGAGTCCAAACCATAAGCGACAGCTGCAGCTGTCGGTTCGTTGAGTAACCGTAAAACCTTCAAACCGGCAAGTGCCGCAGCATCTTTAGTGCCTTGGCGCTGGGCATCATCAAAATAAGCAGGCACTGTGACGACTGCACCTTGTAATTCCCCCCCCAAGGTTTTTTCTGCACGCTTTTTAAGCTCGTTTAAAATTTTTGCCGATACCTGTACAGGATTTACATCACCCGAAGCAACACTCATCACTGGCGATAAAGGATCTGTAAATTGGTAAGGTAAATGTGGGTAAGCCGTTTGAATGTCTTTTACCGAGCGCCCTAAAAAACGTTTCACTGACACAATTGTATTAGTCGGATCGATACTGGCGTGTTGTTTGGCTTCCTGTCCAATCACTTCTGAGTCAGTTAAATATCTGACAACAGAGGGTAATAAATGTCTTCCTTTGGTATCAGGTAACGTGAGTGCTTCACCACTTCGTACAGATGCCACTAATGAGTTGGTGGTACCTAAATCGATACCAACTGCTAACTTACGTTGATGTGGAGCGGCGCTTTGACCGGGTTCGGATATTTGCAAAAATGCCATGGTCTAATTCGTTTCTTTTAGGTTACAATGAGTCAAGTTAAAAATCACTTAACACGTCTTCTTTTAGCGCAATTTCAGATAACATTTTATATGAAAATTTAAGTTGCCGAATAATATTGGCCGCATGTTGTTCCGCCATGTCGTGAGTACTTTTAAGGAAGCATCTTAACTTAGTCAAATCACTTTTAATCGATTGATTAATTTCAGCTTCCAGTGAAGACAAAGCCCCCAAAGGATCTGATCGCTGTGCTATATCAGCTAACTCTTCACGCCATTCCATTTGTTGCATCAAAAAAGCGCTGTCTTTTATGGTTTGTTGTTCATGTTTTAAATCAATACCGCGCAAACTCAATAAATATTCTGCTCTAGATAGCGGTGATTTAAGTACAGAGTATGCATCATTTACTTGCGAATTTTGTTGAACGGCCAGCAACTTCTCTTGCTCGCTACCGCTAGCAAACTTATCTGGGTGGGTTAAGCGCTGTAATTGCTGATAAGTTTGTGGCAACAAAGACAAGTCCACATCGAAAGACACGGGGATATTGAAAAGTTCAAAATAATTCATCTGATGACTATTGATTGATATGTTTTACATGCGGCAGAGTTTAGCAAAGATAGCATTAAACATTAAAGCTTTCGCCACAACCACACTCACCATTTGCATTGGGATTAGTGAATTGAAAACCTTCGTTTAAGCCTTCTTTGGCAAAATCTAGATGGGTACCATCAAGATAAGCCAAACTTTTCCCATCAATAATAATTTTAACACCGTTGTCTTCGAATAATTTATCGTCAGGATTAATGCCATCAACAAACTCGAGTACATAAGCTAATCCGGAACAGCCAGTGGTTTTCACACCAAGACGCAGCCCTAAACCAGCTCCCCTATTTTCGAGAAAAGTTTTAGCACGTAATGCTGCGGTATCGGATACAGTAATGGCCACTGGCTACTCCTACTTAATTAAACTTATCTTATCTTAGACTTGGCGACTTTTATAATCTGCAACTGCTGCTTTTATGGCATCTTCAGCCAAAATAGAGCAATGAATTTTTACAGGTGGCAGAGCCAATTCTTCAGCAATATCCATGTTACTGATAGTAGAAGCTTCGTCAATAGACTTACCTTTTACCCATTCAGTTACCAATGAACTTGAAGCGATGGCGGAACCACAGCCATAAGTTTTAAACTTAGCGTCTTCAATAATGCCATTTTCATCAATCTTAAGTTGCAACTTCATCACATCACCACAAGCAGGCGCACCAACCATACCTGTTGCAATTGATGGATCGTTTTTATCAAAACCACCAACGTTGCGTGGATTTTCGTAGTGGTCAATTACTTTTTCGCTATAAGCCATGATATTTTACCTTTTGTTTATGTGACGAAATGTTCATTCCTGCATCACATCAATATTAATTTCGCTAATCTATTAATTCAAACTACTTTTGGATCTTAGATGACTATTGCTTAAGGATTCGATGTGAGCCCTCTAATGATGAGCCCATTCTACCGTACTCAAATCAATGCCTTCTTTATACATATCCCAAAGTGGCGACATGTCACGTAACTTATCTATCGCGTTACGTATGACCCCGATCACATAATCAATTTCAGCTTCTGTCGTAAATCGCCCTGTGGTAAAACGGATTGAGCTATGTGCCAACTCGTCGTTCAAGCCCAGTGCGCGAAGAACGTAGGAAGGCTCAAGGCTTGCAGATGTACAAGCTGAACCAGAAGATACGGCCATATCTTTGAGTGCCATAATCAATGATTCACCTTCAACATAAGCAAAACTGACATTAAGATTACCAGCAATACGGCTTTCCATGTCACCGTTTAAGTAAACGGCTTCCATATCTTTAATGCCATTCCATAACCTGTTACGTAACATCATCAATCGTTCGTTTTCAGCGGCCATTTCTATTTTGGCAATGCGGAAAGCTTCGCCCATACCTACAATTTGGTGCGTCGCCATAGTGCCAGATCGCATGCCGCGCTCATGACCGCCACCGTGCATTTGCGCCTCTAAGCGGATGCGTGGTTTACGACGAACAAACAAAGCGCCTATACCTTTAGGGCCATACGTTTTATGTGCAGAAAACGACATCAAATCTACCTTGGTAGTTTGTAAATCGATTGGCACTTTACCTGTGCTTTGTGCGGCATCCACATGAAACAAAATTTTGCGCTCACGGCACATCTCACCAATGGCTGCAATATCTTGAATCACCCCAATTTCATTGTTGACATGCATAATGCTAATCAAAATGGTATCGGGGCGGATAGCTGCAATCAGCTTATCTAAAATAATTAAACCATTAGGCTCTGGGTCAAGGTAAGTCACTTCATAACCTTCCCGCTCTAACTGGCGCATGGTATCTAGTACCGCTTTGTGCTCGGTTTTTAGGGTAATTAGGTGTTTACCTTTTTTTCCGTAAAAATTAGCAGCGCCTTTAATGGCTAGATTATTGGATTCAGTCGCACCTGAGGTAAATACAATTTCTCTTGGGTCAGCATTGACCAAATCAGCTATTTGGTTACGAGAGACATCGACTGCTTCTTCTGCTACCCACCCAAATTTGTGTGAACGAGATGCGGGGTTACCGAATACGCCATCTGTCGTTAAGCAGTCTGCCATCTTAGCTGCAACACGAGGATCTACTGGAGTCGTTGAAGAATAATCCAGATAGATAGGAAGCTTTAATTCGCTCATTTTTTACTCCGCTTAAAGCTGCAAACTAATAGAAATTTCGTTTGCCGCTATTTGATTATGATGTTTATGTTTGTCTTGTCTTTCGGCTACTTGCTTCACATCTTGCTGTTGCATGAGCTCACCCAAAGTAATACCGTCTAAAAACACACTAATTCTGTCACTTAAGCCTTCCCACAAATTATGGGTTAGGCATCGTTCTCCGCCTTGGCAACCGCCTTGACCTTGGCACTTAGTAGCATCAACAGATTCATTTACCGCTCGGATAACTTCACCGATAGATATTTCATTAGCTGGACGTTCTAGTTTATAACCGCCACCAGGACCGCGTACACTGTCTACTAACTTCTCTCTACGTAAACGAGAGAAAAGTTGTTCAAGATAAGACAAAGAAATTTCTTGGCGCTCGGATATATCGGCTAAAGACACAGGCCCACGTGTAGAGTGTAAAGACACATCTAACATAGCTGTCACTGCGTAACGACCTTTTGAAGTCAACTTCATAGTAATAAACCCGATACCATATTTGCTTAAATTTTTGCATACCTGACTAATTTAGTCAAGTATTTAACCTAGTAATTTAGTCAAGTATTATATGTATGGATCGAAGGCGTCACTGACCTTTTTGATATCCTCTCCATGTTCGTTATCAGAAAAGTCTTCCAAGTCTAAAGTGGGTAACGATTCACCACAGACATCCCCCCCCATCTTATTGATTGCTTGACACATCTCCTCAACTTTTTTATCAACAAGGTGAACATGATCCACCATCACACCGATAGCATGAGCGATAGGGTCAGGATTATCTGTTGCTACCGCATACGCATCAAAACCATACTTTTTGGCTATTTTTTCACGCTCCCCATTAGTCGGCGCTTCAGGCTTATGTTGCTCCACCACGACACGTCCAGGAATACCAATAACAGTGGCATTTTCTGGTACATCACGCACCACTACTGAGTTGGATCCTACCTTGGCACCTGTATGCACAGTGATTGGCCCTAGTACTTTGGCGCCAGCACCCACTACTACGTTGTCTTCTAATGTAGGGTGTCGTTTCCCAGCGTTCCAACTTGTTCCACCCAGTGTGACACCATGATACAAGGTCACATCATGACCAATCTCAGCAGTTTCTCCAATGACCACACCCATACCATGATCTATAAAAAAACGTCGCCCAAGTTTTGCTCCAGGGTGAATTTCAATACCCGTAAGCCAACGAGAAAAAGTGGAAATAGAACGAGCCAACCATTTCCAGTTTGCTTTCCATAATCTATGACTCAGACGATGAAACCAAATAGCATGTAAGCCTGGGTAATTAGTCAGCACCTCAAAAGTATTACGTGCGGCTGGATCACGATGAAACACACTTTGCACATCTTCTTTCATTCTACTAAACATTATCAACCTCAGTTTGTGATAAGTATCGTCTGTAAGTACAGCTGTTTGCGCCCCACTTTTCATTACTTACCATGGGGTGTGTATCACTAAACAATATCTCTCGTGCCTCGACAGAAGCATGCATTTCCCCATAAATAATTTTATCAATATCTTTAGCACTAACATCGACTTAAAGATTCCAGTTAATTTCAAATGTCTCGAAATTTCTTTACCTACATTGAAATCACTTAATTTATTACTCTCGATTTTTATTGGTTTTATCAACCGATGCTAAAATACCGCGCAATATATTCAGCTCTTGAGTCTCAGGTCGAGCACGGTTATATAATCGACGTAACTTGGCCATTACCATACCCGGATGTTTGGCAATGATGAAATTCGTTTTGATAAGGGTTTGTTCCAAATGACTATAAAAACCTTCAAGATCCTCTGCCAAAGGATATTCTGAGTCTTCAGGATGATTTTCTGGGTATTGACCACGGGATAAATTTAGGTAAGCCATTCGCACTTCGTAACACAAAGTTTGAACTGCCGCGGCTATGTTTAAGGAGCTATATTCAGGGTTTGCTGGGATACACACATGAAAATGACATTGTTGTAATTCATCATTACTTAATCCATTATTTTCACGACCAAACACCAAAGCGACAGGATACTTAGACACTTCATTTATCATTTTCTCACCACATCCTCTTGGCTCTAACATCGGCCAAGATAAAGTACGAGAACGAGCGCTGGTACCAATCACTAAACCACAATCAGCCACTGCTTCGGCCAGAGTATCTACTATTTTTGCATTCGCTAACACGTCACCCGCGCCTGCTGCCAAAGCACTGGATTTACCATCTGGTGCACTAATAGGATCAACCAACACCAATTGACTTAACCCCATGGTTTTCATTGCCCTTGCAGCCGAGCCGATGTTGCCTGTGTGGGAGGTATTAACAAGCACTATGCGAATATTCTCTAACATGATGTGTGGTATCTTTTTTTTAACGGGTCAATTTTAGGGCGCGCATAATAGCACATACCCACACCACCTCAAAATGACGATTTAGCATAAATATGCAGAGGATTAGGCAGTAAGACAAGCCTCCAAAAAAACATTCTGTTTGCTAAATTTACGAGCTTTGGTATACTTCGCTGCGATTTTTTGTTCAGTACACGTAATTAGGTTGACTGAACATTCTTAAGCGTTTTTTGTTTAATGTTCTTTTAAAATTGGTGGTTAACTATGCATCCTATGCTGAATATAGCGATCCGTGCTGCGCGTGCTGCGGGTAATATCATTGCTAATGGGTTTGATAATCAGACCGACTTGCAAACTGAAGCAAAAGGCGACAACGATTTCGTCACTCGCATCGATAAAGAAGCCGAACAGGCTATAATCCACAAAATCAAACTATCCTACCCAGATCACAGTTTTGTAGGTGAAGAAGGGGGTGTAGTGGAAGGTGACAACGATTTCAAATGGGTGATTGACCCCTTAGATGGCACCACCAATTTTATTAAAGGTATCCCTCATTTTGCGGTATCTATCGCCCTCATGCACAAAGGACGGTTGGATCAAAGTGTGATATTTGATCCAATACGTGGCGAATTGTTCACAGCAAGCAAAGGTGCTGGTGCACAGCTTAATGGTTTTCGTATTCGTGCTAGTAATGCCAAAGAATTGAGCCAAACGATCCTTGCCACCTCTTTTCCTTTTAGAAATAAAACCAGACTACCCCAGTATTTAGCAGGGTTTAATAAAATATTTATGCAGGCAGGTGATATACGTCGCAGTGGTTCTGCAGCATTAGATTTAGCTTACGTCGCAGCCGGCCGTTATGACGGTTATTGGGAAAGTGGTCTCAAACCCTGGGATATTGCAGCCGGTGAATTAATGGTGCGTGAATCAGGAGGATTGGTCACAGATTTTTCTGGGGGTAATGACCCTATGCATAAAGGCAATATTGTGGCTGGCAGCCCCAAAATTGTGCAAAGTTTAGTCAAATATTTAAAATAACATATCACAAGTTTTTAAGGCGAGCATTCGCTCGCCTTTTTTATGCCTCACTTGTAGAGTGATATTTGTCATCCTGTTTTGTTATCTTCGAAAATTATCTTTACGCCTCCATCCAAGCACATATTATGCAGGCAAACTTTCTATTTAGATTTATCCATTAATGATAAACCTTAAAGAGATGTTAGGTTCTCAATGTCATCACGTAGCGCTAAGACTTCAAGCTTAGTAAGCTAAAACCTTTTTGGGGCTATATTGCGCCCCCTCAACTTAATGACACCAAAAACGATGCCAATCAGCTCATATAATAGAAGAATGATTGATAAAAAAACTGGCTGGACGGATGAAGGATCAATGGGAGGTAAAAGTAAACCTGTATAACGAACATCACACTATCAATAAGTGGTTTTATATTGATCAATGGCGACTCACACATTAACGTTATCCTGCGTCTAAAGTGTGAGCACCTTTTGTTTATCACTTAATCGCTTGTTTACGCCATAATAAATACACCACAGGCACAATAATTAACGATAGCACTAATGCGCTGGTCATGCCTCCTACCATAGGCGCAGCAATTCGACTCATCACTTCTGAACCTGTACCTGAGCCATACAAGACAGGTAATAAACCCAACATAATGGTGGCAACGGTCATCATCACAGGCCTTACCCTAAGCCCAGCTCCTTTCATCACCGATTCAACCAAATCGTCTAAACTAGGCTCAGTATTATTATTTTGATGGGTTCGTATCAATTCTTGGTACGACTGATTAAGATAGACCAGCATAATCACACCTATCTCTGCTGCTACGCCAGCCAATGCGATAAAACCCACACCAGATGCCACAGACAGATTAAAACCTTCCAAATATAACAACCAAACACCCCCCATTAAAGCCAAAGGTAAAGTGCCTATTATAATGGCGACCTCGACAAAGTTGCGAAAGTTGATAAACAGCAAAATAACTATAATCGCAAGCGTTAAAGGTAATACATAGGCAAGTTTCTCTTTCGCCCGCTGCATATATTCATATTGCCCTGCCCAAGTTAGGCTGTAACCCGTGGGCAAGACTAACTCTGAAGACAATAACGCCTTTGCATTTTGGACGTAGCTGCCAACATCAATGTCTTTAATATCAATGTAAGTCCAGCCGTTTATTCGCGCATTCTCACTTTTTATCCCCGCGGGCCCGTCTTCAACATAAATTTTTGCTACGTCAGCCAAAGCAATACGCTGTCCACTTGGCGTCACGATAGGCAACAAAGCAAGTTGCTCTGGTGAGTCTCGATAACTTTGTGGGTAACGTAAATTAATAGGGTAACGTTCCAAACCTTCAACCGACTCGGACACATTCATGCCACCAATAGCGGTCGATACCACTTGTTGCACATCTGAAATATTTAAACCGTAACGAGATGCCAATTCACGCTTGATATCCACTTTTATATAACGCCCACCGGCAACTCTTTCTGAATACACCGAAGCGGTACCCGGCATCTGTGAAAGAATTTCCTCTATATCTTGACCGATACGTTGAATAACAATCAAGTCACTGCCTGCCACCTTAATACCAACGGGTGTTTTAATACCTGTAGCGAGCATATCGATACGGGTTTTTATCGGCATCACCCACGCATTAGTCAAGCCAGGTATCTGCACCAGTTTATCAAGCTCTGTACGCAACTTTTCGGTGGTCATACCATCTCGCCATTCGTCTTGTGGTTTAAGCTGAATAAAGGTCTCAATCATAGTCAGTGGCGCAGGATCAGTGGCAGTCTCGGCGCGACCTATTTTACCAAATACACTTCTCACTTCTGGAACGGTAGCGATCAACTTGTCAGTTTGTTGCAAAAGCTCGCGGGCCTTACCTATTGATAAACCTGCATAAGTAGTAGGCATATACATTAAGTCACCTTCATCCAGAGGGGGGATAAATTCGCTTCCGAGTTTGTTAATAGGATAAAAACCTACCACAGCAATGAGCAAAGTGGCCAACACAGTAGTCTTGGGATGATGTAACACTACACGTAAAACAGGTAAATAAATGGCCACTAAAAGTCTGTTTAATGGGTTTTTCTTTTCACTCACAATTTTACCCCGAATGAAATACCCCATCAGCACTGGCACTAAGGTAATGGCCAAGCCTGCTGACGCCGCCATTGCATAAGTTTTGGTATAGGCAAGTGGAGCAAACATTCTGCCTTCTTGTGCCTCTAAAATAAACACGGGAAGAAAGCTCACAGTGATAATTAATAAGCTAAAAAATAGAGCTGGCCCGACTTCAGAAGCTGACTTTGCTACTATTTGCCAACGGTTTTCATCAGTTAGTGGTGTTTTTTCCATGTGTTTATGCATGTTTTCAATCATCACTATTGCGCCATCAGTCATGGCACCTATCGCTATGGCAATGCCCCCTAAAGACATAATATTGGCATTGACACCCTGCCAATACATGATGATAAATGACACCAGAATACCTATAGGCAAACTGACAACAGCCACTATAGATGAACGAATATGAAATAAAAACGCGGCACACACCAAAGCAACAATAAATAATTCTTCGCCTAATTTCGACCATAGATTATCCACAGCCCGCGTAATTAAATCTGAACGGTCATAGACCGTCACTATTTCAACGCCCTCAGGTAGACTAGCTTTTAACGCCGCTAACTTTTGCTTTACCCCAGCAATGGTTTGTTGCGCATTTTCCCCAAAACGCATCACCACCACCCCGCCGGCCACTTCGCCCTCGCCATTAAGCTCTGCTATGCCTCTGCGCATTTGTGGGCCAAGACGAATATCAGCCACGTCTCTTAGTAACAAAGGGGTGCCTTTATTATTGATACCCAACGGAATAAGGGACAAATCTTGAATAGATTGAATATAGCCAGAGGCACTGACCATGTATTCAGCCTCAGCCATTTCGATCACAGAGGCACCGACTTCCTGATTGCCTTGTTTAATCGCTATTTGAATAAGACTTAGAGGAATATCATATGCACGTAACTTGTCTGGGTCGACTATAATTTGATACTGTTTGACCATCCCCCCAATCGAAGCCACTTCAGATACACCAGACACAGTTTGCAACTCAAACTTGAGAAACCAATCTTGAATAGAACGTAACTGACTAAGATCATGTTTGCCCGTTCGGTCTATCAGCGCATATAAATAAATCCAGCCCACACCAGTTGCATCAGGGCCTAATTGTGGTTTTGCTGCCTTTGGGAGGCGTCCAGCTACTTGTGACAAATATTCCATCACTCTGCTACGCGCCCAGAACAGGTCAGTTTTATCATCAAATATAATGTAGACAAAAGAATCACCAAAAAATGAAAAACCGCGGACGGTTTTGGCTCCCGGTACAGACAACATGGCGGTGGTCAAAGGGTACGTCACCTGGTCTTCGACAACTTGTGGGG
This sequence comes from uncultured Paraglaciecola sp., assembly GCF_943787955.1. NCBI lineage: Bacteria > Pseudomonadati > Pseudomonadota > Gammaproteobacteria > Alteromonadales > Alteromonadaceae > Paraglaciecola > uncultured Paraglaciecola sp. Next base: position 112,746 of record NZ_CALSOK010000015.1, read on the forward strand.
ATTGCCCAGGATAACTGGTCTTAATAATAACTTGCACATCAGACAAATCAGGTAGGGCATCAACAGGTGTATTGCGTAATGCAAACAATCCTAGGCCAATAATAATAAAAGTGGCCAGTAACACAAAAAAACGATTGGTAATTGACCAATGGATAACGCGCTCAATCATGATCATGCTCCTGCCCATTTCCCTGCATAGTGAGCGCATAATCGGTAATCAAGAAATCACCATTTTGGATGTCAAAAGTGAAGTGTATTTTATCTCCTTGCTGTAATTTGTTGAGGGATAACCTCTCAGTAAAAACAAAATCTAAGGTTGCTGGGCCACGCCCCCACTTTTCGATAGGCCCACGACTAATATTGGCCACGCGAGTCTGCAGATTGATGTGGTTAATGACGCCTTCCACATTAGCTGAGTCTACTTTTTCATCTTCTGTGATCACTTGAACATCATCTGCTCTATTCTTTTGAGCATCATTGCCTGGCGAAAGAGACATACGCATAAAGTCAGAATGGATACTGCTCTCGGAGTCTAATAAAAATTGAGCGGAGACCACTACCTGCTCACCCACCTCTACCCCACCTAATATTTGCGCAAATGCATTGGTGACTTGTCCTAAATTCACCTCTACAGATTTGTATTGACCTTTGCCCACAACTAACACCACTCTATCTTGGGTACCGGTGCGAATAACCGCGTCTTTAGGCACCAACAAGGTTGGCTCTTGTGAGTCGTTATGAATGACGACCTGAGCAAACATGTTGGGCTTGAGCAACATATCAGCATTGTCAAAACGTAATCTGACTCTCAGTGTGCGGGTTTTGGCATCGACTGTGGGATAAACATAATCAACTTGCCCTTGCCATGTTTTCCCCGGCACAAAACCAAGCGTCATAGTGACCAACTGACCAATTTTAACCTGTGCGGCTTGGCGTTCAAAAACCTCAGCTTTTACCCACACATCATCCAACGCACCGATAGACATTATAGTGGTGCCAGGTTTTACGAAAAACCCTTCCCTGATGGCTAAGTTGTCTATCACCCCAGATTGAGGGGCGTTAAACACAATAGTTTGTTGAACCACTTGACTCGTTTTAAGCTCTCTCATGCTTTGTGCAGGCATTTGCAATGCTAACAAGCGACTTTCTGCCGCTAAGGTTAACTCTTGGTTATTACGCTTTTTAGCTAATAAGTATTCTTCCTGGGCATTCACCAGTTCAGGCGAATACAAAGCATAAAGAGGCTCCCCCTTACTAACCTGTTCACCCGCCGCCTTGATATAAAGTTTTTCAATCCATCCCTCAACACGAGGATGCACATGCACCAGGTTATTTTCATTGTAATGCACGTAACCTACTGTCTTTATAGGCTCTTGAAGTATGGTCAGCTTAACCTTTGCCGTTCTCACTCCTAAATTATTGACTACACTGGGTGAAATCCGCACAACACCAAGATCATTTCCTTTGTTGACGTCTGCAAAAACAGGCACTAAGTCCATACCCATAGGTGATTTCCCGGGCTCATCACGGCGAAAATTAGGATCCATAGGAGCGACCCAGTAAAGGGGATCTGGCTCTGTGGAGGCTGATTGAGTCATATCCATTTCTGTGGATACAAATTGTGAGTAAATAGTCGCGGTTAATATTACCCCGCCAACTCCACCAACGATGATGGCATATAGCGTTTTCATCGATACTCCCCCTTGTTATTTGAATCTGTGTGACCTTCCAAGAAATACCCAAGCTGGATGCGTATTTTGCACTTTTCAATTTGAATATCGATCAAATCTATTTGTGCGCTAAGCTGGGAAATTCGAGCGCGCATCACCTCTGAAAAATCCCCGTCATCAGTGGTATAGGCTGACAAAGACGCATCTGCTTGCTCTTGAATTTGTGGCAATATAGCACTTAAAAATCCAGCTTCACGCTGCCCAAAGCGGGTTTCCTGCTGATACAGGTTTAACATCTGAGCTAGCATGCGTTGTTGTAATAAACGTTTGTCGGTCTCTATGGCTTGCGCCGTTAGGCGAGATACCGCCACTTCACTGTCTTGTTGTGCATAACCAAATATAGGCACGTCCACTGTAATACCGATAGAAAAGAAGTCTGCACGGCTTTGCCCAAGCTGGTCGTCATCCCGGTAGGCATAACTAGCATTCACACCCCACTGTGGTTTATATTTTTGTTTCGCCAAATTTACCGCTGTATCTCCCGCTTTAGCTGATTGTTCGATAGCGAGTAAGGCGGGATGATGCGTTAATAGCTGTGACAACCCCGTATTGTCTGCTCTTTGTAAAAGCCCCTTAATTTCATCTGACAGTTCAGGGAATGTTGGAACAGGAGTGGTTCCTGAAAAGGTTTCAGATACTGCCAGTTGTGCCGATGGTGTCAGCCATTCAGACAAGTTTGTAAGGGCGATATCTCGCTGACTATTAACGGTGGTTAATCTGTCATCTAATCGTGCCAACTCAAGTTGTGCGCTTATCACATCTTGTTGACGGGTATTTCCTTGGGCTGAGGAATAATTGGCTTTTACAATATCTACCAATTGTTCAAAAAGCACACGATCACGTTCAATTAAGCGGATAGTCTGGTCAGCTTTAATTGCGTTTAACCATAGTTGTGAAACAGTCACTTGTATTTTTGCTTTGCGATCTTCTCGCTGATACGGATGTTGGTCAGCCTGATAATTCAGTAGCTGTTGTTTGATAGCTAAACTATCGCCGCGGGGAAAGAGTTGAGCAACCCCTACCTTAAATTGCGTCATGGGCTCTTGGTCAAACGCAAAACCATCTGAAGGTAAATTAAGTAGTCCCATGGATAGCTTAGGATCGGGTAGGTTATTCACCCCTTCACTGGCGGCTCTAAGCGCTTGTTCTTGAAGTTGGTTACCCGCTAACCAAGGATCTTGCTGAATAGCAATTTTTACAGCGTCTTGCATGGTGATACCTGCCAATACGCTAAGGGGTAAAGTACTCATCAGCACGACAAACATGCGTAACGATGACCATGAATAGTGGAACTTATTAGTTTGTTGCATGGGTAATCCATGTTACCTAGCTTTATAAAAAATAAAATACTAGGGTATTAAAATCAATGATAAAAAGGTGCGAAAACGCCAGCTCAACAAGAGGAGCAGCATCGGTCTATTTAAAGACGGATCTGTCCTGTGTTAGCCGATAATAGGGGGCTTACGTAAAGACGGTAGGAATGTCTCTTGTATTGAAAACAGGTAGAAATTTGAAGGTTTTGATACTAGGTTTAACGCGGAGGTGGTAAAAAAATAAGTGAGCATTGCGGATGAAAAAACACCTGTGGGACAACTACATTCCTGATCGCAACAGTCCATTGCCAAATTTTTTTGCTGAACGATTTGTTGCTGCATGCTGTGTTGCATATCGCTGGTCATAACATGTTTAGCCATGCTGTTTTGCATAGTGCGCATAGTGCGCATATCATCATGCTGCTGACTATTACTATCCCCATTTGATTCACAAGGCACTGACGCATAGGCATATGACTGGCTGATCAACAGCGTCATAATAAAAACCCATGCAATAACCTTATTTTTGTTCAACTGAATCAATCCCGTGTATAAGTGTATAAGTGTATAAGTGTATAAGTGTATAAGTGTATAAGTGTATAAGTGTATAAGTGTATAAGTGTATAAGTGTATAAGTGTATAAGTGTATAAGTGTATAAGTGTATAAGATAATAACAGAATATCGAAAACTGTCTATTTTGCAGTGAGTTTTTTGGATGACTGAGTTTGTTGTGCTTGGCTACCGCTATTTTTAATATACATACCTGTACAATATTCTGCTGGATAACATTGTTATTTGCCATCTGCTACATTTTTGCAGGCTAGCGGTTGTGTCTGTGTTTTTTCTTGGTACCAAGGCGAAAAATCACTCTGCGGATCAGATACCCCTTCCATAAAGTTTTTCACTGCCTCTACATGATGTTTTATGCCTTCTTGAGTGAAGTAAAGTTCATAGTTATTCATATGACTTGGGTCTCCTGGCTTCGTATTTCTGTCAGAGGCAGAGATCAATGTGAGATCAGTGGCAAACCCTAAAACACTGCAACCATTGAGTGCTAATACACAAATCACTAAACAAAGGTGCTTGCGCAATGCCATTTTTATCCTTGATACTGTTTTGTTGATTAAAGTCTTCTCCCCAAAATTTAGGGGAGAAATGTACAAACTGACTATTGGGTTAGCTGCTTATGGAAGCCATCAATATCTGTGACCTTGATAGCGCCTTTGGGTTCAATAAAGGCTTTATCCGCAAATTTCGTACCGCGCATTTGAATAATCACTCTACCGAAATCTTTACCACCTTCAATACGTTGATAAAGATTTTTAACATCGTTTAAGGTGATCGTTTCTATTGCTGCAATCAGTCTTTCCTTGCTATCAAAACTCCATAGTTGTTCACGCCAATCACCAGTAAACTCGCCCATTTCTTCTGACAAATTTTTCGCAGGTTGCGTTAAGGTGATTAACACACTGTTTTTAGTAGTCGCAAACTCTTCTTCGGTAATGGCTGCAAGTTGCTCGGTAAAACCTTTACGAAATAAAGCAATGCGTTCATCAACTTCAGCCAATCCCTTAGCAGGTGATTGAATGTAATAGGCAACTAACATTTGTTGCCTAAATGTTTGACCAAAAAAACCAACCGCATAAGCAAGTTGTTCCTCTGTTCTAATTTGTTTAAACAAAGCAGGGCGAATAATTTGTGACAACAACCTTGCCGCAGCTAAATCAGCATCATTTCGCGGCGCTAAATAGGCATCAATTAAACCTATGTCAGTCATTTCTACATTTTCTTGCCAGTTATAGGTTGTGCCTGCTTCTACTTTCAGCAATGGGGTTTGATAAACATCGGCTACTTCGCGGTCTTCAGGCAGCTGGTTCAAAACCATATTAGATAACGCTATCACTTGTTTATCTGAATAATTACCAAAAGCAAAAACTCTCAAGTTTGCTTGTTTTAACAATTGATCTTTAAATAAATTAAGGTCAGTCGATAAGATCCCATCGACTTCTGTAAGTAAAGTTTCGTCACTAAATGCATCAAGATTCGATACTCGACTAAATTTAGGAAATAACTGATTAAGTAAAATTTGTCGTTTGCTGCTTTCAATATCTGACTTAAAACTCGCTTTAAAATTGGCCAACTCACTATCGCTAATGTCAAAATCTAATATGTACTTTAAAGCGCTAGCCAACAACGTACCTTGTTTATCAGTAAATCCAGTTGCGGTGAGTGACAAGCCGTTTGATAAGCTGGCATTTAACCCCATTCCTGCTGCGCTTGCTTCAGATTGAAGTTCAGTTAACTTTTGGCCTAATCCTCGGTTTAGCAGATCAGCTAAAACATGATTTTTCGCAGAAGATTTGGTCAACCCACTGTTCAAATCAAGTGTCACCCTTCCCTTAGGTTGTTTAAATAAAGCTGAATGGCCTAGGTGAACTGTGTGACCTTTATCTGCCACTAACTGTTTAGGTTTATCGGTATACTTTGCAGCCACTAAATCAAAACTTTCTGGCATCAGGCTATTTTCTCTTGGCAAGCTTAAATCGAACTGCTCTGACATCAGTTGCCACGTTTGCTCTAACTCAGAATTAATATCATTCACGCTGTATTGACCCGCAAAATACTCCATGTCCTGCTCACCAGTTTGCTGTTTATCTATATAAAAAATGCGCGCGTTGTCCAGGGTCAATTGGTCAAGAACAGCTTGAATCACTTGTGGATTAAAACGTTGATATTCGTAAGCACTACTTAATACATATTCAGCGGGCACATGTTGTAAATCTGCGGCAATTTTCATCGCATAATTATAATCGTTGGTTTTTTCTTTAAAACGAAAACTATTACTCAGTGACTGTTTGATTTCTTTGAAGTATCGAGGGTTAACGCCTTCTTCTCTTAATAATGCTAAATACTTAAGTACTGCGCCCATGGCCTTGTTGCGATTTTGTACACCACTTTCGGTTAAATCGATATATAAAGTGAAACTGCCAGCATTACCATATTCATCCGCATCATAGTTTGAATATACCGCGTCGCTTAATCCAGCATCACGCAGCGCAGAAGCTAAGGTACCAGACATTTCGTTGGCAAGTAAATAATTCACATAACCATTAGGTTTAACGACAAACTGCTGCGCATTATTTTCAATTACAAAATTTATGCGTAACTGTTTCATGTCAGTTTGCGGAATATAATGAACCACTTTTTTCAAATGTTCAGATTTAGCTACCGAAGCTGAAATTTGTGGACGTGGTGTATTTTTATTGGGAATTTTACCAAAGTTTTCTTGAGCCAGTTTTTTCATTTCTGCAATCGGCAAATTGCTGACCATCGCGCCTTTCATCAAGTTGGCAGAATAATAAGTGTTATACATATCCTCTAAAGCAGCTTGTAACTTGTTGTTTTCTTTATCTACTAACGAGTCTAAATTACCCCAGTTAAATTGCGAGATAGGGTGTTCTGGATTTAAAGTTGAGCCGTTCAGTTGTTCCAAAATAACCCAATCGTTAGGACTTTTCATAGTCCATTCCGAGTGCACCGCATTACGCTCTTTATCAGCATAACTTTCTTCTAATATAGCTTCGTAGAAAAAGCCACTAAATCGTGACAATGCTTCATCATAAGCATCATTTTTTACCGCTACCATATAATTAGTGTGGTCGAGCTGAGTGTAAGCATTTTGACTGCCGCCATTGCGGCTCACAAACTCACTGTAATCACCTACTGTGGGGAAACTTTTGGTACCCAAAAATAACATATGTTCAAGATAATGCGCTAAGCCCCCAAATTCTTTAGGCTCTTGAAAAGACCCAACCGCAACACTCAAAGCTGCTGCTGATTTTTCTATACTAGGATCAGATACCAACATAACCTCAAGTTGATTATCTAGCACAATGGATTTATATTCACGGCTATCGATTGGGCTTTTTACTATTTTCCCCTGGGGTTCGGGCTGAGTTGATATAGTCACCGATTTAGATTTGTCGGTTGAACCACAAGCATTAAGCACTATGGTAGCGCCAATCAATAGAACGAGAGTTATATTGCGTCCGGTCAATACAGTCATAATATTTCCTGATGTTATTAGTTTCAATAATTTACATCGGCGAATATAACCTACAATCGGCAATGAGTGGGTATTAAAGTCTGTTAGAAGGTGGGTTTATTAAAAATAAAAAACCAGCTCAAAAGGCTGGTTTTTCAAATCAGAAAGCAGTCTAATACTTATGCAATAGGGTCTTGATCCGCGCCTTCTTTTTCAATTTCAGTAGGCATCAAGTCTTCCTTACTGATGCCTAATGTCAAGGCAACTAAGCTGGAAACATAAATAGAGGAATAGGTACCGATAAGCACACCGAATAACAGAGCAGTAGCAAAACCATGGATAGTCGCGCCGCCTACAAAAAACAAAGCAAGTAAGACTAAAATGGTAGTTAAAGAAGTGATAATGGTTCGATTTAAAGTTTGAGTGAGAGAAATATTGATAATTTCTTCTGACTCTCCTTTACGTATCTTGCGAAAGTTTTCACGGATACGATCACACACAACTATTGTATCGTTGAGTGAATAACCAATGACAGCCAATACAGCTGCCAGTACAGTTAAGTCAAACTCTAAGCCTAATATTGAAAATAACCCCAAAGTTATTAACACATCATGCATTAACGCTGCGACTGAACCTAAAGCAAAACGCCATTCAAAACGTAATGCAACGTATATAAGAATACAAATTAAAGCCACCAGCATGGCCAGTCCGCCTTGTTCTGTGAGCTCTTCACCCACGCTTGAACTAACATAAGAACTGCCACGCATCTCTGCTGTGCTATCTGCTTCTTTGAGTATCTTTAACGCAGCATCACCTAATTCAGAAGGTTTAACACCGTCCCGTGACGCTAAACGAATAAGTACGTCTTGGCTACTGCCAAAATTTTGTACCACTGCATCTTTAAAATCCGACGCTTCTAATTGTCCACGAATTTGTGATAAATCTGCGGTTTGTCCATAACCCACTTCAATTTGTGTACCACCGGTAAAATCTAATCCCCAATTCAGTTGATTGATGGCCAATGATGTAATCGAACCTATAATCAAACACACCGACAAAATAGCCGCAGGTTTCTTCAGAGACATAAAGCGGATAGTTTCTTTCATATTTAATAATTGCATGTTGGCGCTCCTAGATTGACAACTTGGTCAGACGTTTACCGCCCCACCATGCATTAACGATGACACGAGTCACAATGATCGCAGTGAACATTGAAGTGATTATTCCAATCATCAATGTGATGGAAAAGCCTTTAATCGGACCTGTGCCTACAGAAAACAAAATCAAACCAACAAGGAAGGTCGTAATATTGGCATCTAATATGGTTGAAAACGCACTATCATAGCCATGATGAATAGCCTGCTGAGGACTTCGCCCATCTTTCACCTCTTCCCGTATTCGCTCGAATATCAGTACATTAGCATCAACTGCCATGCCTACGGTTAACACTATTCCAGCCATACCAGGCAATGACAGTGTGGCGCCAGGAACCATCGACATAATACCGATGATCATGACTAAGTTAAGCGTTAATGCAATGTTGGCAACAAAGCCAAATTTTTTGTAATAAATCAGCATAAATATGAGCACTGCAATAAAGCCATAAATAATAGCCTTTGTTCCTAAGTCGATATTCTCTTGACCTAAACTGGGTCCAACGGTGCGTTCTTCAATAATTTGAATCGGTGCAATCAAAGCTCCCGCTCTTAATAATAGGGCCAAATCATAAGCTTCTTGTGGAGAGTCTAATCCGGTCGTTTCAAATTGATTTCCAAACACACCGTTTATCGTTGCCACACTGATGACTCGCCTTTCCTCTTCAAAAATCAGCTTTTCGTCTTCGTCTCGCTCACCCGTGGCTTTAAATTCGATAAAGACCACCGCCATAGGTTTACCCACAGCTCGTTTAGTGAAGTTGAGCATCTTAGCGCCACCTTTGGAGTCAAGCGAAATTGACACCTTTGGCATACCATATTGATCCACACCGCTATTGGCATCGATAATTGAACTACCGGCTACTATGACTTTTTTCTTGAGTAATTGTGGGCCACCTTTGTCATAAGGTAACAATTCAGAACCGGCAGGTACACGACCATTGATTGCATCACGCACGTCATTTTCAATATCAACTTCACGGTATTCTAAGGTCGCAGTCGCATTAAGAATTTCTTTTGCTTTAGCTGTATCTTGGATACCAGGCAATTGCACGACTATCCGGTCTGGTCCTTGTTTTTGTACCGTAGGCTCAGCAACACCCAACTGGTTTACACGATTACGGATAATCGTGATGTTTTGTTTTACCGCGTAATCGCGAGACTCAGCCAGTTTTTGCTCAGACATGCTGGCGAAAATAACTAAGCCGCTTCTTTCAACAAAAACCAAATCTCGATTACGATTTTTTAGGAAGAACTCTGCCGAATCTAAGGTTTCTTGGTCACGGAAATAAATTTCTACACCATCATCCAATTGTTTTACGGTACGGTAACGGATGCCTTCTTCGCGCAACGCAGTGCGAAAATCTCCCACCATATCTTCTAAATTTTTAGACAGGGCCGATTTCATATCCACTTCCATAAGAAAATGCACACCACCACGTAAATCTAGGCCAAGTTTCATTGGCGTACCACCCAAGCTTTCTAGCCAAGCTGGCGTGTCAGGCGCTAAGTTCATTGCCACAAAATAATCATCGCCTAAGGCTTTTTGGATTTTTTCACGAGCAATTAACTGAGTGTCAGGATCATTTAATCGAACGAGTATCAGTTCGTTTTCAAGCACAATACTTTTGCTAGATATATTTGCAGCTGCAAGCTCGGCAGTCACTTTTTCAACTACATCAGCATTGACAACTGCGTTCTTACCCGCAGATATTTGCACTGCATGATCTTCGCCATACAAATTTGGAGTGGCATACAAAGCACATAGGCCGACCACAAAGATCACCAAAAAGTACTTCCATAGCGGAGTTTGATTTAACACAAGAAATTCCTTCCGTTCTTCCAATAAAAAAGGGGCTTAAACGCCCCTATTCGATATCTATATTTAGATGGTTTTCATAGTGCCTTTAGGCAAGACCGCTGAAACAGCAGATTTTTGAATAACAATGTTAGTCGTGTCATTCAAACCTATTTCGATAAAGTCTTTTTCATCAGAAACTTTTACAATTTTACCGACCATTCCACCTTGAGTCAGAACTTCATCCCCCTTACTTAGGGAGGTGACTAAGTTTTTATGCTCTTTGACACGTTTGGCTTGTGGACGATACAGCATAAAGTAAAAAATTAAACCAAACACACCCAGCATGATCAACATTTCAAAACCGCCACCAGCAGCTCCACCGGCATCTTGTGCGTAAGCATTGGATATAAATAAACTCATAATTTCCCCTAATTTCTGTAAATTTTAATTATGTTATTGCCAGCTAGTCTTTTAACTGAGGCACTGGCATCTCTTTTTGTGCGTAAAATTCGGTAACAAATGCATCGAGTTTGTTAGCGGCAATGGCATCACGCAAGCCTTGCATTATACGTTGGTAATAACGCAAGTTATGGATAGTATTTAAACGTGCGCCAAGTATCTCATTACATTTGTCCAAGTGGTGTAGATATGACCGAGAATAGTTTTTACAAGTGTAACAATCACATTTTTCATCTAATGGACCAATATCGGTTTTATGTACCGCATTACGAATTTTAACCACACCGCTGGTAATAAACATATGGCCATTACGCGCATTACGCGTAGGCATGACACAATCGAACATATCAATTCCACGGCGAACAGCCTCGACGATATCTTCAGGCTTACCTACCCCCATCAAATACCGTGGTTTATTTGCAGGAATTTGGTTTGTAGTATGATCAAGCACCTTGATCATTTCGTCTTTTGGCTCACCTACCGATAATCCACCTATGGCATAACCATCAAAACCAATATCCTCTAAACCCGCCAAGGATATATCACGCAGGCCTTCGTACATACCACCTTGGATGATGCCAAATAGTGCAGATGGATTATCGCCATGTTCGTCTTTACTGCGTTTAGCCCAGCGTAGCGATAACTCCATTGAAACCCTAGCTTCACTTTCAGTGGCTGGATAAGGCGTGCACTCGTCAAATATCATTACTATATCTGAACCTAAATCTCGCTGCACCTGCATAGACTTTTCTGGCGTAAGCAGGATCTTTTCACCATTAATGGGTGAACGGAACGTAACACCGTTTTCGGTTATCTTGCGCAGGTCCCCTAAGCTAAACACCTGAAAACCACCTGAGTCAGTCAGTATAGGTTTGTCCCAGTGCATAAAATCATGTAAATCACCGTGTTGTTTGATGATGTCTGTACCCGGCCTCAACATTAGATGGAAAGTATTGCCCAAGCAAATATGTGCGCCTGTCTCATCCAACTCTTCAGGCGTCATACCTTTTACCGTACCGTAAGTACCCACTGGCATGAAAGCCGGTGTTTCTACTACCCCGCGGTCAAAAATCAAACGGCCACGGCGAGCTTTACCGTCTGTATTATCTAATTCAAATTTCATTGATTTATCTCAGCTTACCGAAATCAGTCCGATGACGAAACTGGGCTGTTACAATTAATACAGACATATCTGAATACACTGTATTTTTTAACAAGCCATGCTTAAAAACGATGCGGGATTATATACGAATCAGTCAAAGGTTTGAAATTTATACTGGGTAAATTTGAGCTTGATAAATATTACGCACAATCTTTGTCCGTATTCTGCATTAAAAAGGCCTTAAAATGGTCAACTAAGAACTCTTAAACAAAGAAGTTTATGAAATACATAGTGATAGCTTGGTTTTGTTACCCTACTTACATTGTGTGGTTACCAGCTAAATTGTGTTTAAGAGTATCGCCACTCGTAATGACTTTTTTAGTCTCACCAAGTGATGAGGGTGCTTTGCGTCAAATAACATCTACACTGACATAGTCTACAGAAATCTAATATTGGTTGCCTGAGATACAAAGTTAAACTTCTAACTCGGTGAAAACGCGTGTCAAAAAGTCATTTACCACTTATGGAAAGCTCTGAAGAAACACCATTCATTAAACCTAAAGCGATTTTCAGAAGAGACTGGCCACGGTTGCCAACACATATTATCCCTTTATTACGTAAAAAGTTTTCACAACTGACTCTCTCACAATGGATGTACCTAATCGCGTTTTTGTTAGTATTGATACCCAGTGAGCAAGGTGGCGAGCAAGATCATGAGTTATTTTGGGTAGGTGCGATTGCTGGAGTGGGCCTTGTGAGAGAGCTTTGGCATGTGTTTAACCGCATTTGGGAACATATGCTGGGTAAAGCCTTTATACTGGTTTTATATGCCGCCACGGCTAACTTTGCTTTGGCTATATCCGCCCTTAAAATTAATGTTATTACCGGTATCGAGCCTGGGCCTTTTGTTTTTACATTAGGATTTGCTACTTTAATCATGCTGCCATTTTGGTTGTTAATGAGTTCCATCATATTTTTTTCGATGGCCTTAATTGCAGGTGGTTTATGGTCAATAGTCGGTGTATTGCTTCGCCCATTGGGCGTCAAGGTCAAAATACACTGGGAAGACAACACATTTGTTTTTATGACTATGTTATTGAGACTGGTATTGATACCTTACGTTATCATGTCGATTTTTTTTATGGCGGTCCCTTATGCCAAACAAATCGAATTGTTTGCACAACCCATTGCATTACTTAAAAAAGCAACCGCCGAGAACAACGTTGAAGTAGAAGAGCTCAACGATAAAGCTCAAATTGATGTAATGGATGCAATTGATGTAATTAATACAAATGATACAAATGATACAAATGATACAAATGATCTTACCTTCACATTTAATAACCGTCCGTTTTTAACACCAGTAGATGAAGAAGGCCAGATAAAATGGCTAGACAAACTGATTGCGGGCTTTATTTATCACTTTGAAACGTATCCAAAATCCGCTTGTAAGAAATCTTCTTTACAACGTAGCTTACCCATAGACGAAAATTTGATTTTATTAGTCGTCGAAGACAATTCTGCTTTAGGCTATCAGTTTAGCGTTGGACCTTGTGTCGGTAATTACTCTGATGTTGAGAATCCTCCTCAATAATAATCGCTATTAAGGGTAACTATTATTTCAATTGGGCCAATCGCCATGGACAGGCGATTGAGCGGTGCGTCGTCTGGAACGGCTCAGCACGATCTGCTAAATTGAGGTAATAGTTGGATGAAGAGCACTGCCTTCAGCGGCACTTTTTACTTACTCAAAATCATGTTTTGCAGACACTTTCGTTCATGAAGTATTTTCAAACGACATCCATGTCGTTCAACTTAGTTTATTGGCTGCAGCAAAAAAGTGAGTGATTCGAAGGGATTCGAGACAAAAACGTCATGGATGACGTAAGCGCAGCGCATACCTTATGAGCAAAGCGATTACCTTGCGCAGCAAAAAGTAAGTCATTTGGCAGGAATGCCAACCGAAAAACGCAGTACGGCAGTGCCCGCTAGGGCATAACTACACACTAAAAGTTAACTTCAAGCTAACTTTTTCTCCAAAAACATTGCGTCTCCATAGCTAAAAAATCGATACTCTTGCTCAATGGCTTGTTGATAAGCACTTTCGATATTGTGCTTGCCACAAAAAGCGCTAACTAACATCAGCAAGGTAGATTCGGATAAATGAAAGTTAGTTAACATGGCGTCTACCAGTTGAAACTCATAGCCCGGGTAGATAAAAATATCCGTATCTGAAAAAAATAGTGCCAGTTCAGTGCCTTTTTTAAGTGCGGCTTGTGCTGCTGACTCTATCGAACGCACCGAAGTAGTGCCTACTGCTATAACACGCTTACCTGCAGCCTTAGTGGCTAAAATAGCATCGACTACTTGTTGTGATACTTCTGCGTATTCAGAATGCATTTGGTGCTCTAGGATATTATCTACCCTTACAGGTTGAAAAGTCCCTGCGCCCACATGTAAAGTCACAAATTCCGATTTCACACCTTTGTCTTTAAGCAACTCAAGAATTTCTTCATCAAAATGTAAACCAGCAGTAGGTGCAGCCACTGCACCAGGCACTTTGTTGTACACAGTTTGATAACGTTCTTTATCTGAGTCTTCGTCAGGGCGGTCGATGTAAGGGGGTAATGGCATATGCCCACATTGCTCGAGTAAACGTAAAACAGGCTCATCATTCAAAAACCTTAACTCAAACAAGGCGTCATGTCTGGCGACCATTTCAGCTTGCACTATGCCTTCGAGCATAAGTTTGCTACCCACTTTAGGTGATTTACTGGCTCTAACATGAGCCAATACTCGATGCTCGTCTAACACCCGCTCAATCAGCACTTCAACTTTTCCTCCCGATTCCTTTTGACCTAATAGTCTTGCGGGAATGACCCGGGTATTATTAAAAATCAGTAAATCACCTTCGTCAATCAACTCGACAATATGCGAAAATTGCTTGTGAAGCACCTCACCGCTATTACCGTTAAGATGCATCAGGCGACTACTGCTGCGTTTTTCAGTAGGATAATGGGCGATAAGGTTTTCAGGTAAATCGAAATGAAAATCAGATAGTTTCATAGTGGTCTCAACATTATTTGCTTAATATTTTACGTATATTCACTAATACCTGCAATCAAGTATGCATAACCTATTGGTATTGCACATAAATTCTGTTCAATTAGGATTATATAACAGTTAAATATTGACGTTTCCCAAAGCTGTTATTTGTCCGGCTCATTGACTCAATGGTTCCGGGCTTTTTTTTGCCTATTATCAAGTATACACAGCCAACAGTGTTCACTATTTTTAGAGCAGCTTTTATTTCATGATTAAAGGCAAGCTAAGCATCAATCGTATTTTGTAGGTTGGTGTTATAATACACTCTTAACTGGTACTTAAACTGCTACTTTGCATCCTTGGTGTTAAGGGAATACGCTCAGTGTTTATTATTGCTTTGGAACGGATACTTTAAAGAGAAGTTCGATTAGGTTCATTATTTAAAGGCCACCTACCCTCGTTTTATTCTAATGGACTGCCTAAGTCGCTAAAAATTTCGATGATATCATCACGCTCAATCTTGCGCATATTCAAGACATACATGATTTGTAACAACAAATCTGCTCCCATAATACCTTTGTTAATTTTATTTCTAAGGTTGTCTGCGCTTTGATGTATCCCTATATTAGACAGTCTGTCGCTGAGATCTTGATACTTGGTACCACGCTTTGACATTTCAGCCTTAATTAGGCGCTGAACCAGTTGTCGCCAATCGGCAGCAAGCGATGGTACAGTATCGTTTGTTGTTTCATCTTTATTTATGGACATAATACCAATCTTCACTAAAAAACCAAACGTGAATTATAATTTACATTTAAAACATATAAATATCAAATGTTGAAATTATAATTTGACATAATAACTTTAAACTGACTAAAATGTGACTCGTAATATCATTGATGGGAAGCCATCTATGGATTACATGTTTGAATTACAGTTTAGTCATTAGCCTTACAGGAGAGTAGCCATGACTTGGGATCTTAACCAACTTGAGACCCTTTTAGCAGAGAACCAAGATTTGGTTGTCACTAAAGAAGAAAACTGTTTGTTAATAGCAAACAGCGATGGAATAGACGCTTGGTTAGCCATTAGTGGTGAACAAATATTGGTTGAATCATTATTGTTTTCCAAGGCCGAAGTCAAAGACTGTGCCCTACTCAATGAAGAAATTTTAAAAACGCACATGATATTCCCACTAACTACAGTAGGTATATCTCAGGTCGCTGGTGATGAGTATTACACCGCATTTGGGTCATTAAGTTCACAGTCAAAAGCTGAGAGCGTAATGATTGAGTTGACCACCCTGTTTCAAAATGTCGAAGCCTTTTTAGATGCTTACGAAGATCATTTGCAATAGCATTTATTTTGTTTTTTTGTAGATACTAGGAGAGAAAGAATATGTCAGTTTGGAGAAAATTAGTCACTGCTATAAAAGGCGGAGCAACCGAAGCAGCGCAATCTGTAGCCGATAGTCAGGCCATTCGTATTCTAGAACAAGAAATTCGCGAGGCCAAAGATGAGCTGCGTAAATCAGATCATGCCAGAACGCAAATATTAGCCAAGTGTAAATTGTCTCAACAAAAGGTTGACAGTTTACAAGCATCTGTTGAGCAATACGAAGCACATGCGCGCAAGGCAATAGATACAGACCGCCAATTAGCTTTAGATTGTGCACAAAAAGTGGGTGATTTACGCGCTGAGCAAGACGTTGAACAGAAATACCTTGACCAGTTTAAGCAATCTGAAAAGCAATTAGCATTGAATATTAAGCAAGCTAAATCAAACTTAAAACGTTTAGAGCAACAGGTTGATATGGTAAAGGCTACTGAGTCAGTTCAAAAAGCTCAGGTTGCGGTGTCATCTCGGCATTTAGGTGCGAACAGCAAAATGAAAACGGCGACTGAATCACTATCACGTATTCAAGACAAGCAGAACTTACGTAATGCTGAATTACAAGCAGCAGAAGAACTGGCAACCGAAGATTCTAGTGATGATTTAAGTAAACGTTTAGCCGAAGCTGGTATAGCAGGCGGAACTGCATCAGCAGATGACGAACTTAGTCGTATCTTAGGCAAGTAGTTAATTGGCTTTTGAAGTAAAATAAGGCGACAGATGTTTCCAAGATTACGTAAAATGTTGGTTCGAGTGTTTGCCGAGATGCGCTGGTACAGTATTGTGCTGGCGCTTATTTTTTATGGTTTTACCAGTTGGTTACTGCTATATCTTGCAGGTGAAGAATCATTAACCCAATCTGTAGATTTTGTTTATTGGTTGGTCGTCACGGGCTCAACAGTAGGTTATGGTGATTTATCCCCCAGCACCACTGCAGGCAAATATTTAGTCTCCTTTTACATTATTCCATTAGGTCTGAGTATTTTTGCCCTTGTCTTGGGACGTGTTGCTAGTTGGGTATCGAATCAATGGCAAAAAGGAGCAAGAGGTTTGAAAAGTGTAGATGTTGAAGATCATATTCTTGTACTGGGTTGGAATGGACACCGAACTATACGTTTATTAGAACTATTAATCCGAGAACGAGCCTCTATCGAAGACGATCCCGTAATAGTGCTATGTGTTAGAGTAGATATCACTAATCCTTTACCTGGACAAATTGAGTTTGTCAAAGTCACTACCTTTAGTAATGACGCAGATATGGACAGAGCTTGCGTTGCCAAAGCCCGGGTGGTATTAATGGACAATCCCGAAGATGATTTGACTATGACCACCGCGTTATATTGCAGTCAGCGTAACCCCAACGCACAAATGGTGGCTTACTTTAACGATGAAAGCTTAGTGGGTTTATTGCAAAAACATTGTCCTAACGTTGAATGCACGCCTAGTGTCGCAGTAGAAATGTTGGCTAAATCGGCGTTTGATCCAGGCTCAAGTTTGCTACATCACGATCTGTTAGATATTAATCACGGACAAGCACAATATTCGGTCAGTATTCCAGCTCATATCCCACCTTTAAAAATTGAAAATATCTTTGAAACACTAAAACGCAAATATCACGCTACTTTGATAGGCATGGTCAAAGCAGATGAAAAGTTAAATATTCAAGTTAATCCCGACTTAGATTTGATGCTCTCACCCGGTGACAAAATATTCTACATCGCTGACGAGAGGATAATTAAATTTCAGTGGAATGACTTTGCAGAAAATAAATAGGCTCGTATATGTTCAGCAAATTATTTGGTAAAAAAGAAATAGTAACCAAACCTAAAGCACCTGAAATCATGGGGCTGTATTTAGGAGGTTCGTTTGAACTCGATCCTCTTAAACTGCGCTTGATTGAGCCAGAATTGATGATTGAAAAAGCGGCAAGCCAACACCTTATCCAAGCAGTAGGTGAAGTGAATTTAGATACTGGTGGCAAAATTTTGCGCTTTTACACAGATGATGATGCCTTTTTGCAAGTTATCCTAGATGGTGGGGACACAGAAAATCACATTACAGATGTAAAGCTATGGTATTTTTACGAAACAAAAACCATAGGCTCGCAAGCTCAGTGGAAACAAATGATTACTTCAGGCGTATCTCAACCCACTTATCAGCTTGAAGACGAGGAATACCAGCGAGTCTGGGATGCAGTAGGAGAAGAGTCTCCACCTGTTGCTATGACGGAGAAAACCTATGAACAAGATGGCGATACCAGTGAGACCGATCAGTTTGTGATGCTGTACGAACGTCAGCTCGAAGGTGACGAAACAGAAACCTTATTGGTCACAGCTGAAGAAAAATTAGTGAATAATAATTTTGATCGTTGCTTAGTCATCAGTACTGGCTTTAATATTGGCCAAGCAGATATTACGATTAACGGCTAATTTTAACCGACAAAGAACTGCAAGCAACACTTATGGTACGCTCAACACCATATCACCCAGTAAATAAAGGATAAATGATGGACGCAATAATAAATTCAATATCAGGCTTAGGCAATTTTGCACTGTATTTTGCAGTTTCGATTTTGTTGTTATTTGTGTTTAAAGTGGTGTATGCCTTTGTCACTCCTCATAATGAGTGGGAATTAGTGAAGGTACACAAAAACCAAGCTGCAGCCATAGGTTTTGGTGGAGCAATGATAGGTTTTAGTATCGCCTTAGCAGGTGCGGTAGCCAACTCGGAGTTTTTAATTGATTTTGTAGTCTGGGGCGTAGTGGCCATTATTGCTCAATCGTTCGCCTTTGCTTTATTACGTTTTACTTTTATGCCTAAAATTGCAGACAGAATTGATAAAAATGAAATATCCGCAGGCACTATTTTAGCTGCGGTTTCTATTTCTGTTGGGCTGCTTAACGCGGCTTGTATGAGTTACTAGGAGGGCCCTATGCAATCCAATAAAACCAAACGTTCAAAGTCAATCAATCTAACCGGCATGCGCAAAAGTTTTAGTGTTAAACCTTTGGCATTAGGTGTTGCGGCAATTTTCCTTTCAGCATGTGGTGACAAACAAGAAGCGGCAGTATTTACCAGCGTTAATGACTGTACTGATGCCAACCCTGAGTTTGCTGAGAAATGTAAAACGGCTTATGACGATGCATTAAAAGAAGCACAACGTACAGGACCTAAATACAATTCCCAAAGGGATTGTGAATCTGAATTTGGTAACAACCGATGTAATGTTGTTCGAAATGAATCAGGTTCGTTCTTTATGCCCTTTATGGCTGGCTACATGTTAAGTAATTTAATGTCGCCTAGAGGTTATTATTCTCAACCCATGTTTACCTCTAACGCTAGAAATTCATCCTACAGGAATAGGTGGGTAGGTGCAGATGGTTATGATTTTGGCGATAATAGACGCAGAAGCATGCGTGTTAGTGAAAAATCACTAAAACCAAAACCTACTGTCTCTAAAACCATGAGCCGTGGTGGATTTGGTAGCAGTGTGCGGGCCAAGTCTAGTTGGGGCAGCAGCACTAAAAAAGGTGGTTGGGGTGGTTAACCCCTGTTGTGTAGGCTTGATACTGGGTGAACAATATTAAAAGTATGCTAAGACCATGTTAAGAGTCGCCATCCCTGAACGTGCCAACTGGAAAAGAAAAGCCGAAGAGTTTGGCTTTAAATTTCATACTATGCACGGTGAAGCTTATTGGGATGAGTCGGCTTATTATCAGTTTTCTCTCGCACAAATTGAACAAGACTTAGAAGCGCCCACTGAAGACATTCATCAAATGTGTTTGGCGGTAGTAGACAAGGTTGTTAACTCCCAAGAGTTGTTAGAAAAATTTCAAATTCCACAATTATTTTGGCAGCAGATTAATGATTCTTGGAAAAAGCAAGATCCTAGCCTCTATTCTCGCTTAGACTTTGCTTATCACGGTAAAGGCCCTGCCAAGCTATATGAAAATAATGCCGATACACCCACATCTTTGTATGAATCAGGGTTTTGGCAATGGTTATGGTTAGAAGAACAAGTCAATGGGGGAAAGATCCCTAAACAAGCTGATCAGTTTAACTCATTACAGGAGAAACTGGTCAATCGCTTAGCCTCCATCGCCAAACATTACAATATCAGTCAAATGCATTTTGCCTGTTGCCAAGATACGGATGAAGACCGTGGCACAGTGCAGTATCTTCAAGATTGCGCCAAAGAGTCAGGTTTAAGCAATGACTTTGTATTTATTGAAGACATTGGCCTCTCTAAATGTGGCAGTTTTAGTGATTTACATGACAATAAAATCCAAACCCTGTTTAAGCTCTATCCATGGGAGTTTATGCAACGGGAAGAGTTTGGTCAGTCTATTGAAAGCGCACAAGTGAATTGGCTAGAGCCTATCTGGAAATCTATTTTATCGAATAAAGCGTTAATGCCGATGTTGTGGAAATTATTCCCCCATCACCCCAATCTTCTTCCCGCTTATTTTGAAGATGAGTTAAGCAAAGCGACTGAAACTAAGCTAGTCAAAAAACCAATATTTTCCCGAGAGGGTGCCAATATTAGTGTCATTGAAGATGGCAAAACTGTATTACATGCTGATGGCCCATACGGTGAAGAAGGTTTTATTTATCAGGCTTACTATCCATTGCCGCAATTTGGCAATAATCATACATTGATAGGTTCATGGTTAGTAAACGATAAAGCGGCAGGCATCTCAGTCAGAGAGGACTCATCGGCTATCACCCAAGACGGGTCACGTTATTTACCACATATTATTTTGTGACAATTTAATATAACTTTTAACATGACTATCACGACTTTTATCAGTCACACTGTAACCATTGGTATCTACATAGTATTATTTTAAATATGAATTCCACCATCAAACCCTTGAATAATAATCAACATATTCGTTTAGTATTCGCCATTTTTATGTTGTTTAGTGCAATTGAAGTAATCAACTTATTCACTGGGCGTATGCTTAGTCAATTAGGCACGATCCCCCGTTACGTACCCGGCCTAAAAGGCATTATTTTAGGGCCTTTTGTGCATGGCAGTTTGCAGCATTATTTTTCGAATATCATACCGCTGTGTATATTCAGTTATTTACTGCTGCAATATGGCTTAAAGCGCTATCTGCAAGTAACGATATGGATCATGCTTATTACTGGTTTATTGGTTTGGTTATTTGCTAGGCCTGCCACACATATAGGCGTGAGTGGGGTGATTTATGGCTATTTTGGTTATTTGGTTTTAGCCGGTTTTTTAAGTGGTAAATTTAAACTGATTATTATTTCAATGTTAGTCGCCTTTTTTTATGGTGGGCTCATTTTTGGCATTTTACCTTCAAGCCCATTTGTTTCATGGGAGTCCCACTTATTTGGTTTTATTGCCGGATTAGCAGCGGCAAAATTATGGGCAAAACCTTCGCTCTAAGCAGTGAATGCGAATATAATACCCACAAGCAATAATATGCATATCAATAGGTAATCAATGTCTGACACTCAACCGCAAAAAAAATCAGGTCTACTAGGTAATTTAGCCTTTAATATCATTATCCCAGTGGTGATTTTAACCAATCTTAGCAGTGACGAATATTTGGGGCCTGCTTGGAGTATTGTAGCTGCACTAATATTCCCTATTGGCTTTGGCATTTGGGATCTGAAACAAACCGCTAAAATAAACCCCTTTTCAGTACTGGGTATTGTCAGTGTGTTCTTAACTGGCGGTATAAGTTTGTTAGAACTACCTGCTGAATACATTGCGATTAAAGAAGCGACTATCCCAGCTATTATTGGCCTTGCAGTGCTATTCACTCAAAGAACCAGTAAGCCATTATTAAAGGTGTTTGTGCTAAGTGACCAAATCATTAATTGGCAAAATCTGAATCAGTCTTTAGCAAATTCAGGTACCAGTGACCTCTTTGAGAAAAAGATGGCAATTAGCTCCTATATTGTTGCAGGTTCTTTTTTCTTGTCTGCAGCACTCAATTACATTTTGGCTAAAGTGATTTTAGTCAGCCCTCCTGGTACTTCTGAATACACCGAGGAGTTAGGCAGAATGACAGCCTTGAGTTATCCGGTGATTGTGATCCCAAGCATGCTGATGCTGATAACAGCTCTGTGGTACATTTTTTCACAGATTAAAAAATTGACGGGTGAAGATCTAGAGCACTTTTTTGCCGACGTGTAGAACTAATACTGTGTTTTAGCGTATTGTTAGTAACGTTCAAGCAACACAATAAGACACAGATGATTGAAGTTAACGGCTTAGTCAAACAGATTACTGATGGTCATTCGAACAAAAGTATCTTAGACAAACTCGATTTTCATCTTGAAGCTAAACAATCCGTCGCTATTAGTGGGGATTCTGGCTCAGGTAAATCAACCTTCCTCAATATTCTCGCTGCATTAGATAACGCCGATAAGGGTGAGGTCAAAGTGGCGGGTTTGGCACTCAATACCATGAGTGAAGGGCAAGCCGATCAGTTTCGAAAAAAACACCTAGGTATCGTTTTCCAACAATTTAATTTAATTGACTGTTTATCTGTGTGGGACAACATTACCTTCCCAGCCAGACTGAATGGTTTACCCATCGGCAAATACCACCATGATTTATTAGCACAGCTGGGATTAAGCGCACACAAAGACAAACTACCGGTTAATTTGTCAGGCGGTGAGCAACAAAGGGTGGCCATTGCTCGTGCCTTATCCCATCAACCCAGCTTAGTATTAGCCGATGAACCTACTGGAAATTTAGATGACAACAATAGCCAAGGTGTGAGTGAGTTATTGTTTGGATTATGTAAAAAACTAGGCCTAACGTTAGTGGTTGTGACACATAGCCCAAAGGTAGCCGCCTTCGCAGATACCCGATTATTGTTACAACAAGGACGACTACATGGCGTTCCAACTCAGATCAAAAATCAGTCTCCACACCATGCATCGACCCTATAATGACACCTTTATTAAAACTTATTTGGGCAAGCTACCAATACAATACTTTACGTTTAGCACTGGTGTTCATTGCTTTAGTCACCGCTTGTGCTGGCCTCAGTGCCGTTTTGGTGATCAATAGCGCCGCAAAAGACAGTTATGCTTCTGCTAGTCAACCATTTTTACAACAAGTCGAACAGCGTATTATTGCTAGAAGTGGACACGCCTTGAGCAAAGAGGATTTTGCTTCTCTGCGTCGTTTGGGCTTCTCGCAACTTATCCCTGTGTTAAGGAGTTCACAGAATATTGTGCATCCTACAACAGGTCAAACCCTACGAATATCGTTACTAGGCATAGATACATTTTCAATTATCAGTTATCCCGTCAGCGATGCATTTGAGCTTGAGAAAAATAGTTCAGAAACTGTATCAGATGTACTGGGGCAATTATGGCGACCTCCCTTTGCTAGTGTGATCCACACCGATTTTGCAACCGAGTTAAATCTTATTAACGGGAAAATGTTAACGCTTGAAAACGGCACGTCATTACCCACACTAGCGGTGAGTACTATCGAAGGTTTAGGACGAGAAATCGTCATGGACATCGGACAATTACAGCAAGTATTAGGTACTCAAAATATTAGCGAATTGTTGGTAGTAGGTAAAAAAAATGATGTCAGCAATAATGCGTTAAGAGACGCATTGCCAGACCACCTTCGTCTTGAAAACATCAATACTAGCGAGCAAGCGCAGCAGCTCACCGGCAGTTTTCACCTTAACCTGTTGGCTATGGCATGTTTGATGTTTGTAGTGTGTATGTTTGTCGTTATGAACGCCTTACATTTATTGATAATGAAACGCTGGCAAAATTTACGGATCGCTCGGCAGTTAGGCGTATCACGACAACAAATATATTGGGCACAAGGTGCCGAATTAGTTTTCATCAGCTTACTATGCGCGCCACTTGGCGCTTTCGGTGGGATATTTTTAGCTCAATTGGCCTCACCGCTAGTATCGCTCACATTACAAAACCTATTTGATGTACGAGTAGGTTACTCACAGGTAGCCTATGTGACATTAATGACACAGTGTTTTGCTGCCTGTATGTTGGGAGCATTTGCTGCCGCTATTTTACCTATGTGGCAATTGAATACTCAGTTGGCTTTACGCAACTTAAGCGTCACTATTAAGACAAGTCATAGACCATGGTTGCATGCCAGCATAGTGCTGGGCTGTTTTGCCATAGGATTAGGCTTTTACTCTATTAATATGTTGATGAGTTTTAGCGCCATCGCATTGAGCATTTTTGCCGGTTGCAGTTTGCTTATTTATGCCGTGCCAAAGAGCCTAAATATACTGTTCCAATGTTTACCACAGCGATGGGTATTATTTCGCTGGTTAGCTGCAGATGGTGTGCGTTTATCCCAAAAGAGTAAAATTGCCTGCTGTGCTTTTTTCATTGCACTCACCAGTAATATTGGTATGAATTTAATGGTAGATAGCTTTCGCCAAGCCACACAGCAATGGCTAAGTCAGCGCTTGGTGGCTGATCAATATATTTCAACGCAATCCCCCAAAGTGTTTACTCAATGGTTAGCTACTCAAAATATTGACGTTGATGTAATAGAACGTAAAAGCCTTGATGCTGTTTTACTTAACAACACTGTGAGTCAATCCCAAAGTCGAACAAACCTAGAGCTTAGATCATATCCCAGCAGTAACATTTACCAAGAAGCGATGGTATTTGCTGAGCAGCAAGCGGATGTTTGGCAAGTATTCACAGCAGGGCAAGGGGTGCTAATTAACCAGCAATTGGCTTTACGTCATGGATTAACACTCTTAGATGACCTGAAATTTTATGTTGAGTCAGGCCAGCCTAAAACTAAGCAAATAGTGGGTATCTATTATGATTACGGTAATCAAAGTGCTCAGGCCCTGCTGACTGCAGACTATTTTGCCAAATATAACGCCGATACCACACTATTTGCTTTGCACTTTGCCTCTAAGCAGCAACAAAGTCTATTTGCTGAAAAGCTGGCATCAGCCTCACTATCTGTTCCGGTCAGATCGATAGCAACCGATGAGTTATTGGCATTGTCGATGCAAACGTTTGAACGTACCTTTGTGATCACAGATGGATTAAACATAGTCACTTTATTAGTAGCAGCGCTGTCTTTGGCCACTTCAGTGCTGATGATTGACATGGACAATCGCCCTCAAAGGGCATTGTTAAGGAGTATGGGGGTAGGTAATTATCAAATAACTGGCTTATCACTTATACAATATACCTTGCTCAGTTTGCTGGCTTTTTTGGTGGCCTTGCCCTTTGGCATCGGCTTAACTTGGTTATTGATCAACTTGATTAACGTACAGGCATTTAGTTGGAGTTATCCCATAATGATGACGCCCTCGACACTTTTATCTGCTGGGGTCATGAGTATTTTGTTGATTGTGATAGTGGTGGCGCTACCTTTATACAGATTAAGTCGTCGCAGATTAGTTGAGGATATAAAGTGTTTGAGTTTCTAGTCAAATATCTACTGTTATTGACATTGGCAACAGGTGTTGTGGCTTGTTCTAAATATTCTGATGAGAGTGATGATAGTGATGAGAGTGATGAGAGTGATGGTAAAAACGCAGCTATAAGTGCTGATACCCATAAAGTACAAAAAAAAGACCCGATGTTTTCTGGATTAAGCCGTTATTCGGTAGAACAACAAACACCACAAAATAGTAATGAAGCGAACGCCTCCAACAAAGCCTTTGCTAATGTTGTCCCGGGGTACAATATTACTTTTCCATCAGATCATAGCAGTCACCCAAAGTTTGCTGTGGAATGGTGGTATATCACAGCCAATCTAACTGACAAACAACACAAGCCCTATGCATT
This sequence comes from uncultured Paraglaciecola sp., assembly GCF_943787955.1. Taxonomy (NCBI): domain Bacteria; kingdom Pseudomonadati; phylum Pseudomonadota; class Gammaproteobacteria; order Alteromonadales; family Alteromonadaceae; genus Paraglaciecola; species uncultured Paraglaciecola sp. The sequence continues at coordinate 138,595 of NZ_CALSOK010000015.1, forward strand.
ACAATGGACCTTGTTTCGCTTTGCCACTGACACCCAAAGCACGCCATGGGCTAATGCTCAGCAATATATGGGGCATGTGGGTTTAAGAGACGGTAAAGAAGCTTGGTTTGAAGAACGTTTTGCTCGCGGTGGCGTGGGTAATGCGGGTATATCCTCTAGCCCATTCAATGCCTTTATTGATGATTGGCAGTGGCTTGCAAAGTCATCAATGATGTTCCCCTCTTCCCTTGAGTTCACGATTGATACACAGATTAGGGTTAACTTGGACTTTACAGCAGACAAACCTTTTGTAAAACATGGGGAGCAAGGTTTTAGTCGTAAGCTCAGAGATTCAGAACAAGCCTCATACTATTATAGCCAGCCCCATATTCAAGTCTCTGGGGAGATTGAACTGCCAACCAGAAAAATAGAAGTATCAGGCAATGCTTGGTTTGATCACGAGTGGACTTCACAATATCTCAGTCCCCTTGCACAAGGCTGGGATTGGTTTTCTATTCACTTTGACAACGGTGCTAAGTTAATGCTGTTTAATATGCGTCACGAGAAAGCGCATGACTTCTGGTCAGGTACGTTAATAACAAAAAATGGAGAAGTGATACATCTATCTGAACAAGATATCCAAGCGAAAATAACCAAACGCATAAAAGTAGCACAACGTTTATTACCCTTGCACTGGTCGATTCAATTGCCCAAGCATCAAATCGACATCCAAATTGCGCCTATGCAAACTGAGCAGTGGAATCCAGGGATGTTTTCATACTACGAGGGAGGTACTGTGATTTCAGGCTCCCATTCAGGGGCAGGGTTTATTGAGTTGACCGGATATTAACTGGCACCTCTAGCTAAGTGCCAGCTAAAAAAAAATGAGAAAAGGTTAAAAAACCCCAGTAAAAGCTTACTTTTTGTTTCTTAATAACTCAAACATAGTTTGTGCTATACGGGTGTTGTCCATATGTCCTCGAAAACGCTCACTGCCCACCCCCTTAGCAAATATTGGTACATCCACCCCAGTATGTCCAGTGGTTGTCCAACCTGTATTTGAGCGGTTATCTAAAATCTTAGAAATAGCGTTGTGCAAAGGTCTAGGTTCATCAGACTCAATCACATTTAAGCTCGATACTTCTTCTGTTGTTAGCTCAAATCCCATTAGATCACTTGCCAGTGCCCCTCTATTTTTAATTGTCATTAACTGTGTGGCTATCTCAACCGGTGAAGCCTTTAGGTTTTTCAGCCACTTAGGGCTCCAACTATAATTGTCATTGGCGCCGATACTTAAACCACCTGTACTGTGATCGGCAGTCACCACTAACAAGGTGTCAGGATTTTTTACAAGATACTGCTCCAGCCATTCAAGAGCTACCGCAAGATCATGCATTTCAGCCATCGAAGAACCAATATCATTACCGTGCCCTGCCCAATCGACTTGGCTTGCTTCGATAAGTAAGAAGTATCCCTGGTCATTCTCTAACTGCCGGATGGCAGCCTTTGTTAATGCAGGAAGTCGCATATGATTAGCGCTATCTAGGGCCCAAGGCATACCTTTATCTGCAAATAAGCCCAGCAGCGGCGTGCCCGCTTTCACAGTGTCCAACTGAGTAATATCATCGACATATTCATAACCAGCCGCTTTAAACTGTTCAACTAAATTGCGGTCATCTCGAATAAAATACTGCCATCCACCACCTAACATCACATCAAGAACAAACTGACCATTGATTTTTACATCGAAATAACCGTCAGCTATTTTATCATAATTTTGACGGCTCTCATTATGAGCACCAAAGCTTGCAGGGGTGGCGTGATTAATTTGTGACGTCACCGCAATACCTGTTTTACGACCTTGCATCTTAGCCAGCTCTAATACTGTTTGAACAGGCTGCTTGTTGGCATCTACGCCAATTGCACCGTTATAGGTCTTAACTCCCGTTGACAATGCTGTGGCACTTGCGGCTGAATCAGTAATATAACCCGTTTCCATATCAGGATGCGTACTGGCCATGCCAACTAACAATCTATCAAACACTGTTTCTTCAACCTCAGCAGTACTAGGATCATCTGCGTACATACGATATGCCGTAGTAAAAGATGGGCCCATACCGTCACCTACAACCATGATAATATTTTGGGGGGCGGTATTCGCTAATGCAGATTGACATAATACGGCTAGTAAAAGCGTGGCAATTGGTTTCATTTGGTCTCCAATGATAAATAGTAATTAAAAAATATAACTGAACTATACGCTAGGTCATAAGAGGATATTCAGCTTTAATGCAGTATACATGACATAAATGAACAAAAATGAAGGGTAATATTTTATTTACATCAACGGTCAGATTCCAGAATCTTGCGTATTCTCTGCTGTACAACCTCGACTAACAAGTCGGGTTGGAACTCAGAAAAAAGTGCTGACAACCGACTTATCTATCAATGCATCATTAAAACTAGCACATAATGATGTGTTCAGTGAGATAAGAAGTCATTCAGAAACAGGGCTTGTTTCACTTTTGCGGTCAGTTGGTAGCCGTCCATTGAGGGTAACCCTTTATCAGTAAACATCATCAATAGTAAATACTCCAAAATTCAACAACCTAAAATACATGTTGGCGTCCTAGCATCAACATTCACACAGACTATGGTAAGAATACATTATATAGATTATAGATATGCACTTTACCTATATAGGATGATTAACAACAGCAACCCACAACACGTTATCGGTTGTTTTATTATTTACCATACTGTTATAGGAATATTCACATGTCACAATATCAAAATGATGTTAAACAGATTGCAGCACTCAGAACAACCAAAGCAGATACTTGGAACGCAATTAACCCAGTTTTCGCTGCTCGTATGAAAGCACAAAATCGTTTTAAGACTGGATTGGATATTGCAAAATATACCGCAGCTATCATGCGTAAAGACATGCAAGAATATGATGCTGACTCAAGCCAATATACGCAATCATTGGGTTGCTGGCATGGTTTTATTGGACAACAAAAAATGTTGTCTGTAAAAAAGCATCAAGGCACTACGGATAAAAGTTATTTGTACTTGTCCGGATGGATGGTTGCGGCATTGCGTTCAGAGTTTGGTCCCCTTCCCGACCAATCCATGCACGAAAAAACCATAGTCGCAGCATTAATAGAAGAACTGTATACCTTTTTACGCCAAGCTGATGCCCGTGAATTAGGTGACTTATTTAGACAATTAGATGACGCCAAACAAAGTGGTAACGAAACTGCTGACATACAACAGTCTATTGATAATTATGAAACCCATGTCGTGCCAATTATTGCTGACATCGATGCAGGATTCGGTAATGAAGAAGCGACCTACTTACTGGCTAAAAAACTAATTGAAGCTGGCGCTTGCTGTATACAGATAGAAAACCAAGTATCTGACGCTAAACAATGTGGTCATCAGGATGGTAAAGTGACTGTGCCACATGAAGACTTCTTGGCCAAAATCAACGCGGTACGTTATGCGTTTTTAGAGCTCGGCGTTGATGATGGAGTGATAGTTGCGCGCACTGACTCTTTAGGGGCAGGACTGACTCAAAAAATACCTGTATCACAAAAACCAGGTGATTTAGCGTCACAGTACAATGCCTTTCTTGATGCCAGCGAAGTCATGTCAATCGATGATCTGGTAGAGGGTGATTCTGTTCTTAAACAAAACGGCAAATTGGTAAAACCAGTACGCTTACCTAATGGATTATACAAATTCCAGGAAAACACCGGCTTTGATCGTGTTGTACTTGACTGCATCACCTCATTACAAAATGGAGCGGATTTACTGTGGATTGAAACAGAAAAACCCCATGTAGGCCAAATTGGTGATATGGTCCGCGCTATTAGAAGCGAGATTCCTAACGCGAAGTTGGTATACAACAACTCCCCCTCTTTCAATTGGACCTTAAATTTCCGTCAGCAAATATTTGATATTTGGTCACAAGCGGGTAAAGACTTAAGCCAATATAATAGAGACGAATTGATGTCAGTTAAATATGACGACACTGATTTGGCCCTTGAAGCGGATGAAAAAATTAGAACCTTCCAGGAAGATGCAGCGAGAGAAGCAGGTATTTTCCATCACCTCATTACCTTACCAACTTATCATACAGCGGCATTGTCTACCGATGATTTAGCCAAAGGTTATTTTGGTGACCAAGGTATGTTGGCCTATGTTAAAGGTGTGCAGCGCAAAGAAATTAGACAAGGCCTAGCTTGTGTTAAACACCAAGCGATGGCTGGCTCTAATATGGGTGATGACCATAAAGAATACTTCTCTGGCGAACAAGCCCTTAAAGCCTCTGGTGAAGATAATACTATGAATCAGTTCGACGCCGAATAAGGCTCTATTCGAATAACGTTACAACTTAATGACATTATAAATGAATGCCGTTATAAAAGACCTACGATAGCTTGCAGTAACTACTGTAAGCTATCGTCATCATTCAACAAATCAATGTCAATAATAGCCAACTACCCCCCATCAGTTCACAGACCCTTTCAAAATAACTATAAACAACTGTTTTCATTAAAAAATTTAATATCTGGAAAAGATAGCCAATCCTGATAACATTCTAATACGATATTACTTTTCACAACGAGATAATAACCATGAATATTGCTAAGGTAGATTTAAACTTATTGGTTTATTTAGATGTATTGCTCAGGGAAGGCAGTGTGACTAAAGCAGCAAACCAATTAAGTATTACTCAGCCTGCAATGAGCAATGGCCTGAGAAGACTAAGAGACTTATTCAAAGACCCACTACTGGTGCGCACCAGTGACGGCATGACCCCAACCAAACGCGCTTTAGAATTAAAGCCTATTATCCGAGAAGTACTGTCTACACTTGAAACAACAATCCAACCTGAAACTGATTTTAGCCCACTTAAAAGTGAACGAACATTTAGGATAATGGCCAGTGATTACGCTGAATCGACCTTATTAATGGAAGTCATCGGCAGGCTAATGAAACAAGCCCCTAATGTTACCCTTGATTTAATAACTCCTAGCGATGTGACATTTCATGATGTAGAGCATGGTAGGGTTGATATGGCAATCAACCGGTTTGAAGAACTACCTCTTTCGTTTCACCAAAAGGTGGTGTGGTATGACACGTTCTCTTGTGTGGTGAATAGCCATAATCCCATTGTGCAAAACTTTAATCTGCAGCAGTATTTAGACAACAAACATATATGGGTCAGTAAAACCGGCTTTGGGGTGGGCGTAGGTATCGATCCCAAAGAAGTACAAAAATTGGGTTGGGTGGATGCTGAGTTGACAAAAATCGGTAAACAACGGGATATATGTGTCTTTACTCGTCATTATCACGTTGCCTTGCAATTAGCCAAAGCACAAAATTTGATCGCAACTTTACCCAGTAAAGCGGCTAATATGTATAAAGACGATCCGGAAATCGAAATACTCACACCTCCATTTGATATTCCTCCCATTGCATTAAAAATGGCATGGAGTGCTTTGCTGCAACACGACGCTGGACATATCTGGCTTAGAAGATTGATTGCAGAGGTGGGGGCAGAACTGAGTGGTACACAAAGTTAATTTTCTGTGTGAATGGAAAGAATAACCTACATAAATCAATACGTATGATATTGACAAGGTAAACTGGGGCTATTGTGAATTATCAAAAAGTGAAATATACAACTCATGCAGCCCCCGCACACCCCAGAAACCCCACAAGCCACACAAGTGCAATATATTCAAAAAGGCCGATTAAAAGTTGCTAAACAGCTAGAACGGTTTATCACACAAGATGTTTTACCCGGTGCAGAGCTATCAGCTGATGATCTTTGGGCAAAGTTTTCCGATACTCTGCCTGAACTTTTGTCTATCAATCAAAAACTTTTGGAAAAAAGAGTCAGCCTGCAACAACAAATAGATTTATATTGCAGCCCAAGACAATCTATTAATATTCAAGAGTACAAAACCTTTCTTACCGAGATTGGTTACTTGCAAGCTCAGCCAGATGACTTTCACATCAATACCTCAAATGTCGACTCAGAAATTGCCACCATGGCGGGCCCTCAGCTAGTGGTGCCCATCAACAATGCTAGATTCGCCTTAAATGCAGCCAATGCTAGATGGGGCAGTCTGTATGACGCACTTTATGGCTCAGATATTATCGAGCAAACCCCTAGCAGCAAAACCAAAGGTTACGACGCCATTAGAGGGCAAAAAGTCATCGACTATGCCAGAAAGTGGTTAGATGTGATTGCGCCACTCAAAACGGGTAGCCATATACAAAGCAAAGGTTACACAATTGATAACGGCAAACTATTCATCACCTTGGCAGACGAGTCATTAGTCGGTTTAAAAACACCAGAACAGTTCGTCGGCTTCCAAGGCGCGATAGGAAAACCCAGCTGTATTCTCATTAAACATAATAATATTCATGCCGAAATTCAATTTGATCAAGATAGCGTGATTGGCCAGCAAGATACCGCGCACATCAAAGATGTATTTTTAGAGTCCGCATTAACCACTATTATGGACTGCGAAGATTCTGTTGCGGCGGTAGATGCAGCAGATAAAACCTTAGTGTACAAAAACTGGTTAGGCCTTATTAAGGGCGATTTAACGGCCACAATAACCAGCAACAGCAAGCTCATAACACGTCGTTTAAATCCAGACAGAGAATATCTATCAGCAGCAGGAGACACATTGAGTCTTTCAGGCAGAAGCGTGATGTTTATTCGTAATGTTGGGCACTTGATGACAACAAACGCCATCTTGTTTGATGATAAACCTATTTACGAAGGGATCATGGATGCCCTAGTCACCAGTTTAATATCCAAACATGACTTACTGGGTAATGGTATTTTCAAAAATAGCCAGGCAGGCAATATTTATATCGTCAAACCCAAAATGCATGGGCCGGAAGAAGTCGCCTTTGCTGATTTGTTATTTTCTAAAATGGAATCGGTGCTCAGTTTACCCAGCCACAGCCTAAAAATAGGCCTAATGGATGAAGAAAGGCGCACCAGCCTGAATTTAAAAGCGTGTATACAAGCAGCTAAGGATAGAGTGGTATTTATCAACACGGGCTTCTTAGACCGCACCGGGGACGAAATACACACATCTATGCACCTAGGCGCTTTTGCTACCAAAGCCACCATCAAAACACGGCCTTGGTTAAACGCTTATGAACAATCCAATGTGGTTAACGGTATAAATTCAGGGTTGTCTGGCAAGGCACAAATTGGCAAAGGCATGTGGCCCATCCCCGATAACATGGCAGATATGATGCGAGCAAAAATTGCCCATGTACGCTCTGGAGCCAACACCGCGTGGGTGCCCTCGCCTACTGCTGCCACATTACATGCATTGCATTATCATCAAGAAAACGTGTTCGACATCAGAATGAATATGACGGGCCAAGACGATAGTTTACTAGAGAAAATGTTAAATATACCGCTGCTCAAAGATGAAAAATTAACTTCTGAGCAGATACAACGTGAATTAGACAATAATGTACAAGGAATTTTAGGTTATGTAGTGAAATGGATAAATCAGGGAGTAGGTTGTTCTAAGGTGCCTGACATCAACAATGTTGGGCTAATGGAGGACAGAGCCACATTAAGGATATCGAGCCAACATATTGCTAATTGGTTGCTGCATAAAGTGGTAACAAAACAGCAAGTTGAGAACTCAATGTTAACCATGGCTAAATTAGTGGATGGGCAAAATGAGGGGGATGACGAATATATAAGCATGACACCTGACACCTCCGAATCTGTTGCCTTTCAAGCCGCTCATGAACTGATATTTAAAGGTAAAAATCAGCCCAATGGTTATACTGAGCCTTTATTGCATGTAAAACGACAAGAATTTAAAAAAAGAGCGATACAATAATAAAACCTAAAAACTGCCAGTGAAAATTTTTGATACTACAATCAGACTTAAGTTTATATCAATAAAAAAGCGCTTATCTAAGCGCTTTTTTATGAGTTATATTTAGCAAATAAGCCTAAACCTTGTAGTACTCTTTATACCAGTTAACAAAATTTCCAATACCATCTTGTATTGTAGTTTCAGGTCGATAACCAACATCTGCGACCAAAGCTTCTACGTCAGCATAAGTATCTGGTACGTCTCCTGGCTGCAGTGGAAGCAATTCCTTTTCAGCTTTCTTACCCAGAGCATTTTCTAAGGTTTCAATATAATCCAGCAATTCAACAGGCGACTGATTGCCTATGTTATATACACGCCATGGAGCTTTGCTCGTACCCGGATCGGGAGTTTTACCATCCCAGTCTGGATTACCTTGAGCCGTGTTGTCCAAAGTGCGAATAATGCCCTCGACAATGTCATCGATATAGGTAAAATCACGTTTATGTTTACCGTAATTAAACACTTGGATCGGCTTTTCATCCAAAATCGCTTGGGTAAACAAGAACAAAGCCATATCGGGACGTCCCCAAGGTCCATAGACAGTGAAGAAACGTAAGCCTGTTGTTGGTAAATTATATAAATGGCTATAGGTATGCGCCATTAACTCATTGGCTTTTTTACTTGCTGCATATAATGATAAGGGATGGTCTACATTGTCGTGCACAGAAAACGGCATATCTTCATTTGCCCCATACACTGAACTTGAAGAGGCATAGACCAAATGTTGAACCCTATTATGTCGGCATCCTTCAAGAATATTCACATATCCGATTATGTTTGCATCGATATAAGCGTGAGGGTTTTCTATCGAATACCTGACTCCTGCTTGCGCGGCAAGATGCACTACTTTATCAAATTTATGTTCGGCAAAAAGAGTAGGTATGCCTTCTCTATCTTCTACATCCATCTTGATAAAAGAAAAATTAGCGGCATTCTTATGCTGCTTGACTCTTTCTAAGCGAGATAGCTTAAGATTAACGTCGTAATAATCATTAATATTATCCAGCCCAACAACTTCGTCCCCGCGCTCTAGCAAATATAGGCTAACATGTGATCCTATAAACCCTGCCGCGCCTGTCACTAATACTTTCATTTTAAGTTTCCCAGCTTAAAGTCGAATATCGACAATTTTTTTGTCAAAGATGTATTTCAAATCAAAAATCACACAGTTTCCTTTGCCTAATTCGCACAATTTTTCAGTGCCCCAGCCCCTAAACTCGTCATGGGCAACAGCGGCGATTATCGCGTCGTAACCTCCGGTTCTGGGTGCGTCCACCAAACTAAGACCATATTCAGCTTCTACTTCTGGACTATTTGCCCAGGGATCATAAATGTCCAAATTCACATGATAGTTATTAAGTTCGGTAGCAATATCCACCACCTTAGTATTACGAATATCTGGGCAGTTTTCTTTAAAGGTAAAACCTAACAACAAAACATTAGCGCCATTGACCATGATTTTTTCGTTAAGCATCTTCTTGACTAAACGGCCGACCACATATTCGCCCATATTGTCGTTTAGACGTCTACCTGCCAAGATGACTTGAGGGTGATGGCCTAGCTCTTCTGCTTTGTGGGTAAGGTAATAGGGATCAACCCCTATGCAATGGCCTCCAACCAAACCCGGGCGAAAAGGTAAAAAATTCCATTTACTGCCAGCCGCCTCAAGCACCTCTTCGGTATCTATCCCTATACGATCAAAAATCATTGCCAATTCATTGATAAGGGCAATATTTAGGTCTCGCTGGGTGTTTTCAATCACTTTGGCAGCTTCTGCCACCCTAATAGATGAGGCTTTATGTGTACCTGCGGTAATAATACTCAAATAAAGTTGATCAACTTTCTCAGCCACTTCAGGTGTTGAGCCAGACGTCACTTTAACAATCGTTTCCAAACGGTGCTTTTTATCACCTGGATTGATCCGCTCTGGGCTATAGCCCGCATAAAAATCCTGATTAAAGACCAAACCAGAAACCTGCTCGATAATAGGAATACAGACTTCTTCCGTTGCGCCTGGATAGACTGTTGACTCATAAATAACCGTGGTGCCCGGTGAAATCACCTTGCCGATCATCTCACTGGCTTTACGCAGCGGTGTTAAATCTGGCTGTTTATTTTTATCTATCGGTGTTGGAACGGTCACAATGATATAGTTGCAGCCAGCAATATCGGCTGGATCACAACTGAAAGTCAAATTCACCACACTCTTCAATTCTTCGGGAGTCACTTCAAGGGTATGATCTTGTCCCTGATTGAGCTCGTCAATGCGAGCAGTATTAATGTCAAATCCCAAGGTCTGAATTTTTTTACCAAATGACACTGCCAATGGCAAACCAACGTACCCCAAACCAATAATGGCTAGATTATTTTCTGCAGATATTGCTATCAAGGTTATCCCTCCTATGTATAACTATTCCATTGTTTGAAACAAGAAGTTTGCAAACAAATTATTCCCTTAGACTATCTAATATATACTGCCTGTTTTAACAACAAATGAGTAGAGATTTTAAGGCTGTTTTGCATCCTACATATCCTAAGCCAATAATTGCGAGTTTATTATTACTTTAAGTAGCCAAGTTGGTAACTTTCATACCCATTTTTATGACCTAGTGCACAATCGGTGAATGCTACAATTTTATTGTGTAATAGATTTCACACTCAAAGTGCATGTATCTTGCTTTTTCTCACTACAAAATAGTAGTATTTCAAAAAATACCGTCGAAATTAATGTTAAATATTCAAGGTCTTAGTCAAAACTTAGGCAGATTGCAATTCGCTATAATTGTTTAGAATCCAGTTGATGTTTGCCCAATACTTGGTCTAACAATTGGTGATACATTTTCACTACAAAGTGTTTAACTAGCACCGTCTTCGGCATTTTCACCCAATGACCACGGAAATAGGCAACGGAAGATGCAAAATGCTGTCGATTCAAAGAAATCAAAGGATGTTGAGGAAGAATAGCATTGACGAAAATATGTTTTGCCCAGATTTTTTGAGGCCAAGATAACTGATTATCATGCAAAGCAATGCTCACATACTCAGGCGCGTCAAAAGAGAATATAGTTTCAAGTGCTACCAAACAATACTGTAATTCCACAAGAAAATGTGACTGTCGAGCAAGTACAGTAATATCTTTCCAAAAAGATTCGTCACTATGCTCTTCGATTAATCTATAAATATCAAATAAGTCGCGCATACCACTGCTGAAATTTTCATTCATGAAGAGGTGGATAATGCTATGCATCACTGTTTGAGGAATTTTTAAAACCGCAAAATTGTCTGCCGTAAACCTCTAGCTCATTTATAAACAGCTCTATTTTCGGCGATCTGCCACTTATTGGAAGATACAGATTATGGTGAACATCAAGAACTGTACCTCTAAAAGGATGGATCAGAGGCGGAATTTCGTGTGCCCATTGACGGTAATATTGTTCATCGTATTGGGTTAGTTTCTCAGAATGCCAATTTTGTGACAGCAATAAAGATTCACAACTGTCTAATTCTTCAACTTTGACCAGCACGTCAATGTCCGAACAAATTCTACCTTGGCTATTTCTGCTGCTTCGCAATGTATAATTTGCCCCTTTTAAGAAGATTGGGGTAACGCCATTTTTTTCGAGCAATTCTTGCAGTAATAATGCTTCGTAAAATATTTGCTTAGATTGACGTCTTGCATAGATGCTCGCTGAGTATAAATGCCTTTGCGCAAACTCAGGGTAATGCTCAAACACAGCTGTTTCCAGTGCCAAGTGGTAGAGTGTGGCGAGTAACTTTTCCTCTCTAAGCACCAAAATAACAGATTGCCAAGTATCCAGATCGAATCGGAGCCCCCTTTTGGGTTCAAGCAAAACAGCGGAGATAGCATGATGTTGCAATTTTTTCATCGAATAACATCTTCCGCCAAAAATTCTGCCAATTCAGGTAATGAATTGTATTCGACCTCAAACAATGAGGCTTTTTGAGTCAATTTACCCACCACGCCAAAAGCGTCTTGCCCAAGCACAGTGTAATTAAAAGCATGTGTACTCATTGCCTCAAACGCCTGCAACTGATTACAAGTGTATATAGCTAAGTCCGTTTCTTTTTTATATTTAGGAAACACAATACCTACGATGTCGGCTGGCTCCAGTTTTGTATAGCTTAGCCAATCGATGCCTTTTAAATGCGACACATCACCTTTCTGAGTATCTTTACACACAGGGGTCATTTGAGCTTCTGGATGAAGTGTTTTTATAATAGAAATGGAATCATTTTTTAGACATACGGGGCGATAAAGAGGAGAAACCTTTTGGTTTTCAAGGTCGATAATTGCCATTTCATCAGAATACAAAGTCCATCCATTCAGACTCAAATAGGCGGTTAGTGTACTCTTGCCTGAGCCCGGAGAAGCAGGGAAAATGATAGCCTGATTATTTTTAACCAAAACCGCAGCATGCACGATGAGTCTTGAGAAATCATGAGCGGCAATACACCAATTCATCCCCCATTCCAATAACGCATAGGCTTGGGACAAGGGCAAAGGCTTAAAAGGCGCGTGAATGTCGCTGTAAAAAGTAATTTGTGGCTTGAGAAACCGTCTAACCAAAGAATCCCTGCGCAGTGAAATAGTAAAATCTACCGGCCGGTCTTGATCCGTAGCATCACCGTAGATATTTGAAACTATTGCGACAATCGGCTTGGGCAAGAATCTAGCGAAAATTGGTACAATCCTGTATTAACAAACACCGATCATTCCTGAACACATTCGATAAACCGGTTAGTCAACAGCCATTTTAAATGAATACTGGCCCCATGTTCCTTAATTTCAAACAGTTCGTTGAAAAGCGTGGCAGAAAATCGTTTAGAACTAAGGATATTTTGCACTGTACTATAATCTGATTTTGTAGCGATAAACACGCTATTGCCAGAAATATCGTTATAAAGGGCCACTCCACTGCCATCGGCCATGGCAGTAGATAAACAATGATTAGAAAAATAATACTCAGACACTAGCAACAGTTCGCATGTTTAGATGTTTAGATGTTTAGATGTTTGCAATATCATTCACCGATATCTTATTAGACGCAATTTGCTGATGTATAGTCAGTTGCAGATTCATTAGTGAGGTTAAGAAGTGCATTGAGCTGGTCAGTTGCAATTGGGTTGCCTTGATTTTCCTGCAGAATTACGTAGAGCAAAATATCGTTGACAAGTGCATTTGCTTTGACTAGATCACGCTCGTCCTGAGCACCGTAAAAACCAAAGTAGGAATTCAAAAATACTGCCGCCAATTTTCTCTCTAGTTGAGTACCATCAGCTAAACTTGTGAAAAGGGTGATTTGTGGACTAGGAAATAATTCTGTCGCTAGCGCCATGTTGTTATTATCCATCACATACTGAATCTCGACTCGGTAGCATTCTCTTTGAGTATCTCCACTTATACTTGTAAAGCCGTCGATTGGGTTGTTGTTATTGATGTTTTCGTACACGTTTTGCCACCAAGCCCGAATTTTCCCCGGCGGCAACGAAGGCACCGGACAATCATGGCGGCCTGTATTTTGTGATAGATTTCCTGACATAGCGCCAGATACGGAGCATGCGCCCCAAACAGATTGGGCAGGAAGACTGACCAAGACTGCTCCGGAAGCTGATTTTTTCAGAAAACTACGACGTTTCACGACCGAAGTGTTTTCTATTTCACTCGTTTTTTTATCATCACTCGAAGACAAGACTGTCGGAACTGCTGAGCCGACCAATAAACGTCTTTTAGGGGTAATAGAATTTATGCCTTCTATTTGCACAGACTCTGCATTTTTATCAAAATTGGATTTCTTTGTCATTGTATTTCATCCCTTATAAACAATGAGGCTAATTCATTCTGCTAAATTTTAAGTAAACGTTCAAACCATTTGACAACATCCAGCAATAATCAAGCCTTTATATACACACCTGATTTGTATGGAAATTAATTTTTATACTTATCTAAACTGTAAAAAAAATTGACACTTTACAAACTAATCCCTTTACTTTTCGCAAGCATTTTCAAATACCTTACAGGTATCGCATAAGTAATACCACTAGGATTAGTGATCGCCGCTTCTTTTGTTTGTTGCACGAATACCTTGTTAATTATGGCAACCACCCTGCCATTATTCAACTCATAAACAGGGCTACCACTATTTCCTGGGAAGGCAGTTGCATCAAGCTGATAGACAAAATAAGGTTCTTTAAGTCTTTTCATCATCGCTATACTGATTTTACTCGCATTAATACTCGGGGTAGCAACGGGTGTGTATGCGGCAATCACACCTCTATGCGTCGCGGGGTAAAGACCTAACACTGCTCCAATTGGAAAACCTGTAAACGCTACGTCCGTTCCATCCTCGACTTTTCGGGGCATCTTTAGTTCTAGGGGAGGCACTCTCGTTTTTATCTTTAAAAGTGCTAGATCATGAGCCGGGTCAGTGGCAATAATCTCTGCAGGGCTAACTGAATTGTTTTTACCTGAACCGATGAAAACAACAAGCTGTTGCTTGCTGTCTGGATCAAGATCCAAATCAACGACATGATAATTAGTGGCGATAATCGTTCCATCAGCAATGGCAAACCCGGTTCCTCTTAATTGATTGCTGGGCCGTCCTATTGGATCATATATACCGATCCCAACAATCGAGGGCTTAATTTTGCTAACTACCTGAGAAATATCATGTGCATGACATGTCATTGAAAAAAACATATAAATAATTACATATTTGAGAAAAACTTTAGTGACTTCCATGCCCTCTCCATTTTTAAATCCAAGGTATATAATTACAATAATCTGAACCATATACAGAAGCGCGCAACATAGTCAGTTATTTTTACACTAATCACCGTTGCATCTTGCTCTTAACTCTAACGCCAAAAACATAAACGTGACTAATCTTAGTATTATTTGGCAAATTCAACTTTGAAGTGCTTAACCCTAAGCAGCTATAGCCACCATATGTTCAGCCATTAATTTGGCTGGCGTTTTATAATTTAGTTTCTTTCTTGACCTATCATTGAGATTGACTACAACATCCCAAACGGCTGATTGCAATAACTTTTTAAAGTCTGTTGATTTCGGTCAATATTGTCGTAATAGACCACTGGCGTTTCCATTCAATGCTCGTTTCCACGAACGATAATGGTCGGCAAAATAAACATCACAATGCAAATTCTCAGTCATCTTTTCATGGTACGCAAGTTGTTTACCATTATCCGTTTTGATACCGAGTATGGCTCCTTTAAACGGTGCTAACAAGGCTATGGTGGCTATTTTTACTGTTTTTACTGATTTGTGTCATCAATACGTGTCGAAACGGTAAAGCTCTTTTTCTGCTCTGTAATCGTGACCGGTGCGCCATTGTGTCATTGTGCCCTTTGCCGATAACTAAATATCTCCCAATCACCGTTCTACTTTTATCGTCAACAACATGTGGGCGCTCATCAATACTTATGCGGCTCTTAATACCCCCTCTACCAAGTTGTTTATCCTTACTACGTGATGGATAAGCTTTACTTTTTCTACGCAAATGTTGGAATAAGTTGCCACCACATTGCTTGTCAGACCAAATGTGCCGATAAATGGTTTCATAGCTAATCACGATACTCAGGTCTTCCCTAAGGCAGCCAAATTTTTGCTCTCAACTCCATTACTCAACATTTTTAATTTAATTCGATTTTACTGCATAGTAATGACAGGTACTGAAACAACAACAACAACAACGTACTCTGGACGTTCGATTCAGTAAAATTAGCTTTATCTGGCATATTTATGCCAGTATCAAACTGTTCAGCAAAGTAATAGACCTGTTGCAGCATGGGGACAACGCCATCATCAGAGCACCACTTTTCAGAGCTTTTAACATCTCCTTATCAGCATAGTGCAACGTCCCAGAGCTTTTAACAACTCCTTGTCAGCATAGTGCAACGTCCCAGTTTAAAATATACTTTGCCAAGTGACAGCCGAAGTGCAACATTTTCTGGCGCAAGCTTTATGACGTTTTTTAATTGAATTATGGCTAGATCAGGATTGCCATCCTGATCTAATTGATTAGAACTGGTAATGGACTCTTCAGTGGTTTTTTGCCCAAAAGCAACAAGGCTTATCGTTGATGCTGATAAATAAGTAATTTAGAAAATGTCGTATTGTACCTAACCTGATGTGATGGCCTACTCCCATTCTGATTGTTTTGTCAAACTCAATCATGGCACATTGATGCTGTAAGGTGGGAGGATATCATCACATTAGATTACATATTATTCTC
Source organism: uncultured Paraglaciecola sp. (assembly GCF_943787955.1). NCBI lineage: Bacteria > Pseudomonadati > Pseudomonadota > Gammaproteobacteria > Alteromonadales > Alteromonadaceae > Paraglaciecola > uncultured Paraglaciecola sp. The sequence goes on from NZ_CALSOK010000015.1 coordinate 154,793, forward strand.
TCTATAAAAGTTATTCACTGCCTAGTGTTATATACAGACTATAGATGGGCAAATAAGCCCCGTGTATCTACAACCACTTTGGTATTTACGTCATTTATGCTAAGCGCCTTAAACGCCTTGTGATCCACTAAAACCAATAATACATTGGCTCTCTCAAGTGCTGCTGTAAGACTCACTAACTCAACATCTTTTTCTGCCAATTTTTCAGGCAATTGCTGAATATTGGGTTCTACCGCTAAAATTTCACCAATATTCATTGATGCCAAATTATGGGTTATATCCAATGCTGGGCTTTCACGCAAATCATCAATATCAGGCTTAAAAGCGAGTCCTAAACAGGCAATCACTGGGCGTTTAAATTCGTCGGCCGCCGCTTTAACTTTATTAACAACGTATTGTGGTTTACTGTCATTTATTTCTCGAGCGGTACGAATAATCCGAGCCGACTCAGGCGCAGAGTCCACAATAAACCAAGGGTCAACCGCAATACAATGTCCACCCACGCCGGGGCCAGGGCTGAGTATATTAACCCTAGGATGGCGATTGGACAAAGCGATAAGCTCCCAGACATTTATTTTCAGCTCGTCACAGATGATAGATAATTCGTTAGCAAAGGCAATATTCACATCGCGAAATGAGTTTTCGGTTAACTTGGCCATTTCTGCTGTTCGTGCATTGGTGGAAATACAATCGCCGCGCACAAATACTTTGTAAAGCTCTATGGCCTTTTCAGCACATTTAAAAGACATGCCTCCAATAATTCTATCGTTTGACACCAACTCTTCAAGCACTCTACCTGGCAAGACCCGTTCGGGGCAATGCGCCACATACACATTAGGTTCCTGGCTGGTTTGCCCTGGAAAATATAGATCAGGGCGCAGTTCCTGAAGCCATTTGGAAAGCTTCTCGGTGGTACCCACTGGAGAAGTGGATTCGAGGATCACCAAATTGCCTTTTTCCAAAACAGGAACAATGGCTTTAGCTGCTTTTTGAATAAAACTCAAATCCGGTTTATGACCATCTTTAAAAGGCGTAGGCACAGCGATCATGAAGGCATCAGCTGGCTCTGGTGTCAAAGAAGCACGTAACTTACCCATAGTTACCGCAGCTTGCACTACCATATCCAAATCAGGTTCGACTATATGAACTTTGCCTTGGTTAATGATATCGACCGCTTTTTCTGAAACATCGATGCCAATGACTTCGATACCACGTGAAGCGATGACGGCGGCTGTTGGTAATCCTATATAACCCAATCCAATAACTGAAACTTTCTTAAACGCCATTTTAATTCCTTATTAAATTCATCTCCGATAACACAAGGGTCACAATAAAATACTACTATCAATATTCAAAACAACAATAACAAAACTTCCGTGCCTTTGTGGTTATATTCTTAATTGGCTATCTATTTTTTAGCCCTTCAAAATAATATCTGCGATCCGCTGACAGGCTTTGCCATTCCCATACGGGTTGTGGGCAAAGGACATTTTTTCGTAAGCCTGTTTATCAGTAAGCAGAGCCATAGACTCATTAACAATACAATCGTAATCCGTGCCCACTAACTTAACAGTTCCTGCATCAACTGCCTCTGGTCGTTCTGTTGTATCGCGCATAACAAGTACGGGTTTACCCAGTGAAGGGGCTTCTTCTTGTACACCGCCACTGTCGGTTAAGATGATATATGCCCGACTCATCAAATATACAAAAGGCAAGTATTCTTGGGGTTCAATAAGAAATACATTTTCAACATTATGCAAAATACGATTAACCGGCTCCCTTACATTGGGATTAAGATGCATAGGATAAAGTACCTGTACATCCGCTTGCTGGGCAAGTGTCCGCAAGGCCTGACAAATGTTTTCAAAACCATCACCAAAGCTTTCTCGTCGGTGCCCCGTGACTAAAATGAGTTTCTTACTAGGATCGAGAAAATCGAATTGCGCTGACAGTTTGCTGTTAAGAGCCTTATCTGTCCCAATACGCTTTTCCACTTGAACAAGTGCATCGATGACAGTATTACCCGTGACGTAAACATCAGCGGCATCGACGTTTTCAAGGGAAAGGTTGTTCTGAGCTTTTGTGGTCGGCGCGAAATGGAATTTGGTGAGAGAGCCTGTTAATTTGCGATTCATCTCTTCCGGCCAAGGACTATAAATATTGCCAGTACGCAAGCCTGCTTCTACATGCCCCACTGGAATACGTTGATAAAATGCGGCCAGCGAAGAGGCAAAAGTAGTAGTGGTATCACCATGTACTAACACCAGATCCGGTTTGCTTGTTTCCAATACACCTTTGAGGCCTATAAGGGCTTTAGTGGTAATGTCGTATAAGTCTTGACCTGGTTGCATCAGGTTAAGATCATAGTCAGGCTTTAATTCAAATAAATCGAGAACCTGATCTAGCATCTCTCGATGCTGGGCAGTGACACAAACTTCTACATTGAGCCCTTTTCTACTTTTCAATTCCAACACCAAAGGTGCCATCTTAATTGCTTCAGGCCGGGTACCGAATACCAATAATACTTTGTTAATACTCACAACATTTCCTTAATTTCCAAACCGACAACACAAAGGTTATATTTTTTGCTCAACAAAACTACAAAGCGTGCCAAAACTTTCAAATACCTCAGCACTAATTTCGTCATCATCCACTTCAATACCGAAACTCTCTTCAATAGCAGTTAAAACGGTTACCACAGCCATTGAATCAAATTCTGGAATAGAACCCAATAAAGGGGTTTCCTTATCCATATGACTATCACTGGAAAGTTGCAGAGCTTCAATTAATATGTCTTTCACTAAAGCAACTATATTCATTCTATTACTCCCTGTATTATTACTTTTTGTTGTGGACAGAGTTTGTCTCAATTGTCATTATACTTATTGTTCCATTATTTATCGCAATAAGAAATACCTTTAAAACACTTAAGAGAGATAAGCGCCACGATGGTAACCTTTTTCGATGAACTCGTTTCTAACACAGCCAGTGTAAAGCCAAACAACCAAGCCATAATCTATAAACAACAGAATATCAGCTATAGGCAATTAGATGAGCAGATATCTGAATTAGCCTGCGGTTTGTCAGGGCTTGGCCTGCAGCGGTGCGATAGAGTAGCCGTTTTTTTGCCTAAGTTGCCGATCGCCGTGATAAGTCTGTTTGCGGCCACTCGTGCAAACGGCACATTTGTTCCGGTAAATTCGGTCTTAAAAGCGCTACAAGTTCAGCATATTCTGAATGATTGCAATGTGAAAATTCTCATCACCAGCAGTGATCGTTTAAAAGCCCTATCAAGCATAATTAATCATTGTCCTGATTTACAACATGTGGTGTTAATAGACAAATTGCCCACCGAACCAGAGATAGCAGACATAAACGCTAGGTTGAGTCTGCTAAGTGAGTTATCAACTGAAGTGCTCAGGCAAGCGTCCCGAGTTGAGAACGATATGGCGGCTATTCTGTATACCTCAGGAAGCACGGGCAAACCTAAAGGTGTGGTGTTATCCCACAGAAACTTGGTATGCGGAGCCCACAGTGTTTCGAGTTATTTAAATAACGATGAAAATGACGTTATTTTAGCCTTATTGCCTGTTAGTTTTGATGCCGGTCTCAGTCAAATAACGACGGCATTTTTTGTCGGCGCGAGCTGCGTGTTAATGGATTATTTTTTACCTGGAGATGTGGTCAAAACCATTGAAAAACACCAAGTAACGGGTCTGACTGCCGTTCCGCCCCTCTGGCAGCAATTGATGAAGGTAAATTGGCCTGAATCAGCTACATCCTCACTGCGCTATTTCGCCAATACTGGCGGGGCAATGCCACAAGTCACTCTCGCGAAAATTCGTGAAACGTTTAAAAATGCCTCTCCTTATTTGATGTACGGATTAACAGAAGCATTTCGCAGTACCTATTTACCTCCAGACAAAGTTGACGAGCGCCCAGGCTCAATGGGTAAAGCTATCCCCAATGCCGAGATCATGGTCGTGGGTGAGGATGGATTAGAGTGCGCAGCAAACGAACCTGGCGAATTGGTGCATCGAGGTCCACTCGTCAGCTTAGGTTATTGGAACGACATTGAAAAAACTGCCGAGCGTTTCAAGCCCGTGCCTGTAAAAAGAAACGGTTTAGTATTAACCGAGATGGCGGTTTGGTCTGGAGACACTGTAAAAAAAGATGACTGTGGTTACCTTTATTTTGTTGGGCGCAAAGATGAAATGATTAAAACATCAGGCTACAGAGTAAGCCCCGTAGAAATAGAAGAAGCATGCTACCAAGGGGCAGAAGAAGTCGCAGAAGCCATTGCTTGTGGGGTCAGTAATCTCGAATTAGGCCAAGCGATTGTGCTGTTAATCGTAGTCAAAGATAATCATCAAATATCTGAGAAGGACCTATTGAATAAATGCAAAAAGAACCTACCCAATTTTATGCATCCAAAATGGCTGGAAATACGAGTCTCACTGCCACGTAATCCAAACGGCAAAGTAGATCGCAGTCAGTTAAGCAAAGAAATGAAGGAAAAATACAGCAATGGGTAATATATTCGAAGCATATTAGATTACCGCTTCAGCGTTTCTTAACTTTTACCTAAATTAACTAGAATCTCAATCATTTAATAAGGTAATAGGACATAAAGTGACAAGAGTAGATTAAAATAATAATATTCTTTCGAACTGGGTGAATTTGTTTTAAGTTATTAATATTTAAATGTTCTGCTTAAGACATTTATGGATTTATCACCACAAAGCATACTTTATTTCTATCTTCACAATTGGCTTGACCAATACATTCTTAATCAATGTACACAAACAGGTTTTTGGTAATTATTTAACTTAACGGAATAACACATATGACCAACAAGCACATAAGTGAAGCATTGAGAGTATTCGATCTTGAAGCGAAAGCGATCCTTCAATTAAAAAATCAACTGACAGATGATTTTTCAAAAGCCATAGAACATGTACTGGCTTCCACCGGGAAGGTGATAATATGTGGCATGGGTAAATCTGGCCAGATAGGACAAAAAATAGCGGCCACTTTAGCCAGCACAGGTACGTCGAGCTTTTTCATGCATCCAGCTGAAGCAATACACGGCGATTTAGGTATGGTATCTACTAATGATGTTTTTGTAGCCATTTCTAATTCTGGTGAGACCGACGAAGTAATTCGGCTGATACCTTTTTTACACGAGAATGGTAATTGTATAATTGCGATCACCGGCAAACCAAATTCTACACTAGCAAAAAATTCTAATTTTCATCTGAATGTAAGTGTAGACAAGGAAGCGTGTCCTTTACAGTTGGCACCGACCTCCTCTACAACAGCTGCATTGGCTATGGGCGATGCATTTGCGTTGGCCATTATGGTAAGTCGCAAATTTCAGCCAGAAAATTTTGCTCGGTTTCATCCAGGTGGCAGCTTGGGAAGAAAACTGCTAACTAAAGTTAAGGACGTGATGCGCGTCGTCAACTTACCGTTTGTCCCTGAGGACGCCACAATTCATGAAATTATTAAGCAAATATCTTCTGCTCGACTTGGCATGACCATGGTGGGCGACAAGGACAATTTTTTAGGTATCATTACCGATGGTGATATAAGGCGCTTTTTGGAAACGCAAGGCGAGAAATTTCATTTACTCAGTGCCGCTGATATGATGACCAAGAAACCTAAACACATTTCTCCTGGTGAAAAAGTTCAACCTGCGATTGAAAAAATGAACCTCAGCAATATTACAGTGTTACCTGTTTTGGAAGAAAACACAGTTGTGGGTGTATTACATCGATATGATTGCGAACTATAACGAGTTCTAAATAAGTTTTTGTAAGCGCGACTAAAACGTAAGCAAGTTATTTTTTAGACATAATAGAGCGGTCAAATAATACAAACTAACGATTTGGCTTACGTCGATTAAAGCAGGAAATTAAGGAAAATTAAGAAAAATTAAGGAAAATTATGTCAACGAAAAAAATATTACCTGTCCATGCAGACATGAACCAATTCTCAGTTGAGCATGCACAACTCCTTATCGGCGGCTATACCCTCGATGGCGTTGCAGACATACTTGGTAAACAAGTATTTTATGCTTATGACAAATCAGTGGTAAAGGCACAAATTGACCTATTTCACAAACATATACCTGATCCCATTAAACTTCATTATGCCATCAAATCGAACCCCTACCTTCCTATAATAAACGCCATGCGGCCCTGGGTCGAAGGTTTTGATGTGGCCTCACAAAAAGAGATGTTACTGGCGCTGCAATCTGGTATGCCTAGCCGTGACATCAGTTTTGCCGGACCTAGCAAACAATTAGCCGAAATCCGTGCAGCTATCGTGTCAGGTGTTACCTTACATATTGAGTCTGAACGTGAATTTGAACGAGCCGTTTCAATAGGCTTAGAGTTAAATATCAAAGCTATTATTGCCTTTAGAGTGAATCCCGCATTTGAGTTAAAAGCCTCGGGGATGAAGATGGGTGGTGGCCCCAAACAATTTGGTATAGATGAAGAGCGACTTTTTGAAATTTTGCCGGGTCTAGACTACAGCCAATTTGAATTTCGTGGTTTTCATATCTACTGGGGATCACAGAATCTTAAGCAAGAAGCCATCATCGATGCTCACAACAATACCTTCGCACTGGCGCAAAAGCTTGTGGACATGACCCCCGCGCCGACCCAAACGGTTAACCTAGGTGGTGGCCTCGGCATCCCTTATTTCCCAGGTGAAAAGCGTTTAGACCTAGCACCAATTGGAGAAAACTTGATCCAATTGCTGAAGCAATATCCTTTACTGGCCGAGCTTGAATTGATCTTCGAATTGGGCAGGTTTTTAGTGGCCGAAGCGGGCATATACGCCTCACGTATCACCGATATTAAAACCTCTCGTGGCCACACCTATTTAATGACCAATGGAGGCTTACACCACCATTTGTCCAATTCAGGAAATTTCGGTCAGGTTATTCGTAAGAATTACCCCGTTGCCATTGGCAATAAAATGGGTGTAGCTCCGGCCAGCATTAAAGTGACAGCTGTTGGGCCACTGTGTACGCCTTTGGACACTTTAGCAGATAAAATGCCACTGCCTGAAGCTGAACTTGGAGACTGGTTAGTGGTGTTTCAATCAGGCGCCTACGGCCCAACCGCCAGCCCTCAAGATTTTTTAGGGCATCCCCATGTAAGTGAAATATTGCTTTAAAATGATGAGTAAAAAACAAAGGTATTGGTTGGGGGCGTTCATCGTGCCAACGCTTATAGTTTTTACCTTTTATTACGCTAAAACGTCAGTAGTTTTATACCAACTAGGCCTTAAAGCAAACAAGTATGTGGCGTTAAATGTGAATAAAAATTCCGGGGTAAGAAAGCACCTACTAAAATATGCTGAACATATACTGCAATACTCTCCAAGAACTCATAACATCAGCTATCAAAAAAACGATGCCATCGTAGGAGCTACACCTTCACTAGTCCTGACACCTGAATTTGGAAAAAACAGTTACAAAATCATAAAAGTAAAAAATGTGAGTCAACTTTTAAGACAGCTTAATTTGGCAAAAGCGGGAGATATTATCTGGATTGCACCTGGCGTTTATAAGCTCATTGGTAAACGATTCCCAGTTAAACATTCAGGAACGTCAACACAAAAAATCATCCTGATGGCTGAGACCTTTGGTTCCGTGTTATTGCAATTAGACTCTGTTGAAGGCTTGTATTTGACGCAACCCCATTGGTCAATCCATAACTTAATATTTGAAGGTGTCTGTCGATACGACAACAACTGCGAGCATGGCATTCACCTTATCGGCAATGCCGATAATACCGAGATCATCAATAACCGCTTTATCAACTTTAATGCCCATATTAAGAGTAACGGCAGGAGAGGCGATTTTCCTGACAATATTACAATCCGCCACAACGACTTTTATAATCAAAGCCCACGTAAAACTAAGAATCCTGTTACTCCAATTGATGTTGTAGGTGGTAATGACTGGCTGATTGAAAATAATTTTATCGCAGATTTTGCCTTGAAAGAGCAAAATAATTTTACCGTAAGTTATGGCGCTTTTCTAAAGGGGGCCAGCCAACGGGGGAAAATAGTAGGTAATGTAGTCAATTGTGCCTGGAACGTGCCCCACCAATCATTTTTGGACATAAGAATAGGACTCTCCCTGGGCGGCGGGGGAACCGCTAAAGCTTTTTGTCAGGATGCAGTTTGTGATTACGAACACAAAGATGGTGTTATTGAAAATAATCTCATCCTTAACTGCCAAAATGACGTGAGTATTTACCTGAACAAAGCCCCTGACAGTATGATTAAGGACAATATATTACTTAACTCTTTGGGCATAGATGCCAGATTTTCCATTACCACCGCAACAATACAAAACAACCAATATCAAGGGAGAATTAAGGCCCGAGACGGCGCATGGATAAGAAATATTAACAATAAAAACATCCCTTTAAATGATATGCAGACAAGCTTTATTGCCGATGATTAAGCCCCCTGACCCATTCTAAACTCGCGACTTCAACTTCGTTACGCCACTGTTGAGAAGAAAACGTATGGTTTGCACCGGTGATAGTGACACGCTGGCTTACTTTCGCGGCAACTGCCCCTTTCCAGTCCTTCGATGATTCAGTTAAATCAATAAACTCAGACGCTGTTAGGTCATCCCCACTGATGATCAGCATGATCGGTTTATCGAAGGTTTTCAAACCTTCTAACATATGCTCAATGTAATTTTCACCCGTCGTTTTCATCTCGTTTTTCGTTTGAGCGTCAGTTTTTTTTACAGACATTTTTAATAAATTGCCACTAAGGCTCTGCAAGGACGATTTAATATCAAACTTAAAACTAAAAACCTTAGCCCAAAAAGCCCGTTCTTTAAGGCGATTAAGATAATAATGCTTAACAATGGCCTTAGCCTCACCTTGCTCAGAACGCACCCAGGGGTTTAACAGGATCATGCCAGCCAAATCGTCACAATTTTTTTTCTTTGCATAAATAAGTGCAGAAGACGCGGCATCACATAAGCCCCAAATAACCACTTTATTAGCACCACTTTGCTGTTTTAACATTTTAACAGCGGCGTCAATGTCATCCGACACATTCATAAAATCGGCGTCAACCCCCTCACTGTCGCCCATCCCGGCATAATCAAAACGCATGCTCGAGATACCGTTATCAGCTAAAAACCTCGACAGTAGAACGAACTGGCGGTGACTACCCACTCTGGTCTGGGGCCCACCGACAGCAATCAGTATCGCCATATCTTTGGATGCATCAACGCCGGGGTGCAATATCCCTATAAGCTGCTTAGTATCGACAGAAAAATGCAGAGCTTGCTCGACTGTTCCTTTATCTTGCATATTCTGTTTCTAATTCAGTAAATAGTTTTTCTTTAGTCAGCGCTAATAAGGGATCACATAGAGATATTTCCTGTGTACCCCAAAATTGCGCACCTTTAATAGCATGGGTAAAGCTTAGCGCAGCTGACTCTCGTACCTCATTGATTTTTTTCTTCAAACCTGGTGTGATTTGACCGAGGGAGGATAATTCATAAAAATGCAGAGGAACGTGAGACAAAGAAGGATGAAGCGTTATTGTCGTAGCCTCCATTCCTTCAACAAGGGCATGATTCAGAGTATAACCAGCAACCTCTAACCGCCCTTTTTCCAGCAATTCCTGACGCAGTTCCTTGGCTCCCACTTTAGGGCCGTTACTACGCATCATATTCGCCGCCAATTTTAGGCGCAGAAATTGACCAATAAATATCGAAGCATTAAATACCGGATTCCAATAGTGTATTGACTGAATTTTATCAGCAATCGCACTTTCTTCTGCCAGCACACTATTAACTAACAGGGCACCAGTGCGAATGGCGACGATGGAAATTTGTTCTACTCCATTTTGCGACGCGATAAAATCTATCATTGAGACTAAATTAGCACGCCAAATACCCCAGGTTGCCTCACGAAAATCTCCCGCACTGTCACCAGTTCCAAAGAGATCAAACAAATAACCGGCTGTATTCTCAGCTGCAATCTCATCCAATAAAAGTGACATCATCTTACGGGACTTATTCATCTCTTCAGCAAATGGAGGAACAATCAGCAGCACTCTTGAGGGAAGGCTGTTTTCTTGGGAAATTCGAAGGCAAAACAACCTGCCTGATTCAAAGTGTTTAAACTCTGCAATTCTATCCAGTGAATTCATTTATTGTTCTTACTTCGTTATCTCAGGTAATGTCGGGTAGGCAGCTAAGCCTGCACTCTTTCTATCTTCAAAATAAAAATTACTGTCATCAAAATCATCTTTACCCATTCTACCTATAAACGCGTTTTGGCTGACTGATAAAGTGGCCTTACTCTTTTTCACATCCAAAACCTTATTGCCCTTTTCCCTTTCTAACAGAAAAATATTGCCTGTTAAGGTTATTGAGTTTTTAGGGTACTTATATTTCTCATGACCATAGCCAATTAAATTCCAATTTAGACTTTTAGGCCCTTGTTCAAGCACACTATCAGTGATCATTAACACCCCACCGTTAGGAATGTCTACTAAGCGACTATCATTGCCTTCTAGGGATGCAACCACACTGTTTTCAATACGTGTTTCCGATGCCCTGGATTTTATTTCATGGCCTTGATCTTTAGAAGAGAGAAAACTAGAGTTTTTTATAAATAATCGGCCTCCACCGACATAGATACCATGTGCTCTGCCGGATTTTCCTAAACGCTCAAAGCGGCTGTTAAGAATATAAACATCACCGGGTTTATTATTGGTCAGTAAACCTTGCTGACTGTCATGAAAATATACATTATCAAGGGTCAAGTTATGTCCCTCCATCCGCACACATGCGCCGTTTTTATGCTTAACGTTAATGTTATAACATTCAATATTTTTCATTATGGTGTCATTTCCTTTTACCACTATTGCTGCTTTTCCGTGCACTGTTTTTGTATGAATGCGACTTCCATTTTGACCAAAAATGGTAACCTTGTTTTTTTTCAATACTGCAGCTTGTTCATATTCGCCGACCCCTAGCCAAACTACACTATTATCTTTCGCCTTGTTAAACGCAACTTGCAATGACTCTACCGCTGTACCGTCTAGCCATATTACACCAGGGGGTGGTGCACTGCTGGCACTCAGGCCATTGCTGATAAGTATAAACAATAGAAAGATGAAAGGGCGCATAATCTAATCCATTTAAATTCACGAAAATTATTAGCTTAGCACAATATAGTCGATAAATTGTTTACCTAAAAGCGACAAAAATTATATCTACATACAAATGCTTGGTAATCAATATTATTGTTGCTAATATGGTGTAGAGAGTAAATGAATTCCCAGAAATTTCATAAGGATGTGAAATGTCAGTCAAGTTTCCAGTAGCACTTGAAAGCGCAACAAGTTTTCCTACTCCAACGATACTTGCCAGTCCTAAGTCCCGACTCCGTTTCCTGACCTTAAAAAACCAGCTTAGTGCATACACCGAGCATTGTATATTTACCAAAAATGGCCGAGGCGCCATCGCAATAGCGGGTGAAGCGCTTAAGCGAGATGGTGAAAATATCATTCTAATTCCCGCATACCATTGTCCTGCATTAGTGGAGCCTTTCATCTGGCTAAACTACACAGTAATATTTTATCCGGTACTGCCCGATTTATCGACTGATCTGGGTGTCTTAAACGCACTTTTAATCGAAGAACGTGTTACCCATTGTGTTGTTATTCGTTATTTTGGCTTTGAGCAAAACATCAACGAAGTGGAGCTCATGCTCAAACAGCATAATATAAGCATCATTGAAGACTGTGCTCATGCGTTTTTTGCTTTTCACAACAACATCCTCACTGAAGGATCAGCAGCAGACGCTCAGATATGCAGCATCAATAAATTGCTACCCAGTATTGATGGCGGTGGTTTATACATACCAAAACATAGCTTGCCAACGCTGTATCCACGCAGTTGGCTTAGTGAAATAAAAGGGATACTACACACTCTAGGCATTAGCCAGCGCCTGTTAAAGTTTAAGAAACCTAATACTAATTCAACACGTTCTAAAGCCTCTTCCGTCGATGCAACAAAGTTTCGTTATTTTATGCCCGATGAAAAACATGCAGCCAGTTACAGACATACAAAGTGGTTGGCAAAATACAGCCGTTTAAATAAAATTAAGCAGCGTAGAAGAGATAATTTCGCATACCTCATCAGTGAACTAAAAAACTGCAAGGCAGGTAAGTCACTTTATACTGAATTAAAGACGAATGAAGTCCCATATGTACTGCCATTTTTACTTGATGATGTAGAGTATTTCAAAGCTTTAAGAATGAAAGGGATACAGGTATTGCGCTGGGAAGAAATAGCAGAGTCGAGTTGCAGCGTTAGCGCAGATTATAAAGAACGGCTGGTGCAGCTGCCTTGCCATCACCAGATGTCAAAGGCGGAAATGAATGGCCTCATTCAATCAATAACAGAATTGGGGGAAATATAAAGTTATGCAGTGGACATTACATCCGGCTAACACTTTTGCTCAACATAAACAGGCATGGGATGAACTCAATGGACAAAGCCAAAATTTGGCCATCCTTAATGCAGATTTTGTAGAGCCCTTAATAGAAGAATTCTTCGACGGTGATGAGTTACTGGCATTAGGTGAGACTGACGGCAAATTGCAAATGGCGGGTTTTTTTCGTAAGACGGGGGCATTTCAATGGGCGACGGTCATGCCTTCCCAAGCCCCGGTTGCGTTATGGCTAAGCGAGCAACACAAATTTAATCCCCCTGCTATAAAGGCTTTGGCCAGCTGCTTACCCGGATTGGTCATAAGCATTGATTTTCTGCAAGTCGACACGCGGGATATGCTTTTATCGCCTGCAGGCGATTTCGAGCTCAGTGCATACATCACCACCGGTAATCGCCCAGTTCCCCCTGACTTTGATGACTATTTCAAATCCCTGGGCAAAAATCTACGGCAAAATTACAATAAAGTGATTAATCGTGCCGCCAAGGCAGGTGATACTTTAGGCATAAAGTGCATGTCAGAGCCTACTGACATAGCAGAGGCGGTGCGTATATACGGTGAAATTGAGAGTCAAGGGTGGAAAGCACAACACGGTACAGCAGTTGCTCCTGATAATGACCAAGGGCGTTACTACACCAATATGCTAAGCCGATTGGCCGCAAAAAATCAGGCTTGTTGTTGGTACTACCTAATCAACGAGAAAATTGTGGCAGTTGATTTGTGTGTCAGTCAAAATGGAAACCTCATCATTCTTAAAACCACCTACAATGAAGCATTCAGTAAGCAATCACCTGCCTTGCAATTAAAAATAGAAATGCTTAAATATTATGCTCAGCGCTGCAGTGAAATCAGTAATATTGAATTTTATGGCAGAGTAATGGAGTGGCACACACGCCTTGATTCCACTACCCGTGAATTACAACATGTCACCTGGTATAAGAATGCCCTTGTGCGCAGGGGTATTAACCTAGTAAAAAAACTAAAAACATAAGATAGGGAGTATCTCATGAACAAGAACAAGCTAAGTATCCTGTCCAATACCAGTACATTGGATGTGAAAACCGAGCCTTACCCCCATCTGGTCATCAAAAATGCCCTTGATCCGGAAATATTCAAACAATTGGCTGATGAATATCCCAACCCGGCTCTGGTACTTAATGGTCGTGAGAAAAAAGATACTTGGTATGATTACCCAGCCTGTTTAGCAACAAAAAACGACGCTATTACACCTCTGTGGAAGGAGTTTATGGCTTACCACACCTCGCAGGCGTTTTATCAGGATATAGTCAATTTATTTGGCGATGTAATAGCACAGACCCACCCTAAATTAAGCAAACACTACAATAAACCGCTGAACAAATTTACCACTTCAGTAAGGCAAATGGGTGCAGCGAAAAACCCAGTAAACCATCAGGCAGATGTGTCTCTTGAATGCCAGTTTTACGTTAACTATACGGAAAAGGCCCGAACAGTAAGAGGACCGCATATAGACAGACCCACTGAATTATACGCAGCATTATTATACTTCCGTGATGAAAAGGATGACTCAAGTGGCAGTAATCTGGATGTGTGCACGGCAAAAGACCCCAGTACACTCTACCCAAAGAATAAGCAGATTAAAGTTGATCACTTACCTATGGAAATAGAGGCAAATAAAGTTGAGGTAGTCGAAACGGCTGTCTATGAAGCCAATACCTTAGTGTTATTCATAAACAGTGAAAAATCGATCCATGCTGTGTCCCCCAGAACCGCAACGCCTGTCGCAAGGCGGCATATTAACTTTACCGCCGACCTTTTTGCTATTAAAGACAATGCCTTATTCGAAGTTATACATAAAGCCGACAAAAAGCTGAAGGTATGGTTAGAATCCCAACCGGTAATTTGGCGGTTGGCAAAATTTTTAAAAGATTAATAAATAACACGAACACCGGGATAAACTATTTAGCACATTAAATAGTGACTATTGTATTTTTTAGTCACTATTTGGCTTATATAATTATATTTAAATTAGTTTCTCTTGATAAATTAAACAACTTCGCAGGACTGTTAGTAAGGATTAAGTATGAGAATTGCCGTATTGGCATCAAATTTTTCAGGCAATATAGGTGACCTTTACATATTGCGGGCAGTTACGGACTTTATTACCGAGCAGCTACCTGCCGCTCAACTAGATGTATTTCCCTACCCTATTCGTTACAACCGACGTGTGGTTTGTGCCGAACAAATTAACCTGGGAACCAATGTTAGTATTTTGCCACACAGATTCGCCCTATTTGCTTTGCTGGATCATTGGTGTCGTAAGTACCCGTATCTGGAGAAATTTGTTGCACAAACCTATTTCACTTTTTTAGGTAAAATTTTCAGAGCTAAGTCAAAACCGTTAAATCCCAAACTTTTCGATGCCATTGTGTCAGTTGGCGGCGAAATGCATACGCCTTATTCATTTTTCGATATTCATGATTACACCAAAAATCTGGCGAAAGATGGTAAAAAACCTTTTGCTTACGGTCCTATTTCACTCAAACCAGATATCAACTATGTGCCATTTCTTAAAAAGCTCTTTTCAGGTATGGAGAAGATTGGCATTAGGGATCCAAAAACTCAGCAATATTTGGTCAGCAATGGCTTCAATAATACCCAGTTAGTGCCCGATTGTGCTTTTCTTAGCTGGCGAGGGCCGTCTGCCAACAGACTGAATAGAAAACGTATAGGTTTATGTTTGCATACCAGTTGGGCGGGTAAGTTTGACCATGCGTGTCGTATTGTCGATCAAGCCATTTCTGCCAGTAAGGCCTTAGAAAGCGAATTGATTATCTACCCTACTCACACCTATGAAGACTACCAATTATTCAAACATCTGGTTGATAAATACCGCAATACGCCCAGGCTTAGTTTTACTTTCCCCAATACCAGCAGCGAATTCATTGAATTAAGTAGATCATTGGATTTGGTGATTTCCGATCGTTTACATGCACTACTCGTGGGTATGCTGCATGGCGCTAATATTTTACCCATAAAAACCCGACATAAAGTGATTGGTTATTGTGAATATTTGCAACTTGAAAGGGCTATTAGTCTTGAAGACAATGATACTTTATTATTTGAACATATCGTTGAGTGTGCAAAAGACAAGCAATTATCCGCCAAACTAGCAGTATTTTGTGAAGATTCCCATAAGCAGGTAAGTGAATTTTACCTCTCAAAGTTAAATATTAGTTAATCCCATCATTCGTTTTAAAATATGAGAATTGGAACATGTTAATACTACATTTTTGTTTAACCCCTCTTGCTGCAGCCCCCTATCGGATATGTGAGGCATTAAATATGCTAGAAGGAGTGACGGCAAGGTCGATAGTATTAGATGCACAAGGCTATTCAAAACTAAGTTTTCCTTCAGATCTTATTTGGTCTGAGCATAAAGCTGAAATATTGGCTTTATTAGAAAAAGCTGACCTACTACATTTGCACAACTTTGTAGGTTTAGATTGTGATAAATTTACGCCGATAGATTTTCAGGCACTGTGGGATAAAGACATGCCCATGGTCAGGCATTTTCATTCTAATCCTGACTCTATTTGTAGTTATCTTAAAATAACACGACAGCAGTTAGATGATTGCCCCATTCCAAAACTTGTACTTTGCCAATTTCAAGAACGGTATTACCCGACGGCCAAAACCATACCGAATGTGGTTACCAACTTTACCCGAAGCACAAGTGAACCTTCTGACACTATTCGAATTGGTTACTCCCCCTCAAACTTCAGAACTGCCAGGGAGAAACGTTGGGATACAAAGGGATACCATGAAACAAAAAGGTTATTAATTAATTTTATGCACAAAGCCAATCGCCAGGGTCTTAACGTTGAATTGGACATAATGGAAAGAGTCGCCTTTGATGAATGCCTTAAACGTAAGGCTGCGTGTGATATTGTCATCGACGATCTGGTCACAGGCTCTTATCACATGAGCGCGCTGGAAGGGCTCGCCAGTGGAACGATAGTACTGACCTTTGCCGATAACCGCGTCATTGCTGAAACAATGAAACTAACACAGGGGCAGTTCCCGCCAATCATTAATACCAAGTTGGAAGAGCTACAAAATGTTTTGTTTCACCTTGCTAAAAACAGAGCATTGATTTCCCATATAAAACAAGCCACTTATGATTGGATGCAAACCTATTGGCAACCAAAAGAAAGAGCCCAGCAATTTGTAGTTATTTATCAGCAAGTTATCGCTGATCCCAAAGCACAATTTCCATTACGTTATGATCCACAATCCACCAGTGATCTGTGGTTTGCCATTGACCAATATGATGTGGCGTGGAAAGCACGACACAAATTCTGGCCAACACAAAATACCGGTATAGTTTTTAAGCTAAAACGTAAAATCTATCGAGTATTAAAAATACTAGGATTAAAATAGCATTTGGCGATATCGTTTTTAACTAAGGTAAATTTCATGATTCTGTATTCTATAGGTGTCCGATGAAACAAAAATTACTTTTCATCTCTCCTGTTCTACCCGCTTATGATAAAGGCAAGTGGGATAAGCTAAACATAATGCTGGGCGAAAAAGGTGGAGTAAAAATAATTGTTAAACAAAGCGACGAATGAAATGACACAGAAACCTGAAGCAATATTCGAAATCGATAAACTGTGGTTATCAAGTTTTAATAAACAACCGATTCAACTGCTAAAAGCGCTCATTAATTTTGAGACTTTGCCCTGGTGATGACTCATGATTTTCAAACACTATTAACGCTAGTACCGAAATTGATTGCGGGCACTTTACTAATTTTCAACCAAACTGTCGCGAATATTTCGATTACCAAACATACTGGATCAGCGTAAATGATGTCTGTGAAAAAAGCCCTGAGCTGGTCTTTCGCATCGAATTATCTCACGGTGTTCGTGCGTTTTGTCTCTGTGGTTTGGGTAGCGAGGCTGCTGACACCTGAAGAAATTGGGCTATTTTCAATTGCACTTGCAGGCTTTGGCTTCCTGCAAATTTTTCGCGACTTCGGTATTGGCCAATACATTATTCAACACAAAAATTTGAAGCCTGAATACATTCGTGCTGCATTTGCCATGTCCATCACAATTTGCTGGCTATTGGCGACGCTCACTTATGTATTCTCCGATATTGTAGCTGATTTTTATGGCCGTGAAGAAGTTGCAGGAGTATTCAAAATACTTGCACTCAACTTGGTATTTATTCCGTTTGGTACGCTAAACCTGTCGATGTTGAAACGTAAGTTGATGTTTAAGCAAGTTGCCATTATCGATGTATTTAGTGCAGTAGTAGGCAGTATGTCAGTGGTTGTGTTTGCCTACTACGGTTCAAGTTATCTTAGCCCGGCCTTTGGTTCTTTGATGGGTTGTATTACGACCATTGTCGTGTCCAACGTTTTTCGACAACCTGAAACGCCCTGGTTACCTGGCTTGAAAGGAATACGAAATGTATTCAATTTTGGGGCGCTAATGATCGTACCCTTTTTTCGGATTGCATTTGTTGCCCCGATAACGCGCGATGACTTTGATATACCGTTACGGTCGCTAAAAGGACTTTTTTTCAAATGGGTAAGTATCACCATTTGTCTTGCTATTTTTGTCGTTACGTTTGACTTTGTCATAAATTATCTTGGTTTAAATAGTGTATTTAATATCTTTATTAGCGCTATATTTGCCTTGCCGGTATGGATATATTTAGTTTATGCATTTAAGCACCCTATTTATGATGAAATAAAACCAATAGCAAAGAAAATGGGCGTAAACCTTAGTTAGACAAGCATCGTTAATTGCTAATAATCAGGAAAACCAAGAAATGATAAGCCATCACCAGAAATGTGTATTTGTGCATATTCCTAAAAATGCGGGGCAGAGTATAGAGCACGTTTTTATCAATTTACTTGAATTGACTTGGGAAACTCGAGCACCATTATTATTGCGCCGCAATGAGCACCCTGAACTTGGACCACTAAGGCTGGCACACCTCAAAGCAGAGGAATACGTGAAATACAAATACATGACGCAGGAACAATACGAAGAATACTTTAAGTTTGCTATTGTCCGAAATCCCTGGGACCGTCTAGTTTCTTTCTACAAATACTTGGGATACAAAAATCAAATGGATTTTAAAACCTTTGTTACAGAAGAATTCAAAAACAAGGTGTTTAAGGAAAGATATTGGTTTGTCGGCCCACAATATGAGTATGTAGTTGATAAAAACGGCAAAATGATTGTCGACTTTATTGGTAAATTTGAGTCACTCCAGGAAGACTTCGATCGTGCCTGCCCACTAATGGCTCTACCGGCAACGAACGTCCCCCATGTCAACAAATCAAGTGAAAGGAATAAAAAGCCTCAATCTACATTTGGCGCTCTAAAAGAAACGTTCAAAACTGGGACAGGCAAATCTTTCCCATCGTTTAAACGATATCAAGACTATTACGATGATGAAAGTAGCCAGGTAGTGATTGATTTATATGGCAAAGATATTGAAATGTTTGAATATGAACTGTCATAGGCACGATTTGGATACGATTACAAAAACTTAGGCTTATTTTCAAGGCTATTAAAAGCTTGATTAGTAACGCCACCTTCAACAAGACAAACGGAATTACTTATGTTTGGAACTTACCGAACCTTCTTGGCCCTCATGGTCGTAGCTCAACATCTTGGTGGCATCCCAACCGTTGGAGCTTATGCTGTATTTGGTTTCTACGCATTAAGTGGCTATCTGATGACCTTTATCATGCAGCAAAATTATGGCTACAGCAGATCAGGGAAGTACAAATATACGATTAACCGCTTTCTGCGTATTTACCCAATGTACTGGGTATCTATTTTGTTCTCTCTTGCGGTCATTTTAATACTCAGTGAACAAGTTACCCGTGAGTTTCACCGTGCCATTGCACTGCCAGCCAACTTCTCAGAACTATTCAATAATGTCGCGCTTTTCTTTCCCTTTAGAGAAGAACCTCGTCTGACCCCACCGGCATGGGCATTGACTGTTGAAATATTCTTTTATATTGGGATTGGTTTGGGATTGTCAAAATATCGAAAAGTTGTAATTGGCTGGTTTTTAGTCAGCGCAAGCTATCATGTAGTCATGTATGTCATGAAGTTTGGCTGGGATCATAGGTATTTTACGGTCTTTGCTGCCTCACTGCCATTTTCTACAGGCGCACTCATTTATCATTACAGAGAGACAATTGAACACCATCCGCTGTATAAAAAACTGGACTCCTATTCTTATCTGCCCTGGTTAATTGCAGGATTAATACTTCTCAATTGGTATATAGGAAATCTACTGCAAATGTCCAAAAGCCTGTTTTTTTACACCAATTTCGGCCTATGCGTAACAATGATAATTTCACTTAAAAATAAAAAGTCACTGCCCTTGATCAGCAAAAAGGTTGATGGCTGGCTTGGAGAATTTAGTTTTCCTATTTATCTTATCCACTATCAAGTAGGTATTATAGTTATTACCCTGTTTTCACTTGTTGAGATAGAGATTGTTAAGAGAAGTCTAGTATTATTCTTTGTGGCCACGCCGCTTATATTCTTATAAGCCTGGTTATTCACCATCGCAATAGAAAAGCCTATCGAACTTATCCGTAATCATATAAAAACAGGTTGATTTTAAGCTTAAGTTATCTGCAATTGGTGATTTGGCAGCTCAGGTGCCAATGTTTCAATGTTTGGGCTATAACCGAAATCATCAAAATCTTGTCTGTATATTTGCAATATTGCCGCAATCGATGATTCCTCAAGGTGCTCCGCACAGTGACTTCTTGCTGACTTACGCTTATGTGGTAACTTTATTTCGTCAATCCCTGCGTATAATAGCATTTTATTCAGCTGTTCATTTAAGTCCAGTTCCATATACACATAATAATCGCATATAGAATTGCCATTGTGATCAAATAGGCAATCATGTTGTGTTTTGGTGATGTGCAACCAGTCCATAAACGCAATTTTGTCAGGTAAATGTTCTAGTAAATCTTTAATATCCATATTTCGGGTACTTTCAAGAAACTTCCAGGAAGAGACAAATTTATCAAACGGGTTTCGCAAAATGGCGAATTTTTTATGTGAGTGAAAAAAATCAGGGAAGTTTGCCAGCATAAATTTCACCGGTTCAAATGGCTGCTTAAATATTCGTTTAAGCGTACTTTTAATACCGCTTGAATAAACTATTTCATAACTGCCATCAGATGATTTTTTCCAAGTCTTACCGTTAGGCCCACATCCAGATCTGACGCATATTACTTTATGCAATGGGTTATTAAGATCCGCTAAGCAGGTATCTTGGTCTACATAATATATGCACCCTAGTTCGCGCAGTGCTGTTTCAAAGGACGTGCCCGCGCATTTAGGTTTTTTTAACCAAATTAGTTTAGTCCGTTCCATTTGATCACCAAAGTTGATTAGTTGTAACAATATCCCTATGTGGGCTTCTAATATATTCAGTAAACGCTCAAAAAACAAGAGTAAGCTGTTTTTTGTGAGCGGGTATTGGTGAGGAAATCAGACAATTCTTTAAAATGTGATTATTAAGGATATGATTGTTCGCCCTTTATCGGGACATATTTGTTTACTAGCAGATGGTATTTTACTATTTCCTCAGGAAATTTCCTTTGAACTTACACTACGTGTGAACCAGATATTAATTAGTAGTAAAATGGAAACCAGATGATAAGGTAAATCCTTATAAGCAGGGCCTGAAAATCTCCTACAGGACATATAAGCGACAAGGGATACAGGTGACATTCGACTAAGATTACCCCAATTCACTTTTGCCCATTAGCGGCACTGCAGGGTTGACGTACCTAACATACACAGATGGCTTGCACTTCGGTGAAGGAATGTTTAGCCTTTAGTTCAAATTCATTAATTTGGATCTAGCAGAGCATAATCATTTAATGCCCAATTAAGTCGTATTTTTTGTATGGCATCTTCGTCTGGCACCACTTGCGTTTTAAGGGACTCAGTAGAGTGTAGCTTTTGAGGTACTTGCCCGGTTAAATCTGCAACAAGCTCATTTAAATCCGCTAATGGAACAATTGATGTAGGCTCAACCATAGCGTTCCACCAGGTCTGATTTTTAAACAGATAATCATCGTTAAACTTATTTGAGTAGGTAAGGAAATCAACAAATTTGGAAAAGTCAGGGCACAAACTCGCTATCATTTGGTGCCGCAATATCGAATCCGGATGTTTGACAACACGTTGCTTTTCCTGCTCTCTAACAACAATATCTTTATACAGGGAGACGGCCCTTTCAACCGGTTCACGCCAAACCAAATAGGTTTTATAGCGTTTAAAACTGAGTTTACTTCTGGGGATTAATCGCTTGTCTGATTCATGGTACATACCGATTCTTCGGCCACCAAATTTACCTAAATGCCCATATAATGTATGAGTACCATTTTTAGGTGCGCATATAAAACACACTTTCTGAGAGTCAAGCACAATCATTTTTACAACATCCTCATTAAAAATTAGTCATAACACTGTTTATATTAGCAACACGACTATTGCTCGCACCAGCTAACACGGATCTTCGAAATATTATGTGTTCGATGAAACCCAGGAGTCGTATTTACATTAACTGAGCAATCGGTCCTACGCTAGCGGCTTCATGTATAAGGTTGAGTCGCTTAGTTTCCAGATAAACAGGACAACTGGAAAATTGGCCACTCCAGTTATCGGTTGCCACTATGGGAAGACTGAAACTTAATGGTTCCAGCGCATTATGATCCTTCCCCATGTAGGTCGAATCAGCAACCGAGTGAAAACTATTTAACTCGTCTATGCTGTCCAGTACCAGTGAACTTGCAGTAGAATTATGTACCCGCGCTCATTTGTGACTTACATACCAATGATGAGTCGGATTACATAAGCAGGGTAGCAATTTTTTTCGATTTGCGAAGGCTTTGCCGAGTGTCTGAATGCGATAACAATTAATACTTCCAAACACTTGTTTTATACACGCCAGCAAGTATTCATTTTCCGCGCTCCAGGCTTCATTACCCCAACCGTAAAACAACTCATTTAGAAGTGAACTTTGCTCATTAAAACACTGTTCCGGATTTTGCAGGAATTTATGCATAGCCTTATTCAGGGCATGTTTTCTGTGGGCTAAGTCAAAAATATTGCGCAACTTCCAGGGTAGAATATTCATTATTTTCATATATTTATATTTTCTCTTTAGCTATCAGAACCAGTATGACCCCATGACTTTTTACTAAAAAATTGAGGAATTAAAACAATGGCTGTATCCGGTTAATATTCTGTTTGCATTTAGCCGTAGCGCCCGCCAATTTTTGCAATTTGTTGGCGGCATCGTTGGATGACGGTGTTTTTTTCGTACTGTCGAGAATAAACTGACCTATATCCGCAGCGCAATTCACCTCGTGTAACAAGCCCAATTTTTTAGTTTCATAGTAAACCGGGTAACTGGGAAACTGTTGATTCCAGTTACCTGTAACCACCAGGGGCAGATTAAAGGCAAGGGGTTCAAGTACATTGTGATTTAGTCCAATGTAGGCACAGTCGACGACAGAATAATAACTTTTCAGTTCACCTATGGTATCTAAAACTAAGACCTGAAACGGAAAATCTACGCCCTCTTCAAGTTGTGATTTACATCCAAAGGTTAGTTTGTACTGTGTCAATAGCTGTTCTATTTTAGCCAAATGCTCCGGCTTTTCAGGATGCCGTGGCGCTATGATAAAATGCCCCTCAAAGCCGCGATCAAGCGCCCACCTCATGGCCGGGATAACCAGTTCATATTCCCAAAATCCTGACACACAACCGGCAATAAAAGTGGGTTTGGAACTTTGTGTATATTGTGCCAACAATGCCATGGAAATCTGATCTTTAACTTTTACTGTTGAGTCGGTTAAAGCATCAAATTTCATATTACCGGTTACCACTACGTTTTTCCCGCCAGCTTCGATTAGCCGACTGGCCACATCTTCATTTTGTGCAGAAATCGTATCAAATAACTTTACGTACTCCTGACGAAACAACAGCCTCTCTAGTTTGTCCTGGCGGCAGGCAGGGCCGTAGTCATACAACCAGGCGTTAATCAGATGCAGTTTGGTACCTGCCTTTTTTACTTTGCGTAAAAAGTCGTATGACAGCTTACAAGGCGCATCATTAGGTAAAGCGGGAATTTCGCATATAAATACCTGTTGCGGTTGATAATGGTCTATTACTGTTTGCACTGAACCGAGCTGTTCAAGGGAAATAACATGCGCAGAGGGGTAAAGCTGTTTAAATGTGGCTATATAATTACTGCGATCGGTAAAAAACACCAAATTGAAGCGAGTAGACAGCTCGTCAATTAGCGGCTTGCAAGCGTTCACTTCGCCAATGGTCGAGCAAAACAGCCAACACTGGTGTCCATCACTGGGCTGCAGTTTATGGCTATTTTCAGGGGATGGAGATTTAATCAACAACCTGATTAAAACTGAATAAACCAGCCACTTTAGCGATTCTGGAAGCCAATCGAATACCGTTTGCATATGTATATCCCTATCCCTTTTTAAGCAAAAAACTAGGCCATTAGTTGATTTTTAACTAAGCGCATATGAAACTTATTGGGGGTGTTATCCCAGGGAGTGAAGCGCTTTAGCATCAAAGGAGAGGTCGCATGAGTTGAGGTACCCCAATCCGTTACTACGGCGCAATCAAAACCTTGCTCTTTAACAATCTCTACAGTTTGCTCGTCTAAGTCCACCCCAACTTGACCATTAGGGTAAGCAAAGCTGGTAACCGGTTTACCCGTCCATTGTTCTAGTAGGCTTTTACTCTGCTGTATTTCTTGCTTTTGCTGCGCTACAGGTAATATTTTCAAAATCGGGTGGTTAACCGTATGGGCACCAATTAAAACACCGGCATCAGAAAGTTGTTTAACTTCGTCAGGTGTCATCATTAAACTGGGTGCTTCAACACCCCCATTCGCTCTGTATAGCCTGGCAATTTTCTCTAGCCTTTCTTCAATGGGTAAATACTTAAGCTTTTTTAATAAGGTATTAGCAAGTTGTTTACGCTCTGGCCAGTCGCCGAATTCACACACACCTAAATCAGCAATGCTTAAATCGAGGGTGGTGATGCTCTTGTCAGCAAACAGCTGAAGTACCCTATCATTCCACATGTTCTGCCCCTGACTGAACGCGGTGGCCACAAACACGGTGGCCGGAATAGCAAACTGTTTAAGGATAGGCAGTGCTACTTCGAGATTGTTCTTATAGCCATCATCAAAGGTGACACACACTGCATTGGTAGGCAAAGTGCCTGCTTGTAACAAACGTAAGGCCTCGGGCAGCGACAGAGGGACAAAATACTTATTTAGGACCTCCATTTGCCAAGAAAACGAGCTAATAGTGGGTTCGTTTGGCCGCAGTGGATCAAAAGAGGCCAGTACCCCATGATAAATCAAAATACTTAATTTGTTTTTTCCGGATAATTTACTCAGTAACTTTAAAGTAAAATGCGCTAACATGATTATCGGTTCCTACTGCTTAGCCACAGTTCAAGAATAACCATCACCCAAATTAACTCACCGTAATAATGGGAATGTTCTGAATCATGCTTGTCTAACACCAGGTCGATAAAATCTGGCTGGAATATGCGTCTTTTTTTTAGTTCCTGCAAACATTGGTGGGTGATGCTTTTGAGTTTTTCCTCGGTCTTCATCCATACCCCAAAAGGCAAACCAAAGCCCTGTTTGGGCTTGCTAATGGTTCGCGATGATAAAAAATCAGCAAAGACGCCCTTGTAGAATTTACGCAACTCTTGCCTAGGCAACTTCACCTCGGGTGCCAAGGTACAAGTAAAATTTACGACCTCTTTTTCTAGCAAGGGATATCTCACATCGATACCCACTTTGTTGCACATCTGAGTGACTTTTACCAAATCGTTATCTGCAAGGGTAAACTTCCAATCCAGATAAAGCATTTTTTCTAAGGTATTCTCACTTGAACATTCGGCAAAACGTTGGCGCTGTAATTCGATTGGCGCGCTTATATCAACTGAGGCCAAAAAATCGGCATCAAACATCTGCTCAAGGGGGAAACGGTTAAGGTAATTATAACTTTCTAAGCGGTCAGGCAGTGGCACTTTGGCCTGATTAATATAACTGGCTGCTTTACTAAAACCTGGTATAGAAGAGAGTGGCGACTGAGCAAACGCCGTGTCGGCTAGTTGTTGTACTATTTTTGGTGCCATGGCGAAAAATTCAAACTTTTTTTGCTTAGCGTATCGTTCGTTACCGGCAAAAATCTCGTCACCACCATCGCCACCCAACATAACGTCAATACCATGCTTATGGGCGAATTGAGCGCAAACGTAAGCAGCCATGGCTGATGAATTACCAAAAGGTTCATCGAAATATCCCGCCACTTCAACAAAGTTTTCAACTATTTCATCGGGTTTTAGATAATGTACTTTATGTTCGGTAGCAAAATGTTTAGCCGTTATTTCAGCATATTCTGTTTCATCATAGCCTTTCGCATCAAACCCTATAGAAAAGGTAGCGGGTTTCTGCTGGTGCCTGGCCATCATGCCGGCAACGGTCGAGCTGTCTAAGCCACCGCTCAAAAATGCGCCGGTTTTGTCACTGATATTACGCCTGACGGCATCATCGACTACTTTCTGGCAGGCGGCATATGACACCGGCAGAGCTGCATCGGTGTAATTGTATTCGGGGACGTAACGATTTTGACTCTTTGATTGGTTCGTATCAAAGACGCTAAATTCCTTCGCCGGGAGAAAGCTTACTTACGCCCTCATAAATGCTCCCGGGAGAGGGAATGCAATGAAAATAGCAATAGTTAAAAATTGCCTGATGGCTTAACTTCAGTGCCTCACTGCCAAGCTGTTTTTCAAGCAAACGATTTGAAGAACTGACTAACCAATGACCACTCTCTGGTTCACATACATACAATGGCTTTGAAGCAATGTGATCTTGTACCAACGAGAATGAACTTGCCTTTTTATCAACTAAAATGAGATTGAAAAAGCCGGCAATATTAGCGTAATAATCCCTTGGGTGTTGCTGGCAGAGCTCTAATAACCACTGTGCCGCTGAGGACGCAATATAATCTTGGTCAATCGGCCTGACTCTGCCTAAGACGATTACCGCAAAACTCTCATTTTCGGCAATCTGCGGCGTTTCTTGTGACAAAAGACAGAGAGATTTAAGCAGGTCAGCTTGATGAAAACCTGAATAAAAAGTGCTGCAACGTCCCTGCAGATTGTATTTTATTCCATTTTGACATGGATGAATTCCCTTTCATTTATTCTCAGCACACAAACATGTGCATTATCCTAGCCCACAACGTCTTCTATCAGCTTAATGAATTTCTTCCCCTGATAGGCTCTGGAGTATTGCATCATACTATCTTCTGATAAAAATTCGAATTTTTCGTCTCGTACTTTTTCGATAAATTTCAGTAGTACGTTTTTTATTTTTTCTACATCATCCAGAGGCGCTAACATGGCCGCCCCTGCCCCACTAATAAGCTGACCGGTATCACTGTCTTCTTCTGTTAATGCCAATACCGGCTTACGGGCACGAATATATTCATATGCCTTTGCGGGTACTTGATAGTGACAATTTTTTGCCTGTAACAATAATAAAGTTTCAACTTCCAACATTTCTTGTAGTGCTTTTTTGTAGGTCACTGGAGGTTTAAGCATCACTATATCGTCAACGCCGAGTTCTATCAATGTAGCGTGATAATGTTCATCATGTGCTGTACCGCGCAACCACAACTGGAAATTTTCGGCGCTGAGTCTATTTTCTCGTTTTAATTCAGCAATGGCTTTAAACAATGCAGAAGGGTTACGTTCACTGGGATAAACAATGCCCGCATGTAATAAGCGAATTAATCCTGCTGGTTGTGGTGATGGCTCCGAAGATACCTCTAAGCCCTCAAACATGGTTTCGTCAAAACCATTAGGAATGAGTTGCCAGACGCTTTCGTCAACCAGTGGAAACCGTTCTTTTATAAAGTTTCAAGTGCCCCCGGGGCGGTGAAAATGATTTTCTTACAATGCTTTACCGCTTTTTTTTCTATCCATTCCCAGACTTTTTTCTGATGCTTGTCTTTTGGGTAATTGTTTTGCACCATGGGATCTCTAAAATCAGCCACCCAGGGAATACCTGTTGCTTTGTGTAAAAGATAAGCAATCACATGGGCCGAAGCAATGGGGTAGGTAGAAAACAATCACACTGGGGGCGATGACTGCGTATAGCCTTTAAGCCAGATAAAAACCCACCAACTATCCAACTTTGCCATTTATCTGGCAGCGCCATCCACTTGGTGTATTTACCTCTTATAGAATAGTGTTTTGTCACATTCCTGGCGTAAGCCCGCGTTACCTTTACACTTTTAGGTATAAACGAGAATTGTTCTTGCGACCAATCATCGTAAGCTTTGAGTGACGCTGATATTACCTGTACATTCCAACTGCGTTCCTGTAAATAACGGGTAAATGCCAGAGTTCGGTGCACACCACTACTGCCCAACACAGGCGGATAGTGATAAGCGATATATAATATTGATTTATTCACAGAAATCGTCAAAATGGTAAACTGGAGATTCAAGGTTAGTCTATTTAAAACGTTTAGACTTTTTTAAGCAAGGATGAAACATGAAACACTTGAAGTTTTTGGATAAATGTTATTTCCCCCTCAGTTTATCAATGATCTTTTTATGCTTTTCATTTGCGGCACAAAGCAAAGACAATAAATCATGCGGGATAGTGCCCGGTAAACCTTTAGCAAACGCTTATGGGCCTTGGGATTTTACCAACCCTAAGCATGCTGATAAAATTCCCCGCAGTACTTAGGCGCCCACTTTACTACTGATGTTGAGCGGCTAATTAAGGGAAAAAACAGTGGGTCAGTTTTGGGCGACATTGATTATACCTTGCGCGCCATTCCTAATTATCACCGGGCCCTATTTGCAGTCTCTAAATACGCCCGTTTGAATAAACCTCGTTCAAGTAGAGCCTATACAGCCGATTGTTACTTTAAACGAGCAATGTATTTCAAACCGGATGATGAAACTGTAAGAATGCTCTACGGACTGCACCTTCATCTAGCAGGAAAATATGGCGAAGCATTGCAGGCTTACAAAAGCTCAATACGATTGAATGACAATAATCCTGAGGCGCATTACAATCTGGGACTGTTGCATACAGATATGGAAAAGTATGACGAGGCTCACCATCACGCAGAGTTAGCTTATCGCAAAGGTTATCCACTTATGGGCTTGAAAAATCGCTTAAAAGAAAAAGGATACTACCACTAACGTCTAAATTGCATTACTTACTATTTATGCCGATTAATCTACATCTCCTTATTTAATTTTTAGGTATTTACTCATGGAAGAATTTCAACCCAAAGTGTTTTTGTTGGGTGCGCAAAAGGCAGGTACAACTCAACTTGCAAGTTACCTAGAACAACACCCGGATATTTGTTTGGCGACGCCCAAAGAACCGGACTATTTCACGCAACATTGGAACAAAGGTTTAGTCTGGTATGGGAATGTTTTTGCTGATCATACGAAATGCCTCATCGATGCGTCCACAAGCTACAGTTGTGCAACCTTACCAAAGTATTTTGCAAAAGACGTCGGAGCTAAGAGTGCCTATA